>NZ_JAOQJV010000005.1:0-158898 GCF_025567415.1 Dorea ammoniilytica
TATGTTGATCGTAGCTTGTATTGTGTGGATAAATTTCATATGACAAAATATATTAATGCAGCTGCAAACCAGATGCTGGATGAGGCAGAAGAAGCAAGGGGAGAATCCAGGGTTGACAGATGGATTAGAAAGTGCTAACCTTTTCTTGAAAATAACAATATCTTCGGGGCGGGGCGCAATTCCCCACCGGCAGTAAAGTCTGCGAACTCTGAACACAGTCAGAGCCGAACTGGTGAGATTCCAGTACCGACGGTTATAGTCCGGATGAAAGAGGATGTACATAGAAGAGCAGATATCGATGAAGGAATCAGGAGATTCCGATATCCGTATAAAGATGTAGATCAGGCAGTCCCCGAATGGGACTGCCTTTATTTGTGCAACAAGCGAGATGACATTGATTACACAACTATGTACAGAGCTCCCCTGAAAGAATGGGAGGAAGAACATCATGAGTAACACAACAGAAAAGAACACAACAAAAACAGCGGCAGTACAGGCCGGCGCACAGACCACAGGTAAGGCACGTTATCTTACGGTAATTGCGTTGATGGCGGCAATTTCCTATATCCTTGCATTTCTGGAAGTGCCGATGCCGTTAGCACCGTCATTTGCCAGAATGGATGCATCGGATGTACCTGCTTTGTTGACTACATTTGCATTAGGACCGGTGGCAGGTACCGTTGTAGAACTGATTAAGAATGTACTGCAGGCACTGTCTACTTCAACCGGTGGAATCGGTGAGCTGGCGAATTTCCTGATGGGTGCAAGCCTGGTATTTATCGCAGGACTGATCTATAAGCAGAAAAAGACCAGAAAGATAGCAGTAGTATCCTGTGTGGCAGGAAGCGTGGCAATGGGTATCATGGCGGCAATTATGAATTACTTTGTACTGCTTCCGATGTATCAGATATTCATGCCGATTGATCAGGTAATTGCATCATTTGCTGAGGTGATTCCATTTATCCATACCAAACTGGATGTAGTGTTGTACAGTGCGCTGCCGGGCAATATATTTAAAGGTCTGATCGTATCAGTGATTACGATGCTGGTGTACAAGCGTGTATCTCCGGCAATGAAAGGAATGAGATAATTCAATGGAAGTTAAAGATATTTTCCGATATGTGGTAGAAGAAATACATACATCTATCATGGCGACAACAGACGAGGATGGGCATCCTGTGACCTGCGCCATTGACCTGATGGATTGTGATGATGACAGTATATATTTTCTGACTGCCACGGGAAAGGGATTTTATAAGAGATTGATTTGTTCGCCACACATTGCACTGACAGCTCTGAAAGGAACGGATACCATGCACAGTGTGGCGGTATCTGTTGTCGGAGAGGTGAGAGAACTTGGACCGGAGTTACTGTCTGGACTTTTTGAGAAGAATCCGTATATGTATGATATTTACCCGACGGAAGAATCCCGGGGAGTACTGACAGTATTTCAGATCTTCCGTGGACAAGGCGAATGGTTCTCCCTGCAGACAGAGCGGATTGAGAAGAAGAATTTTGCATTTGGTGGAGAGCAGGTAAAAGGCGAAACGTATAAAGTAGAGGAAGGCTGTATCGGCTGCGGAGCCTGCCAGAATGCCTGTCCGCGCGCCTGCATCCAGATGGATGGCGGGCATGCGGTGATCGATTCTGTGACTTGTATCTGCTGCGGTAATTGCAAAAAGGTCTGTCCGGTCGGAGCGATTACTGCCGGGGAAATGTAGTTGAAAGTTTGTCTGCGTCATATTACAATAGGTGTAGTGCTCAGAGAGTGATCATGGATATGGTTCTGAGGTGATTATCTTTATATGGACAAATACGAGAGGTTATAGATATGGCAGACAGAGAAGAATTTCAGAAAAAATTAGCAGAGCTTCTTGCGAAAGCAGCAGCGCAGGGTAACCGTATGACGCAGGAAGAACTGGCGGCATTTTTCCGTGACGAGAATCTTACGGAAGAACAGATGGAGCTGGTGGTGGAATTCCTGATGGCACAGAAGATCGAGGTGGCAGGATATACAGGTCATGCCAGCGAGAAAGCTGGGGAGGAAGATCCGAGAGCCAGCCTTACCGAGCAGGAAAAGGCGTATGTGGCAGAGTACTTGCAGGACATCAGTAACATGGATGTGACGAATGAGCAGGAGGCAATGCTGGATTATTATCTTCCGAAAGTTGTAGAGGAAGCAATCAAGGTGCATACAACAGGTGCATTTATTGGAGATCTGATCCAGGAGGGAAGCCTGAGTCTGATGATGGCAATGAGTGAAGCAGAAGGCGAGCCCGTGGAAGAAGAGATTCTTGAGAAAGTCCGCATGGATATGCAGATGACACTGGAGTCGCAGAGTGAGACGAAGCGTCAGGAAGACAAGATGGTGCAAAAGGTATCTGATCTTGACGAGACCATTCGCAATATGAAAGAAGAGTACGGAAGGAAAGTATCTGTAGATGAAGTTGCAGACCGGATGCAGATATCCGAGGATGATGTGGCAGATATCCTGAAGCTTGCCGGAGAAGAGGTTGAAGAGGAAGAAGAATAGAATATAAAAAGATTGTGGGTGTCCGTATTAATGGACACCTTATTTATTATACTGAAGCCATAAAAGAGTAAAAAGCCTGAAAACAAGGCGATGGCGGAGGTGTAAATATGAAAGGATATGCAACGGCAGAAGGTTATATGGGATACGTGGAAGACGAATATATGTTATTTGCCAGCGAGGCAGATTACCGAGATTATATAGAATGTGTATAGAGATTGAAAAGCAATTCTAAGTGTGCTATGATGTTTGGAAACTAATGATAAGCGAGAGGTATTAAAGAATGTCAGGACTTAGATTTGTCGGATACAGGAATAACAAATTGAATCGGAAAGGACTGAAGGATATATATAAAGAGGCCTTTCCAAGAGAAGAAAAGATACCATTCTGGATGCTCAAGATGCTGACGCGTGACGGCAGAGGAGAATTCTACGGAGTATATGATCAGGAGGAGCTGATCGGGCTGGTATATAATGTGTATTATAAAGATATCATCTATATATCCTATCTTGCGATAGATGATACGAAGCGTGGAGCCGGATACGGAGGCAGAATTTTACAGACTATTCAGAAAAAGTACAGTGACAGTCGTATTTTCCTGTGTATCGAAGAGATGGATCCGAATGCAGAGAATTATGAGCAGCGTGTGAGACGTAAGGCATTCTATGAGAGTAACGGATTCAAGATGCTGCCGTTCCAGGTGAAGGAAGGTATCGTTATGTATGATGCCATGTGCGTGGCAGACAGAGAGCCGGAGATTACCAGGAAAGAATGCGATGAACTGATGAAGCATTATTTTGGAATCTGGACATTTGTAATATATGTGAAGAAATACACGGATAAGATAGCAGGATTATTCGAAAAGATGTAAAAAGAGGGGCATTTGCTCCTCTTTTTGCTTTTGGTGTTTATAATCTTTCCGCATTGTTATTAAGGTGTATATATTCTGCAACTGACCGGTCAAAGGTTTTGATGTGTTTGAAGAGCCAGTCTACGACGTTGATTTTCACCTGTTCTATAAATTGCTCGTTCGGACCTTCGTTCTCATTCAGAAAATCATATAATTCCTGGATAGATTTCTTAAATTCATCATGCTTTTCCTGATGCTTTGCAAGCTCTGGGTAGGATACTTTTTTCTGCAATTCTTCTTCGGCCTGGAAATGGAAGTTGGTGTATTCGTCCAGATAATCTAGCATTTTAATAGCTTTGACTTTGCCATCGCCGGATTCGCAGGCTGCTACGAACTGTTGAATGCGGTTGATCAGTTCTTCGTGTTGGGTATCAATGGTATCGTTTCCAGTGATTAAATTATCGTCAAATGTAATGTTTGTCATAAGCGGTTCTCCTTTATGAATACAATCGTTTTATTGTTACAACGGTTTGAAATCGGATGCCGGATGTTTGCAGATCGGGCAAATGAAATCTTCCGGTAATGGATCTCCTTCGTAGATATAACCACATACGGTACAGATATAGCCTTTTTTTGCAGTCTTCGCCGGTGCCGGCTTGATATGTTGCTGGTAATAGCTGTAGGTTACGGATGGATCATCGGACAATACTTCTGCGTCTGTTACATCGGCAAGGAATAAGGTATGTGTTCCAAGATCTGTAGTGGAGATGACTTTGGCGCTGATATAGGCATTGGTTTCTTCAGTGAGATAAATAAGCTGATTGTCTGCACGCCGAAAGGTAATGCCGACAGCTTTATCTACGTCAGAACCGCTCTGAAATCCCCAGTGCTTAAATGTGTCGAATGCAGCACGTTCCGTCAGGATGGAAACATTAAATTCACCCGTCCGAAGAATCATGCCATGGGTATAATTATTTTTGTTCACAGCCACGAGAATTCGATTCGGAGAAGTGGTGACCTGTGCCACTGTATTTACGATACAGCCGTTGTCTTTCTCATTTTCCCGTGCGGTTAATACAAAGAGTCCGTAAGATAAGTTGTACATTGCCTTGTTGTTCATGAAAATCACCTCGCGTTATTGAATCACTTTTTTCACTGATCTATAATGAAACCATATCATCAGAGAAAAGGTTGGCTGGTATTATGACGTTACAAAAGCTACAGATATTTCGAGATCTGACTGAAGAAGAGATGCAGAAAAGTCTGGTCTGCTCTCAGGCAGTGACTCGTACATATCAGAAAAATGAATACATTTTCAGACAGGAAGACCGTCCGCAGAAGCTGTATTTTATTCTTGAGGGAGAAGTGGAAGTTGGAAGCATTAATCTGAATGGAAAGATCACGCGGATGTCCATGCTGGCTGAAGGGGAATATTTCGGTGAGGTTGAACTGTTCTTACGTCAGCCGGGGTATTCCTGTTATGCCAGAGCAAGGAAGAAAGCGACACTGTTGGAAGTCTCACAGAACTTCTTTGGAGGAAGATGTGAGCGTAACTGTGTGCATCACAGTAAGGTGATCTTTAATATGCTTCAGCTTTTTGCTGAAAAAGTGGATAAGAATAATCATCAGATTGAAGTGCTTACAAGCGGTAATCTCCGTCAGAGAATCTGTGCATTTCTGCTGGAAAACTGTAATTCCGATTACAGCGTGACGCTGCATATGAATCGGGAAGAACTGGCTTCGTATCTGAATGCGACGAGACCATCCCTGTCCCGGATGTTGGTTGCGCTCCAGGACGAGGGATTGATTCGTCTGTCTTCCAGAAATAAAATACAGATTCTGGACTACGATAAGGTGTCTGGCGAAAATGGGTAATTAATCTTCGGCAGGAACGAATACGTCTTTTCCTAATCCGCAGACTGGACATACCCAGTCGTCCGGGATATCTTCAAATGCCGTGCCCGGTGCAATACCGCCGTCTGGGTCACCGATTGCCGGATCGTATTCATAGCCACATGGTTCACAAATATATTTTTTCATAACTGACACTCCTTTGTTGTTTGATTTGTTTTCTTTGTTGTGTCTATAGGATAACCGGAAATGTGGAGAAAGTATGTAACAAATGTTACGAATCTAAAAATATTTAAAAATAATTTGAATTAGAAAAAATATACGTTCAGGTATGCGTGCAGCTTCCACAGGATTCTGACCGTGAAGTGGGTAATCTTATGGCGATAAAAAGGGAAAATCACTCAGGCTCTGGTCGCTTGAGTGATTTTTTATGGATTTATTCTAATATCTTTCCATCGATTGAGAATGTCACTACCTGCCACGGGATGAATTTGCCACTATTCTTCAATGCGGTGATAGCAGCCTGTTCCAGTCCGCCGCAGCATGGCACTTCCATGCGGAGCACGGTGACACTCTTGATATCATTTCCGGCAATGATCTCTGTCAGCTTTTCACTGTAATCAACAGCATCCAGTTTCGGGCATCCGATGATTGTAATCTTGCCTTTCATAAATTTCTGATGCACGTTGGCGTAAGCGTATGCAGTACAGTCCGCTGCGATCAGCAGCTTTGCGCCGTTAAAGTAAGGTGCGTGTGTCGGGACCAGTTTGATCTGGCATGGCCACTGGCCAAGCTGAGAGGTCAGCGGAGCAGCCGGTGTGGATGTCCCGTTGTCAGTTTCTGTGGATGTCTCACTGGCAGAGACTTCCGTGTGCAGGGTACGCATTCTGGAGCCGGGACATCCGGAGAATACAGGCTTGGCAGCAGGTGCTGACTGCGTGTTTGCCTGGACGGTAGCCTTTTCCTGCTTTGCTTTCTGGTTGGCGAGCACGGCAGCTTCATCATATGCCGCGGCTTCTCGTTCTACAAATGTGATGGCGCCGGTCGGACAGGTCGGCAGACAGTCGCCCAGCCCGTCGCAGTAATCATCTCGCAGGAGCTTTGCCTTTCCATCAACCATGCCAATAGCACTTTCGTGACAGGCATCTGCGCAGGCTCCGCATCCATTGCATTTCTCTTCGTCTATATGAATAATTCTTCTGATCATAAGTGATTCCTCCTAATATTAATCTTGTGTTACTGGACTTAGTTTATTATAATGAAAATGAAAAATCGGTGGTTATAACCACGAAAGGGGACGGAATATGAATGATATTGCGAATCCGTTATTCCAGGGCGTGAGCGATGCAGAATGGAAAGAAATGGAAGAGATGAATTGTCTGTGGGAGACGGAGTATCGGAAGAATGAGCGAATCTGTCAGATGGGAAATGTGATACACGAATTGGGGGTCGTGACGAAAGGTCGGGTCCATATTGAGACCGTAGATCCATGGGGGAATAAAAGTATCCTGAGTGAAGTGGGAGAAGGCGAAGTGTTTGCGGAGACGTATGCGTTCTGTGAGGAACCGATGATGGTGGAAGTGTCTGCGGCTGAGGATACGAATGTACTCTGGCTGGATGTCCGCTGGATTCTAACAAATACAGGAAGCGGTTGGCAGGAGAAGATTCAGAAGAATATGCTGCAGATTTCGCTGCGGAAGAATCTGATCTTATCCCAGCGCATTTTCTGTACGACGCCGAAGACGATCAGAGAGCGTGTGCTTACGTATCTGACAGCACAGTCATTGAAAGCGGACGGTGAGATTTTCGAGATTCCATTTAACAGGCAGCAGATGGCAGAATATCTGAATCTGGATCGAAGCGCCCTGTCAAAAGAACTTGGAAAAATGAAACAGGAAGGTATCTTGGATTTTCATAAGAATATGTTCCGGATTTTGAAGAAAGGATCGGTGGAGTGATGAAAACAATTCTTTGTTATGGTGATTCTAATACGTATGGTTATAATCCTGTGACTGGCGGCAGATGGCCAGAGGACATCCGCTGGACAGGACGGTTACAGCAACTTTTGGGAGACGAGTATAAAGTAATCGAAGAAGGATGTAACGGAAGAACTACGATGTATAAGGCGCCGGGAGAGGGATGGAAGAGCGGTCTGGAATATCTCAAGCCATGCCTGAATTCCCACAAGCCGGTCGATGCAGTGGTGATGATGCTTGGAACCAATGACCTGAAGATGGACTTTGGACTTTGTACGGAAGAGATCGCAGCAGGTGCGGAGAGACTGGTGAAGGAGATCCATGATTTTGCAGCAGAGAAGCAGAAGTTCTGCCCGAAGATCATATTGATGTCACCGCCGGAGATTGGGGAAAATATCAGCAAGCTGACATTCGGAGATCATTTTGATGACAGCGCGATAACAAGATCTAAAGAATTTCCGGCCTGCTACAAGGCAGTAGCTGACCGGAATGGATGTATTTTCCTGGATGCGGCACAGGCAGCCAAGCCATCCGAAGAGGATGCGCTGCATCTGATGCCGGAAGAACATAAAAGCTTAGCAGAATCAGTTTATGCCTGCATTAAGGAGAATCAGATTTAAAGTTCGATGATGACCGGTTTGTGCTTCGTGAAAGGCAGGAACCGGTCTATGATATCGGAAGTATTTAAAAGCCGGATATCCGATTTACGACAAGGGATGATTATGCTATCATGTCTATGGTAGAGCATTGATTGGAGAAGAACATGAGTAAGAACAGACAGGTGGTTCTGACGGAAGGACCTATTTTGAAAGCATTGATTGCTTTGGCGCTGCCGATCATGGCAACGTCCTTTTTAAATACATTTTACAGCATTACGGACATGGCGTGGATTGGAATGCTTGGTTCACGTGCAGTGGCTGGTGTCGGTGTGGGCGGTATGTACGTGTGGCTGTCGCAGGGATTGTCTGCTCTGGCGAAAATGGGAGGACAGGTGAATGTAGCCCAGGCGCTGGGACGTGGAAGGCGTGATGAAGCAGGACAGTATGCCTGTTCAGCTGTCCAGCTTACGGTTATATTTGCTGTTATATTTGCGGCAGTCTGTACCCTTTTTACGGATGAACTGATCGCACTTTTTCATGTGGGAGATGCTGAGACGGTACGATATGCGGTGGTATATACACGGATTACCTGCGGACTGGTGATATTTTCCTATCTGACGTTCGTGCTTACGGGGATTTATACGGCACAGGGAGATTCGAAGACACCGCTCGTGGCGAATTTTCTGGGACTTTTTGTAAATGTAGTATTGGATCCGCTGTTGATACTGGGGGTTGGTCCATTTCCAAGACTGGAAGTAGTCGGTGCGGCGATCGCAACGGTATTGGCACAGTTTATTGTAATGACGGTGTTGGTACTTGGTGTGATCAGAGACGGCAAGAAAAATGTATTGTCAGAATGTTATCTGTTTCGCCCTTCGGAAAAGAAATATTATCAGGGGATCTTTCGGATTGGTGTGCCTACGGCACTTCAAAGTACTGCATACTGTGCGATTTCCATGGTACTCACCCGTATGGTGGCAGATTTTGGCCCGGCGGCGGTGGCTGTCCAGAGGGTAGGGGGACAGGTAGAAGCATTGTCCTGGAATACGGCAGATGGATTCGCGGCGTCGATCAATGCATTTTCTGCGCAGAATTACGGGGCAGGGAAGATGGACAGAATCCGTAATGGATATTGGATCGCATTCCGCACAATCGCAGCATGGGGATGCCTGATCATGGCACTCTTTTTCATCTTTCCGGAACCGTTGTCAGAGATATTCTTCCATGAAGCGGAAGCGATACAGATCTCAGTGAGTTATTTTCTGATCATTGGAATCAGTGAAGCATTTATGAGCGTGGAGCTGATGACGATAGGTGCACTGTCCGGTCTTGGAAGAACCAGACTGTGCAGCATCATCAGTATCGTGTTTACTGGATCCAGAATCCCATTTGCAATGGCACTTGCGATCACACCGCTGGGATTGGATGGAATCTGGTGGGCAATGTCTCTGACTTCAGTGGTCAAAGGCATCATCTTTACGATAGTATTTCACAGGATTACACATAACGGTCGTTCGTAAGAATGCCGTTGTATAAATGTGTGTGGAAGCGTTTGGTAAATAAATCGCATTTACATAGGAAAAGATAATAAATATTCAGTCCGCAGTATTGCAGACTTTCAAAGTTGCCCTGGCCTTTGGAAAGGATTACATCCGCCTGTTCCAGAAGGTCACGGGCTTCTTTTGATATGTCCGGGAGATAAGTTCCCTGCAGGCAGGTGCCATTACCGATGACCTTAACCAGATCCGGGAGCCCGACCTGACAGGCATCTTCCATGGTGGCATCGTTCAGTGCATGACCGCCGCGGACGATGACGTGGATCTGCAGATCCGGGAACTGAGACATGATCGTGCGGATGAGAAGCTTGTCTAATACGATCTCGCCACAGTTGTCGGTCAGTAGTACCATATTTTTCGCTGATGTAAGATCTTGCATCAGTTCTTCAAATATCTGCTCATCGATTGTCTGGTCTTTCGCTTGCGACAAGAGTTCCATTAATTTTTCGCTGTTTACATCAGACAGCACACCAAAGTCAATATAATTTCCCTTCATGACGTATTGTAAAGCACGGCGGATCGGGTCAGTGGCAGAAGAAATATCAGCATAGATCCAGTCTTCCTGTTCCAGCATAAGCTGATTGAAATGTTTCTTGATATCGGTATAATCGACGAACTGATCAAACATTTCTTTCTGAAGGGTAAGGATGCGGTTGACGATGACCGGGGAGCTTTCACCGGGAGCTATGTCTGTCAGAATGGAGAACAGTCGGCGGATGTAGGTGAGCCGTTCTTCTTCCGTGGCTGTATCCGGGTAATTTGTCAGGTGCTTTTTCAGCAGACACTGAGTACAGTATGAATTCCATCTTGTTTTCATAATTGATAAAATCCTTTCATTTGATTGTGTGAAAATGCCTGTAAAGTATTTTGTAAGGTGTACTTTTACAATCGGCGTTACGTTATATACATAGTATACTGCTTCATGTATAATAAACTCAATAACAAAAATTGTATAAGACTATACAGGAAGTTACAGGGAGTGTGTATGGGAGACAAGAATGGAAAAATACAACTGATCCTCAGATTTTCAAAGGGCACCAGAGGGTGTTTTATCATTATTCTGCTGGCATCACTTGCGTCTACGCTTTTGAATTCGCTGATTCCGAGAATTTTTGGATTTACTATTGACCGTGTGCTTGTGGAAGATGGAATTCCGTACCTGAAAGAGCATATCTGGCTGATTTCGCTAGAGGTGATCGGCATTGCTCTTGTGAATGGAATTATGATCTATCTGTATCGGAGTCAGACGGCAAAGGCGGGAGAGACCTTTGCAAAGAATATGCGTGATATTCTGTTTGCACATGTGCAGAGACTGCCGATGAAGTGGCATGATGGTGTGCAGACAGGCGATATTATACAGCGTTGCACTGCAGATGTAGAGACAATAAGAAACTTTGTAGTTACCCAGGTGCTGGAAGTGTTTCGTACGGTGTTTCTGTTGGTGGTGTCGCTGGCAATGATGCTTACAATGAATATGAAGCTGACAGTGGTGGCACTTGCCTTTACACCGGTTGTTGTACTGTATTCCGGCATATTTTATCATCTGATCGCGAAGAATTATACGGCAGCGGATGAGGCAGAAGGAGATCTGTCAACGGTGGTGCAGGAGAATGCGACGGGTGTGCGAGTAGTGCGGGCATTTGGAAGAGAAAGGTTTGAAATTGATCAGTTTGATGAGAAAAATGAGATATTTGCCAGACTCTGGATCCGGCTTGGTACATTGTCGGGATTGTACTGGGCGGTGGGAGATCTGATTACCGGATTGCAGGTGCTTGTGATCGTAACGCTTGGTGCGATTGAGGCGGTGCATGGATCTATTACGGCCGGAGAATTTATCGCATTTGCATCTTATAATACGACGCTGGTATGGCCTGTGCGAAGCCTGGGAAGAATCCTGTCGGAAATGAGTAAGACGGGTGTGTCATTTGACCGAGTGAATTACATTCTGGATTCGGCAGAAGAAGAAATGGGTGAGGGCGGCGTAATTCCGGAGCATACGGAGATTGCGTTTGACCACGTAAGTTTTGGATATGAAGAGAATCAGTCTGTGTTGGAAGATGTGAGCTTTCATATAAAAGAAGGGACAACCTGCGGTATTCTTGGTGGAACGGGAAGCGGTAAGACAACGATCGTACATTTGCTGGATCGACTTTATGAGTTGGAGAAGGGAACGGTACAGATCGGGGGTGTGGATATTCGTGATATTCCGAGAAGCTGGATACGCAGTCATGTAGGAATGGTACTGCAGGAGCCTTTTTTATTTTCCAGAACCATCCGGGACAATATCGCAGCTGCCAATCCTGATGCGACGATGAATGAAATCCGTGAGGCTGCAAGGATTGCCTGCGTGGATGATGCAATCATGGCATTTCCGGATGGATATGATACGATCGTGGGTGAGCGCGGTGTGACCTTGTCTGGCGGACAGAGGCAGCGGGTTGCAATCGCGCGGATGCTGATCGCAAAGGCACCGATCATGATCTTTGATGATTCGCTTTCCGCGGTGGATGCAGATACGGATGTGCGGATCCGGCGTGCACTCCGGTCAAAAATGAAAGAAGCTACCGTAATTCTGATCTCGCACCGGATTACGACGCTGATGGAAGCAAATCAGATTCTGGTGCTGAATCATGGCGTGATCGAGGAGTGTGGCACACATCAACAACTGATCCGTCACGGAGGCATTTATCAGAAAATCTATGAGATCCAGCTGAATCAGGATGACAGGAGACTTCTGAGTGAGGGAGGTGATTCTGATGCAGAGTAATAAAAAAGAACCGAAGAGCCTCAGTGTCGGAATCTGGAGACAGATGTTTCCGTTCTTCCGCCCATATCGTAAGGAATTTGCGACCACGTTTGGTCTGAATATATTGCTGATTCTTGTGGATGTGGCAGTTCCGCTATTCCAGAGCTATGCGATCGATCATTTTATCGTGCCGGATACACTGCACGGAATCTGGTTGTTTGCAATCGCATATGCGGGTGTAATCATTATGCAGATGGTCTGTGTGTTTTTCAGTGTCCGGGCGGCAATTACGATTGAAATGAACGTGGGAAGAGATATGAAGAGAGCCCAGTTTGTGCATTTGCAGAAGCTTTCATTTTCTTATTATAATACAACTCCGGTAGGATATATCCACGCGAGGGTGATGAGTGACACTTCAAAGATCGCATCAGTGATTGCCTGGGGACTGGTAGATATGTTCTGGGCGTTTGGGTATGTACTTGGTGTATTTGCCATCATGTTCGCATTGAACTGGAAGCTGGCAGTGATCATTATGCTGGTAGTTCCGTTTATTGCAGTGTTGACTTTTGTTTTTCAGAAAAAGATGCTGTTCTGGAACCGGAATATCCGAGAGGTTAATTCAGAAATAACAGGAGCGTTTAATGAAGGGATCACCGGAGTGGAAACCAGTAAGACGCTGGCGATGGAGGAGTTAAATGATCATACATTTTGTAATGTGACAGGACGGATGAAGTCGCACTCCATGACACTTGCCAGACTTACGGCAGTCTATATGCCGATGATTTTGTTCTTTAGTTCCGTAGTGACAGCGTTCGTGCTGGCGCGTGGCGGATATTTTGTAGAGCATCAGATCATTGCACTGGGTACATTGTCGGTATTTCTGTCTTATGCAGTGGGAATCTTTGAACCGATCCAGCAGCTGGCAAGGCTCCTGTCTGATATGATTTCCTGTCAGGCCAATATAGAACGAGTGGCAGATCTGCTGGAGCAGGAACCGAATATTACCGATACACCGGAGGTGTTGGAAAGGTATGGCGATTCGGCAGAGCCGAAGCGGGAAAACTGGGAACCGATCCGCGGGGATATCGAGTTCCGGGATGTGAGTTTCCGGTATCCGGATGGTAAAGAATATGTACTGGAACATCTGAATCTGAAGATACCGGTCGGAACAACAGTGGCAATCGTAGGGGATACGGGAGCTGGTAAGTCGACAATTGTGAACCTGGCAGGCAGATTCTTTGAGCCTACATCCGGAGAGATTTTAATTGATGGCGTGGATTATCGGAAACGTTCCCAGCTCTGGCTGCACAGTCAGATCGGATATGTGCTGCAGAATCCGCACCTGTTCTCCGGCACGATACGGGAAAATATACGATATGGGAGACTGGATGCTACGGATGCGGAAGTCGAAGAAGCCGCAAGACGGGTATCAGCAGATCAGGTAATTGACCGTATGGAGCAGGGCTATGATACGGATGTTGGCGAAGGTGGCGACCGTCTTTCTACCGGAGAAAAGCAGCTGATCTCATTTGCCAGAGCGATTCTTGCAAAGCCTGCGATCTTTGTCCTGGACGAGGCGACGTCTTCGATTGATACCTGGACAGAACAGCTGATTCAGAAGGCAACGGATGAACTGCTGGCAGGGCATACATCATTTATGATCGCACACAGACTGTCAACGGTGCGCAATGCAGACCTGATTCTGGTGATGAAGGATGGAAAGATCATAGAACAGGGAAAACATCGGGAATTAATTGGCAGAAGAGGACATTATTATAACCTTTATTCCAGACAGTTTGAGGAAGAGTGTATGATGGAGATATTTGACTGATATTTTGCCTAGAATAATTTGACAAGTATTCGTGAAAAGGTTATACTAACAATTAGCAATGTGTATAGTTATGACTGGAAGTATACACTATTATTTATTAAATATAACAATCAATAAGGGAGGAAGATATTATGGTATCTCAGAAAGTAACAGTTTCAAATCCAACAGGAATCCACGCTAGACCAGCAGCAACATTAGCAAAGACAGCAGCTCCGTTCAAGAGCAGCATTATTCTTGTGGCAGGTGAGAAGAGACTTCAGGCTAAGAGCGTTCTGAACCTCATGTCTGCAGCTATCAAATGTGGAACAGAAATCACAGTTGAGTGTGATGGTGAAGATGAAGCAGAAGCACTCAAGACTGTAGTAGAAGCTATTGAAAGTGGACTGGGAGAGTAATATATGGAACAGATTCGTGTTGAGAAGACAGCGTCCAGAGGCATCGTTGTTGAAAAAGTATATATGTATCTTGAGCCAGATCTGACTCCGGCAACCGGTACGATCGCTGATGATCAGGTTCAGGCTGAGATTGAGAAGTTCGAGGCAGCTAAGAATGCTGTTGTAGAAGAACTTGGTCAGCTTGCTGAAAAGAATGAGATCTTTGCGGCACATCTGGAAATTGCGAACGACTTTATGCTTCAGGATGGCGTTGAGAGCAAGATCAAGGACAGCAAGTCTAATGTAGAGCAGGCAATCAGCAACACAATTGATGAGTTTGCTATGATTTTTGCATCTATGGATGACGAGTACATGAAAGAAAGAGCTGCAGACGTACGTGATATTGGTAAGCGTATGATGGCAGTAGTTAAGGGCGTTAAGCTTCCGGATCTGGGAGTTTTGACTGAGCCTGTAATCGTTATGGCGAAAGATATGTATCCGTCTGATACAGTCAAGATCAATCCGGCGCTGGTTAAAGGTATCGTCACAGAAGAAGGCGGTGTTACAAGCCACGTATCTATCATTGCCAAGAGTCTTGGAATCCCGACACTGGTAGGTGTAAAGGGTATCCTTTCTAAGGTAGACGATGGAGAGTACATCTGTATGGATGCCGGAGAGGGTATTATTGTTGTGAAACCTGACGAGGATACAGAGAAGGAATATCTGGACAAGAAAGCTGCTTATGAGCAGGAAAGAGCACGTCTGGAAGGCCTGAGAAGTACTCCGGCAGTTACCAAGGACGGCAAGAGAATCTATCTGTGTGCTAACGTTGGTAATGTACAGGATATCAGAAATGCACTTCCGATGAATATTGATGGTGTAGGTCTGTTCCGTAGTGAGTTCCTTTACATGCAGAATACACACTTCCCGACAGAGGAAGAGCAGTTTGTGGTATACAAAGAGGCGGCAGAGCTTGCGTCTCAGGAACTGACAATCCGTACACTGGATATCGGTGGAGACAAAGAACTGTCTTACTATGAATTTGAAAAAGAGGAGAATCCATTCCTTGGATGGAGAGCAATCCGTATTTCTCTGGACATGAAGGATATGTTCAAAGAGCAGCTGAGAGCTATCCTGCGTGCAAGTGCATTTGGTCATGTGAGAATCATGTTCCCAATGATCATTGCTATGGAAGAGCTTAAGAATGCTAAGGCACTCGTGAAAGAATGTATGAAAGAGCTTGACGAAAGAGGACAGGCTTACGATAAGAATATCGAGATGGGTATGATGATCGAGACACCTGCCAGTGTAATGCTTGCAGATGAATTCGCAAAAGAGGCTGATTTCTTTAGTATCGGAACGAACGATCTGACTCAGTACATTCTGGTTGTTGACCGCGGTAATAAGAAGATCGCCAAGATGTACGATTACTTCAATCCAGCTGTTGTACGTGCAATTAAGCAGGTAATTGAGGCAGGACACAAAGAAGGCATCAAAGTCGGCATGTGTGGTGAGATGGCTGGTGATCAGAAGGCTGTTGAACTTCTTCTGGATCTTGGTCTGGATGAGTTCAGTATGTCCGCTGGAAGCATCGATTACGTAAGAGAGCAGATACTTAACAGAGAATAAGACAGAGTAAGTTTAAAAGGATTATGGAAAGCCTTCAGGTACGGTTGAGCCTGAGGGCTTTCTTGCATCACAAGGATTCTTCAAGGCTTACGAGATATATTGCTAATGTTGTATAAATGACTTTTTTTGCGCAAATATATAGTTTCCATTCCCTGAAAAAGGTAGTATAATGTACGCATAGTGGAGTCACATGCCCAGAAAGGGCGCGCGTATGCGATTGTGTGCCGATGGAGGAGTCATCATGAAGGACAAACAGGACATACAGCTGAAAGGACAGTTGAAGTTATATATGCAGTGGCCGGCAATCATGTCGGTACTTCTTCTGGCAATGAATGTATGGATCTATAAGATTGATCACAGAGCAGGATTTATCATGCTGATCTTTGTTCTGATTTATATGTTGATCGTAGGAGCATTGTATTTTTCCAACCGGGCGGTGATCCTTCGAGATCTGGTAGAGTTCTCAGCACAGTATGGCGTTGTACAGAATACGTTGCTGAAGGAATTGTCAGTACCATATGCGCTGCTGATGGAAGATGGCAGGATCCTGTGGGTGAATGATGAATTTAATGCGATCTTTGAGGGAGAAGGTAAAGTGTCCGGAAGCCTTGCAAAGTATATTCCAGAGATCAACCGCAGTCTGTTCCCCAAAAAAGAAGACCAGAAAGTACAGCGTGAGGTGCGCTATGAGGACAGAGAATATCTTGTAGAGCTAAGAAAGATATCTGTAAAAGGATTTAGCGATTCTGAGCAGTTGATGGAGATGCCGAAAGAGCAGGAGTACTTTATTGCAGTGCATATGCAGGATATAACGGAACGTAATGAATATATCCGTGCCAATGAAGAACAGAGACTGGTTGCCGGTATGCTTTATATTGACAATTATGATGAAGTGATCGAGAGTGTGGAAGAGGTGCGTCAGAGTCTGTTGCTGGCACTGATCGATCGAAAGATTAACCAGTATTTCATGAAGGTTAATGGTATTGTCAAAAAGGTCGAGACAGATAAGTATTTTGTTGTAGTGAAGAAGAAAGATTTCAAGAAGCTGGAAGAAGATCGTTTCTCATTGCTGGAGGATGTGAAGTCGGTCAGTGTGGGCAACAAGATTCCGGCTACACTCAGTATGGGGCTGGGACTCAGCAGCGACTCTTATTCACAGAGTTATAACTATGCCCGTGTGGCTATCGACCAGGCACTTGCCAGAGGTGGCGATCAGGCAGTTATCAAGGATTGTAACGGTATTACCTATTATGGTGGCAAACGGGAAATGAGCTATAAGAACACTCGTGTTAAGGCGCGGGTTAAAGCGGAAGCTCTTCGTGAGTATATGATGACCAGTGGAAATATTCTGGTTATGGGACATACGATGACAGATGTAGATTCGCTGGGAGCAGCGATTGGTATCTATCGCGCTGCAGAGTCAATTGGTAAGAAAGCACATATCGTATTGAATAGACCGACGAATTCGATTCGTTCCGTGTATGAAGATTATATTAATAACCCGGATTATCCGGAAGATATGTATATCAGTTCATCGGAAGCAAAGGACATGATGAATAATAATTCGATGGTCATCGTCGTAGATACGAACCGTCCGCAGATGACGGAGTGCCCGGAACTGCTGCAGATGACGAAGACCATTGTGGTACTGGATCATCACAGACAGAGCCGTGATAATATTGATAATGCCATGCTGTCGTATATTGAGCCATATGCATCATCTGCGTGTGAGATGGTAGCTGAGATCCTGCAGTACATCGATGAAGATATAAAGATCCCGCCACTGGAAGCAAGTAGTATGTATGCAGGTATGATGATCGATACGAATAATTTTACGAACCGTACCGGTGTACGAACCTTTGAGGCGGCAGCATTCCTGAGAAGATGTGGGGCAGATATTCCATATGTTCGCAAGATATTCCGGGATGATATGGATTCTTATCGGGCAAAAGCATCGATTATCAGTAATGCGGAAGTATATCGTCAGCAGTTTGCAATTGCCAGAGGTCAGAATCTGCGGGTGGACAGCCCGACGATTATTGGTGCACAGGCGGCCAATGAACTGCTGGATATTGAAGGTATCCGCGCTTCATTTGTATTGACGGTATACCAGGGACGTATCTATGTGAGTGCACGTTCCATTGACGAAGTAAATGTACAGATCATTATGGAACGTCTGGGCGGCGGAGGTCATATGAATGCCTCCGGTGCACAGTTTGACCATACGAATATGGAAGAAGCGGTGAACTGTGTGAAAGCGCAGATTGACAGAATGATCGAGGAAGGAGATATATAAAATGAAAGTAATCTTATTAGAGGATGTAAAGTCTCTTGGTAAAAAAGGAGATGTAGTAAATGTAAATGATGGATATGCGAGGAATTTTCTTCTGAAAACGAAGAAAGGCATTGAGGCTAATGGCAAGAATATGAATGATCTGAAGCTTCAGAAGGCTAATGCAGATAAAGTGGCACAGGAGAACCTGGAAGCAGCCAAAGAACTGGGAGAACAGATTGCTAAAGGCAAGATTGAAGTGTCTATTAAGACCGGTGAGGGCGGTAAGGTATTTGGTTCCGTGTCTTCCAAAGAGATTGCGCAGGCTGCTGAGGAGCAGCTTGGTCTGAAGATCGATAAGAAGAAGATTCAGTTAAAAGAGCAGATCAAGAGCCTTGGCGTACACAATGTACCGATTAAGCTTCATCCAAAGGTAACTACAGAACTGAAAGTACACGTTGTAGAAGAGTAGGGAGGTCGCCATGGAGGAAGCGCTGATTAAGCGGGTGCTGCCTCACAGTATTGAGGCAGAGCAGTCAGTAGTCGGAGCCATGCTGATGGACAAAGAGGCTATTCTGACAGCGTCAGAGATCATTACAGGGCAGGATTTTTATCAAACTTCATATGGTGTGATCTTTGAATCCATGGTAGAACTTTTTAATGAGGGTAAGCCGGCAGATCTGATCACACTTCAGGAGCGCCTGAAAGAAAAGGATGTACCGGAAGAGATATCCAGCCTGGAATTTGTCCGTGAGCTGGTGGCAGCTGTGCCGACTTCTGCCAATGTAAGATACTATGCGCAGATCGTATATGAGAAATCGGTTCTGCGTAAGCTGATCAAGTTAAATGAAGAGATAGCCAATACCTGTTATGTGTCTTCTCAGCCGATGGAAGAGATTTTGGAAATGACTGAGAAAAAGGTATTTGAACTGCTGCAGAATCGTAATGCAGGAGACTTTGTCCCGATTAAGGACGTTGTACTTAACGCATTGGAGAAGATTGAAAAAGCATCTAAAAATAAAGGAACGGTAACAGGTATTCCAACAGGTTTCCTGGATCTGGATTACAAATTATCCGGATTGCAGCCGTCAGACCTGATCCTTGTGGCGGCGCGTCCATCTATGGGTAAGACGGCGTTCGTCCTGAATATTGCTCAGCATGTGGCGTTCAAGAGCGACAGATATGTAGCGGTATTCAGTCTTGAGATGTCAAAGGAACAGTTGGTGAACCGTCTGTTTTCATTGGAATCACAGGTAGATTCTCAGAGCCTCAGAACGGGTAATCTGAAAGATGCCGATTGGGAGAAGTTGATCGAGAGTGCCGGAATCATCGGTAAGTCGCATTTGATCATCGATGACACACCAAGTATTTCTGTTACAGAACTTCGTTCCAAATGTCGTAAGTTCAAGCTGGAGCACGGTCTTGACCTGATCATTATCGACTACTTGCAGTTGATGAGTGGCAGTATTGGCGGCAGAAGTGATTCCAGACAGCAGGAGATCTCAGATATTTCCCGTTCACTGAAAGCAGTGGCGAGAGAGCTGAATGTGCCGGTCATTGCGCTGTCGCAGTTAAGCCGGGCAGTAGAGCAGAGACCGGATCACCGACCGATGCTTTCTGACCTTCGAGAGTCAGGAGCCATCGAGCAGGATGCCGACGTGGTAATGTTTATTTATCGTGATGATTATTATAATAAGGATACAGAGACACCGAATCAGGCAGAGATCATCATCGCTAAACAGAGAAATGGTCCGATTGGTACAGTGAATCTGGCATGGCTGCCGGATTACACAAAATTCGCCAATCTTACCTGGGAAAAGAACTAACAGACATGTTTTCGGGGCCATGATTAATCAAACAGATTTTATTAGTAATCAAAACTGTTTGATTAATCATGGCCCTGTTTACGTACTGTATCGAGTAAGAGGATGATGCTCTATATTGATGTGCCGGGAAGCAGAAGCCTGCGAAGTCTTGTTACAGCACCGCTGTGAGCAGCATTTTTACGGTAATTCTGCTGCTGGCGGATCAATTGGTCAAGCTTACGGAATTCTTCTTCCTGCTGGCGTTCCTTGGCATCCAGAAGAAAAGACATTTCTTTGGTAATCATAGACACTAGCATTTCATTATTGTTTTCCAACATACGCTTGATGCGGAGTTGTTCTCGGGTGCGTTTCATATCCGGAATCAGAGCTTTCAGCTCTTCAAACGGCACACCCTGGTCATATAGTTCTTTGATGCAGTTATAGAGCTTGGCATCTTCTTTCGTTGCGCTGCTTAATGTATTTAATACGTTGCCCATATAATCCCCCCTTAGTTCATGTAGACAGAGTATAACATGTCCAAACGGAAGCATTTGTCAAAGGGAGTCGGGAAGATAATAGATTTGACTGACAGGAAGTGACATTGGAAGATTTGCGGAAAAAAGAACAGCCTGTCCAATTAAGAACAGGCTGCTTTTACTCTTTATTATTCTTGCGAAATTACTCAGCAGAGATAGCTGACATTGGGCATGTATCTGCACAAGCACCACAGTCAAGACATGCATCTGGGTTAATTTCGAAATGAGCATCTCCTTCGCTGATAGCTTCTGCAGGACACTGAGCTGCACAAGCACCACAAGAAACACATTCGTCACTAATTACGTATGCCATGATAAGTACCTCCTTATATAATATGTGATAATCATTATGGCTGAATACCTCAGCTTTAGTTAATCATAATACAAATGAGGGAAATATACAAGCTAAATCCTGCTTAAAAACAGATACAAAGTCAATGTTAATAAATTTTTTAAGAAATTTTTCAAGACTTTTTCACAGTTTTGGTGTATAACATATTATGTGATGTCAGAGGATACACGTAATAAGGAGTTACCTATACGACATCGGCAGATTAAGAAGAAACAGTTATTGGGAGAGATAGCATGAAAAAGAGATGGAGAGTAGCGGCGCTTGGTATATGCATGGCAATGCTTACATGTGCATGCAGTACGCAGACAGAGAAAGCGGATACATCTTCGACCCAGCAGAATGGAGAGAAGAAAGAGACTGCTGAAGAGAAGGCTGAAAAGGCAAAGCAGGCGAAACTGGATCTGATCAATCCGGCAGCATATGGTAATGTGGATGGATTAGAGCTGGAAAAAGGTACATATTTGTCGATCATTGGTAAAGGCAGTTCTGAGACCTATTGGAAAACGATCAAAGCAGGTGCCGAGGACGCAGTTACTGATCTGAATAAAGAACTTGGGTATGAAGGTTCGGATAAGATCAAGGTAGTATACAGTGGACCTGGTAAGTCAGACGATGTGGATGAGCAGGTCAGTATTCTGGATGAAGAGTTGGACAGATATCCGGCGGCACTGGCAATCGCAATAGTAGATTCCAAGTCCTGTGAAGTGCAGTTTGATCTGGCGACTATGAACGGAATCCCGCTGATAACATTTGACTCTGTGGGTAATTATCAGGGAATCATGGCCAGTGTAATGACGGATAATGCGAAAGCATCCACAGAAGTAGCGACACATATGGTGGAGAGCCTTGGAGATGCCGGACAGGTTGTTGTGATCGCTCATGACAGCAAGTCCCTGACTTCGCAGGAAAGAGTAAATAATTTTATTGCAGAGATTCAGAATAATCATCCGAATATGTCGGTGGCAGGTCCATATTACATGGATCAGATCGATGATATAAAGAAGACGATCGCAGAACAGCAGCTTGATATTGTGCCAGTGGAAGGTCAGGAACTTGATGAGGAACAGCAGACGGCACTTGATGATGCAATCGCACAGATTACGGATGAAGACATTTATAATTATATTCTGGAGATGAATCCGGATGTGAAAGGTATCTTTGCAACCAATGGAGACACTACCATGCAGGCTTTGACAGCATGTGAAGGAAAAGACATGAAGGATGTTGTAATCATGGGATATGATGCGGATCAGGAAGAGATCGATGCGATGAAAGATGGCAGAATTGCAGGGATGATCGTTCAGAATCCATATGGTATGGGGTATGCAACGGTTGTGGCAGAAGCAAGATGTGTCCTGAATATGGGGAATGAAGCGAATGTTAACACAGGGTATACCTGGGTAACACCGGATAATATAGAAGATAGGACAGTACAAGATATTCTGTATGCAGAGAAATAGCCGGATATAACCGGTCAGAATGAAGATAGAGCATGATACGAAAAAGGTGCGGCATTTGCCTGCACCTTTTTTGCTACACATGAGACATATTGCATACGATTTTTATCATACGAAAAGCTTAATTATTGATAATTTCTATGACCAGTGTGCGCTATCTTTACTCTTTGGAAGGGTGAAAGTAAATTCACTTCCGACACCTTCCGTACTTATTACATTAATATTCTCACCGTGAGCCTGAATGGATTCCTTTACGATGGAAAGACCAAGTCCGGTTCCTTTTTTATCTTTGCCACGGGAAGAATCTGTCTTGTAAAAACGTTCCCATATTTTATTCAGCGAATCACGCGGAATGCCGACTCCGTTATCCTTGACAGATACGAAGACTTTCTCACCGCGTTCGGTGGTTTCAACTGTAATAATAGAGTCCGGATCGCTGAATTTAATCGCATTGTCGATCAAATTGTAGAGCACTTGCTGGATTTTGTGTTTGTCAGCAAATACGGACAAATGCCTGGTGGCAAGAACCAGTTCGATCGATATCTTCTTCTGTGTGCATGTGCCTTCAAAAGAGGCGGCGGTGGAACGGATCACATCATGAATATCGAAAGATTCCCGGTTCAGCAGAAGTTCCTGTGTGTCAAATGCATTTAACTCCAGAAGATCTCTCGTCAGATCTGTCAGTCGTTCTGTTTCAAATAAAATAATATTCAGGTACTTGCTCTGCATTTCCGGAGGAATCGTACCATCAGCCATGGCTTCTATGTAGCCCTTGATCGAGGTGAGAGGGGAACGGAAATCGTGGGAGACATTGGCCACGAACTTCTTCTGATAGTTCTCCATATCCCGAAGCTGTGAAGACATATAGTTGAGTGATGCCGACAGATATCCCATTTCATCACTGGTGCGGATCGGAATCTCGTAGTTCAGATTGCCGGATGCATACTGTGTAGCCGCCTGGGTGATCTCAACCAGTGGGCGGTGTACCAGCAGTTCAAATGCCAGGAAGATCATAAATGACAGCAGATAGATGATGATCAGGGCAATATATACACGCTGGAGCAGCGCATTCTGCAGAGCGTTGATCTCGTCCAGATTCTGATGGATCAGAAGATAGCCTTTGGTTGTAAAATCCTGAGTGACAGGAGCAATAACTGTAATAACATCTTCGGTAAAACAACCGTGATAATCACCCTTTTGCCAGATACTTCCGACATTTTCCGTTGGGTCAAAGTCAGGAATGACGGTTGGCGCATCCGGGTAGTCATCCGGAGATTTGCTGCAGATCAGATTCCCTTCTGCGTCTACCAGCCAGACGGCAGCATCCGTGTAGGATTCGATACCACTGAGCTGTGTGCGGACTTCCGATAAGGAGATTGTTTCATTAAAATATTTGGGCAGATACTGTGATGCGGTAACATTAGCACTTTTATATAACCGGGATGCGGTATAGTCCGTGAGCTTATCAAGGGCATAACCGGATACCAGAATGGATGTAGTGAATATTGCCAGAAATCCAAATATGATATAAATTGCCAATATTTTTAATCGCAGCGTACTGCCGGTGTGTGAAGGTGTTTTATTCATAACGCGCGTCCTTATTTGACTTCAAACTTATATCCAATGCCCCATACGGTTCCCAGATTCCAGGATGGGTGATCACTGATCTTTTTGCGGAGACGTTTGATATGTACGTCTACGGTACGAGTGTCACCGACATATTCATAACCCCAGATGTGGTCCAGGAGTTGTTCTCTGGTAAATACCTGATTTGGTGAGGAAGCCAGGAAATAGAGAAGCTCCAATTCTTTTGGAGGCATGTCTACGGTCTCTCCGTCTACCTGGACCGAATAGTTGGTCAGGTTGATCACAAGTCCCGGATATTCCACACATTTGCTGTTGCTGTCAGCAGGAATTTCCGGCTTTGCAGGATGATATCTGCGGAGTACGGCCTTGACTCTGGCGACCATTTCTTTCGAATCAAATGGTTTCATGATATAGTCATCGGCGCCCAGTTCCAGACCGAGCACTTTGTCAAAGACCTCGCCCTTGGCGGAAAGCATGATGATCGGTGTCTGCGAATGGGCACGGATCTCACGGCATACCTGATAGCCGTCAATGCCCGGAAGCATCAGATCCAGAAGTATCAGATCCGGATTCCATGCATCAAATGCGAGCAGAGCACTTTCTCCGTCGTGAACGATCTTGGTGTCGAAACATTCTTTTGCTAAATAAAGTGAGATCAGTTCTGCGATATTTTCATCGTCGTCAACGATCAGTATTTTCTGTTTGCTAACCATAATTATTTCTCCCCACTATTTGAGTTTATGATAAATGTTGTCAGAGTGCATCGCTATTTGAACTCGACAATTGTTACACCTGCATCACCCTCACCAAATGCAGCCAGATGGAATTCTTTGATATGCTTCTGGCGGCGGAGATAAGCATGGATACCGTTGCGGAGTGCGCCGGTACCTTTGCCATGTACGATGCGTACCGGGCTTAGGTGCGCAATATAGGCATCGTCCAGGTATTTGTCAAGCTCTGCGACTGCTTCATCCACTGTCTTGCCTAACAGGTTGATCTCAGGACTGACTGAGAAGGATTTGCTCATTTTCATCTTGCCCTTGGAAGTGCGCTGCAGACCCTTGGCAGAGTAAGAAGGCTGTTCTTCGATGATCTCCAGATCGGACATGTGTACCTGCGAATTCAGGATACCCATCTGAACATGAAGATTGCCTCTTGCATCCGGAAGAGAAGTAATGATACCGTTCAGGTTCATGCTGAGAACCCGTACAGATTCGCCAAGCTTGAAATCAGAAGGCTTATGTTTCTTTCTTGGTTTGGCAGTTTCCAATGTTACCTTGCTGCTGGTAGACTTCAGCTTTTTGCGGAGACGTTCCCGTTCTTTTTCCATCTCAGCAGCAGAGATGTTCTCCTTGCCGAATTTGCGGAAATTCTTCATGGTTTCGTCGGCAGTTTCTTTGGCATCCAACAGGATAGCGTGAGCCTTTTCGTTGGCCTCGCGGATGATGCGGTCACGCTGGTCATCTAATTTCTTCTGGCGGGATGCGGTCTCGTTCTTCAGGCGTTCCAGCTCCCTTTTGTAAGATGCAATTTCTTCTTTTTCTTTTTCGATTAATCGGCGGTTGGCTTCGAGGTCCGTTAAGACATCCTCAAAGGATTCTGCTTCGCTGGACAGATGCGCTCTGGCATCTTCGATAATATAGTCCGGAAGTCCCAGCTTTTTGGAAATGGCAAATGCATTACTCTTTCCCGGAATACCGATCAGCAGACGGTAAGTTGGCCGGAGCGTTGCAACGTCGAACTCGCAGCTCGCATTTTCTACGCCCGGTGTCTCGAGCGCAAAAATCTTCAGTTCACTGTAGTGAGTGGTCGCCATGGTGCGGATGCCCTGAGCATGCAAATGACTCAGAATCGCGATGGCAAGAGCAGCGCCTTCGGTAGGATCGGTTCCGGCACCAAGTTCGTCGAAGAGTACCAGAGAATCGTCTTTAATCTTCATTAAAAATGAAACAATATTCGTCATGTGAGAAGAGAAGGTACTGAGGCTCTGCTCAATACTCTGCTCGTCGCCGATGTCTGCGTAGACATCTTCAAAAATACCGAGTTCTGAACGGTCGAGTGCCGGAATATGGAGTCCTGCCTGTCCCATCAGGGTAAAAAGTCCGACCGTTTTCAGCGAAACCGTTTTACCACCTGTGTTTGGTCCTGTTACGATCAGCAGGTCGAAGGTGTCACCCAGAGAAATGGTGATCGGCACAACCTTTTTGCGGTCGATCAATGGATGCCGGCCTTCGCGGATCAGAATGCGCCGCTCGTTATTAAAGACCGGTCGGCTGGCATTCATGGAAAGCGCCAGGCTTCCTCTTGCAAATATGAAATCCAGCTCGGTCATGACTTTATAGTCGGTGCGGATCTCTTCAATATAATCAGCGGCATCAGAACTAAGCCGGGCAAGTATCACCTGGATCTCTTCCTGTTCTTTGCCATATAATTCTTTCAGATCATTATTCAGCTTTACAACTGCCATAGGTTCGATAAAAAGTGTAGAACCGGTAGCAGACTGATCATGAATCATGCCGGACACCTTAGATCTGTATTCGGCCTTGACCGGAATACAGTAGCGGTCACCACGCATGGTAATAATAGCATCCTGCAGATAAGTGCGGAGTGGACCATTGACCATACCGGTCAATGTAGAGTGTACACGGTCATTCATTGCGCCGATCTGACGGCGGATCTGCTTCAGTGTGCTGCTGGCATCGTCACTGATCTCGTCTTCGCTGATGATACAACGGTCAATCTCGGTAGAAAGAAGAGATACCGGTTCCAGCATATCAAAATAACTGTCCAGACAGTCGGCAAGTTCTTCGATGGTTTCATGACGTCCATAGGCTTTGGCTCTTCCGGCTGCGGTAAGCACCTTGGCGATACGTAGAAGCTCGGCAGCATTTAATGCAGCCCCGACTTCCAGGCGTTTCATAGATTCTTCGATCGGATAGCATCCACTGAAAGACAGATGTCCTTTTTTAACAATGCGGGTAAATGCAGCGGCGGTCTCTTCCTGCATGGACTCAATCTTCGTCAGATCTGTAGAAGGCTTGAGATTGCGGCATTTGCGCTGCCCACCCGGTGTAGTGGCTTCATTCATGAGAAGCTCTGTGATTTTATAAAATTCCAGTTTGGTAAGTGTTTTCTTATTCATATGACATCTCCTGTTAATTCCTTTTTATTCTAACGTATTTGAGGTTTAAAGAAAAGGATAAATATTGAACATTATTCTGCAATATTGTATACTGATAGCAGAATTGTTAAAGGAGACGAACAGCATGGAGAACCACGGTGATCCGCGAGACAGAGAGGGTGAATCCGGGGCAGAACATGAAGAATATGAGTTTCTGCAGGAGACCTTGAAGGACGAGAAGAAGCGGGGCAGAATCGGAAAAAGTACGATTATAAAGTGTGCAGCTCTGGGACTGGTATTTGGTATGGCGGCCAGTCTTGGTTTTTTTGCGCTAAAACCATGGGCAGAAGATCTGATGCTTGGAGATCCTGATGAGATAACAATTCCGGAAGAAGAGGAAGATGAAGGGAATACAGCCACAGCTGAGGAAGATCAGCCACTTGTAGTGAGCATGGATCATTACCGGGAGATGAGTGCAGCCCTGACAGAGATTGCTGACAAGGCAAAATGCAGTATGGTTAGAATATCGGTAGCTGCAGATGACACTGTTGATGCGGAGAATATAACAGGAGCAGATGAGACAGATGTAGCGGGTACAGATAGCGTAACTGGCGTGATCATAGCGGATAATGGTCAGGAATATCTGATCTTTGGAAGCAACAGAGTGTGTCAGGAGGGAGAAGCTGTAGAAGTGACATTTGCAGACGGCAGAAGTTATGAGGCTAGTGTGAAGCAGACCGACGGAACACTTGGATATGCTGTGTATGCAGTGCATAAGAGCAGTCTTGCGTCATCTACGGCGGAGAAGATACAGGTGGCAGCTCTTGGACGCACAGGAACTGCGGAACAGGGGAATACGGTTATTGCTATGGGTGATCCGTTTGGTTACGGAGATTCTATCGGTTATGGAGTTATTGCGTCATCTGGTACAGAAAAGAACCGTACCGATGGGGAATACCATGTGATCGGCACTGACATTTCCGGTACATCGGATGGAACAGGTGCATTATTTAACGTAAACGGCGAGGTCGTTGGCATGATCGATGCAGCTGCCAGAGATGAAGATATGACAACGGTAACAGCGTATGGGATTTCGGATCTGAAATCGATGATCGAATGTCTGTCAAATGGTGAGACGGTACCGTATCTTGGAATTACCGGCGTGTCTGTTACAGAGGAAATTGCCAGTGACCAGGGAATACCACGAGGTGTGTATGTGCAGAAGGTGGAAGCAGATTCACCGGCTATGGAAGCAGGTATCCAGAGCGGCGATGTGATCACGGAAGTTGCTAAGACAGCGGTGACAACATTGTCGGCATATCATACAGTGTTGATGAAGCAGAAGACCGGTGACAGCATTCGCGTGAAGGGAATGCGAAAGGGAACCGATGGTTATGTGGATGCGCAGTATAATGTGACTGTAGGAAGCTTCAGATGAGACCTGTTATGAGCATTTATAAAATCAGAAGAACATAATAGAAAGAGAGAATTTATCATGAGATATATCAATACCCTCTGTGAGGGCGAGACAATTCGTAATGTGTATTTGTGTAAAGGGAAGCGTTCGGCGGAGACGAGAAATGGCAAGCCATATGACAATCTGATCTTGCAGGATAAGACCGGCACGCTGGATGGTAAGGTGTGGGATCCGAATTCAAGTGGGATCGCAGATTATGATGAGCTGGACTTTATCGAGGTGTTCGGTGAAGTGACCAGCTATAATAATGCCCTTCAGTTGAATATCCGTCAGATCCGCAAGGCATATGAGGATGAATATAATCCGGCAGATTACATGCCGACGACTGAGAAGAATGAAGACACCATGTATCAGGAACTTCTGAATTACGGGCAACAGATCGGCAACACTTATCTGAAACAGGTGGTGGAGTATTATTTCGTAAATAATCAGGAATTTGTAAAGGTGTTTAAGGGGCATTCCGCAGCGAAGAGTGTGCATCACGGATTCGCAGGAGGACTTCTGGAACATACATTAAGTGTTGTGAAGATGTGTGAATACATGGTTGGCGCATATCCAATCCTGAATCGTGATCTGCTGTATACCGCAGCAATGTGTCATGATATCGGCAAAGTGAAAGAGCTGTCCGCATTTCCAAAGAATGATTATACGGATGAAGGACAGTTATTAGGACATATTGTGATTGGCGTGGAGATGTTAAATGATGCGATTCGTGAGATCCAGGATTTCCCGGAGAAGCTGGCCAATGAACTGAAGCACTGCATCATCTCACATCATGGAGAATTGGAGTATGGCTCGCCGAAGAAACCGGCATTGCCGGAAGCATTTGCTCTAAACTTTGCAGACTGTGCAGATGCCAAGATGGAGACGCTGACTGAGATCTTCAAAGACAGCAAGAATATGAAAGATAAAGAATGGACTGGATATAACCGACTGTTTGAGACAAATCTCAGAAAGAGCAGTCTGGAAAAGTAGACGGATAAGAGTATATAAATAGACGATGAGTATGAAGAAAAATGATCTGACAACAGTTACAATTGAAGATATGGGTGTCGGCGGCGAAGGCATCGGTAAGGTAGACGGCTATACGCTGTTTGTGAAGGATGCGGTTATTGGTGATGTGGCAGAAGTGAAGGTCATGAAGGCGAAGAAGCATTATGGTTATGCACGCCTGATGAAGATACTGCAGCCATCAAAAGACAGAGTAGAGCCTGTCTGTCCGGTGGCGAGACAATGTGGAGGCTGTCAGATACAGGCATTGAACTATGAGAAACAGCTGGAATTTAAGCATAACAAGGTGCGCAACAATCTGATCCGACTGGGCGGTATTCCAGAGGAACTTTTGGATGAGATTATGGAACCGGCAGCAGGAATGAAAGAGCCGTTCCGTTATCGCAATAAAGCACAGTTTCCGATTGGCAGAGACCGTGATGGAAAGCTGACTGCCGGATTCTATGCAGGCAGGACACACCAGATTATTCCGGTGCCGGAGTGTGACTGCGTACTGGGGGTAAAAGAGAATAAAGAAATCCTGGACGCAATTCTGGAATTTATGCAGGTGGAACATATCGAACCATATAATGAAGAAAATCACAGCGGACTGGTGCGCCATGTACTGATCCGTTATGGATTCCGTACAGGCGAGATCATGGTCTGCCTCGTTATCAATGGAAAGACACTTCCACACAGTGAGAAGCTGGTGAAGAGACTTACAAAAATACCGGGGATGACGAGTATTACCTGCAGCATCAACCGCGAGAAGACGAATGTCATCATGGGAACGAAGATCCAGCTTCTGTGGGGACAGATGTATATTACAGATTATATCGGAGAAGTAAAGTTCCAGATATCACCGCTTTCTTTTTATCAGGTGAATCCGGTGCAGACCGAGGTGCTGTATGGAACTGCGTTAGAATATGCAGGACTTACCGGTCACGAGACCGTGTGGGATCTGTACTGTGGAATCGGAACCATTTCTCTCTTCCTTGCACAGAAAGCGGAACAGGTCTATGGTGTAGAGATCGTTCCGCAGGCAATTGACGATGCGAAAAAGAATGCAGAGATCAATGCGCTGACTAATGCTGAATTTTTCGTGGGTAAGGCAGAAGAAGTGCTGCCGGGATACTATGCGGATTATACTAAAGAGCATCCGGGAGAACATGCGCACGCAGATGTGATCGTAGTCGATCCGCCGCGAAAAGGATGCGAACAGAGTGTGCTTGATACCATGGTTCAGATGGAGCCGGAGCGGATTGTATATGTGAGCTGCGATTCTGCAACACTGGCACGAGATGTGAAGTATCTGCGGGAGAATGGGTATGAGATCAGGAAAGTGAAGGCGACAGATATGTTTCCGATGTCGGTCCATGTGGAGACGGTTGTTCTTTTGTCCCAACAAAAACCAGATGACACGATAGAGATCGACTTAGATCTGGATGAGCTGGATGCCACCAGTGCCGAGTTGAAAGCAACCTATCAGGAAATCAAGGATTATGTGCTGAAAGAATCTGGCTTGAAGGTTTCAAGTTTATATATTTCTCAGGTAAAACGCAAATGTGGAATTGAAGTGGGAGAAAACTATAATCTTCCAAAATCAGAAAATGCAAGAGTTCCACAATGCCCGAAAGAGAAAGAAGATGCTATCAAGGCTGCCCTGAAATATTTTGCGATGATCTAAGAACATCGCTGATTTCAAGGAGGAATAACACATGAAAAGCACATTTGAAAAAATGGGTGGAACCTACACACTTGGCGCAGACGGAATTTATTATCCGAATCTTGTTAGTACAGATGAAGAACCGCATTATGGGAAATATGGAATGATGCGAAAAACGTATCTGAAAGAGCATCGTCCGGCAATGTATTCACTGTATATGTTGGAAGACAGATTGACAGAACATCTGAATGCTGTGGACGATGAAGCACAGGAGAGAATGGACATTCTAGTGCGTCAGATGATGGAAAAGGAAGGCATTACGGAAGAAATGAAAGCTTGTGACCAGATGGAATGGGTCAGGGCTGTAAATAATATCCGAAATGTAGCAGAAGAGATTGTCTTAAAAGAATTAGTGTATATTTAAAGCGTGGAAAGCTCCTTCGGGAGCTTTTTACCGTTTCTACAAACAATTTTTTCTCGTGCCGGAAAGCAATCTATTTACATGGAACAGATGCAGAGAGAAAAAATATTGGAAGGTTATGATTCTTGATCAGCTTTTTTGCTATTGCTCTTTTGAAGATGGTAAAAAAACAAGTGATATGGTAAAATAATACTATTAGATTGAACGGACAGAAATGAGGAAAGTTGATGAATTAAGAAATGTAATTGCAAATCAATTTGCCTGCGAATATAAGGCTTATGACTTTGGGGAAATCTGTAATGCATTCATTGATGATTTGATTAGATTAATGGAAAATAGTATTAAAAATGAACAAGGCAATTTTTAGTTGACATAAGGAGAACAGAAAAATATGAAAAAATATTACGCAGAAAGACATGGTTTACTTACAAAGCAACTACAGATAGATTTTGATGAGTTATTACAGTATTTCGGACAGGTATATAAATATTTTTGTGATAAAGAGTATTTTGAAGTGGCTACAAGAGGAGTGTGGAGGCAAATTCCTTATACGCAGGATTCGGAGCAGATTTTACCACCAAGTTTGTTGCCATCACCGGAAGTGTATTTTGCAACATGCTTACAGGATAAAGAGGTTTGGCCAATTTGGCAATATCTTGAAGAATATGATGAGCAGACATTGTTTTCAGTGATTGAGATTTTATACGACCATATTGGTGTTTATAACTATGAAACAGATCAGTTTGAAAATGAAGCACAAAAGGAAGAATTTGCTGAACAAATTAATAATATCTTACGTGCATATAAAGAGGGATATTATCTTGAACCGACAAATGGATTTATAATGCAAATACCTAACGGTGCGTTGCGTGAACAGTTAGAATATGACGGTTCTGATTTACCCGATTCAGTATATGAGCAATTAGCAACAGCCACAGAAATGTATTATCGTTTTGATGCCAATTTAGAACAGAAAAAGAAAGCTATTAATATTCTTGCCGATATTTTGGAAAGTGAACGTGAAGAAGTAAAAGATACTTTAAATGCTGAGTATGAAGTTCCTAAAAATGAACATGATAAGTTGATTTTTGGTATAGTTAATGGTTATAATATTCGCCATAATCGTGCAGATCAAAAGAACGATTATAGCAAAGAAATATGGTATGATTGGATGATGCAATATTATACAAGTGTAATAATAGCATTTTACAAGTTGAAAAATAAGTATACCGATATTGATTTTTAAATGGTGAGTTAAATGATATCTCCCTAAGTGGAGTATAAATTTTTTCTCAAAAGGTGATGGTTTCGCTATTTAGCATAAAAAGTAACTTAGAAGTTTCAGAATTAAGTTAATCGTGCCACATGGCTTGATTATAAAAGCAAAGATAAAAACGCAACGTACATCTTTGATGTACCAGAGCCGGTAGGTAGCCCGGCCGTCCTATATAAATAGGGTAAGTAACCTGCCCCTCCGGGTTGTCCATTCTTTGTTCAATCATTTTTAGGAGGGATTTTTGTGGACAAAGTAAATGGAAAGCTGACAGTATTTTTTGAAGAGCCGTTTTGGGTGGGAATCTTTGAACGCATCGAAGATGGTAAACTATCTGTGGCAAAGGTAACATTTGGTGCAGAGCCAAAAGATTATGAAGTACAGGAATATATTCAAAAGTGCTATTTCAGTTTGAAATTCAGTCCGGTTGTTGAAACTGTTGTAAAGGATATCAAAAGAAATTCGAAACGGATGCAGCGGGAAACAAAGAAGCAGATGCTGGAAATAGGCATTGGTACAAAATCGCAACAGGCGTTGAAATTACAACAGGAACAGAACAAGCAGGAACGTAAAGAGAAAAGCCGCAAGAGAAAAGAGGCAGAAGAGCAGCGAATGTTTGAACTGAAACAGCGAAAGAAAAGAGAAAAGCATAAGGGACATTAAAGTTCCTTGGGCTTTTACTCAAATCGTAAATTTTTGAATAAAGCTTTCGGGGGTGTTTCTATGAAGAAAAAAGTACTTGCAATTATGTTGGTTGCCGTATCAATAATGCTGATTTCGGCGTGCGGAAAAAAAGAAAAACTATACGAAATTCCTGACCTATCGAAGTATAAGACAGATTATGTAGGAGATTCTTCGAATGTTATAAATATTGTAAGCGGTCAAGAGTATCCGGAGGGATACTCATATGATAGTATAGAGATACAATCTGAAACAGAGCCTTATGGATTAACAGTTTTTCTAAAAGATGAGCCGTCTGCAGTCAAGCTTGAAGATGAATTGCAGGTTAATGCAGATATGACATTTGATTTGATTGGTAATTTGGGAACAATTGATTATAAAACAGCAGATAGCAAAGAAATTATTGTATCATATGAACGGTGATATATTTTTAGTCAACTTTTAGACAATTTGAAGAGCAGAATATAAAAAGGCGTATGGAAGTTTTGATTTCCATACGCCTTTTTGAAAGGAGTTTATTTTTGAACAAGAGATTTGTAAGAGCATGTTATCTACTCGAAGATGATTACAATTCCATATCATAGGACTTTTTCTTAGCTCTTGCAGGCTGATTTCGCCGCATTTCCTGTTCTCGCTGATATTTAAGTTCCCATGCACGATGGGAGAAAACATCAGGATCCTCCACATTGAGATAATCCACCTCATCGGCTGCAATATCACGACGGTGATAGTCATAATATTTACCGAAAGTCCCCTTGAGCTGTTCAATCAGCTTATCCCGGAAATCAGGACGTATCTGGATTCTGGTATCCAGTAACTCGGCATATTGTTCTGGTTCAGGATGAAATTTTTCTTCCCGGAAAGCGGCGGCATCTTTTTCAAGCTGTTTTTTGAGCGAGATGTCCTGAGAATCTAGGATATCAAGATTGTTATTCATTTGGTCATATTTCTTGGATAGATTTGTCATATCTTTATCGGTAGAGCATTGTGCCTGGAAGATTAGCTGCTCTTTCCTTGATTTCAGTTCTTCAATTTCTTCGGTAACAGTGGTAAGCTGCTGATTCAATTTTATATGCTGGATGGGATTCAAAATACTGGTTTTCTCTTTTTTCACATTCAGTTCTTTCCGCTCTGTAACTTTAGCTTTGAGTTTCTTTTTAATGGTGTTGTATTTATTCAGTATTGGATTAAAATGATTCATCCAGTCATGGATCACTTCTTTTTGCATCTCATTGTGGAGCAAATGATACTGTGTAAAAATCATATGATTGCGGATCGCTTCTAACGTTTCAGCTATTATTGGAATAGACTTTTCTACAGCTTCAGCCAGTTTTGCTACCTTTGCTTTTAATTCTCGGAGCATTTTGTTATCCGCACGAATCTGACGGTTGATTTCACAGCGGTCTGCTATCATGCCTTTCTTTTCCATATTCTGGGCAATGTAGCCTTCATGGATGGTTGGCTGTTCGGTGATTCCCTGATCTGCAAAGCTGCGGTGATCAATGGTAGCATTTATCTGATTACGTGCAAGCATTTTATTTACGGCATCTGCCCAGTTTGCCCGCCAGATACAAAGTTGTTCATCACTGTTCCATTGTTGGGAAATAGGATTCTGTCTGCCATATCGGCTGCTCTTGGGGTGTTTATCAATCCGTTCATATCCTTTTTCCTGTGCAACAGAGGAAGTCAGATATTCTTTCTTTTTTCCAACTTTATAGCGATATTGCTTTTCCCATCCCTGTTTCTGAGCAGTTTTAAATTCAGAAGCAGTAAACCCTTTTTCTTCCCCATCTTTGATACAGAGATATTCTTTTTCTGTTTTATACTGCCATGTTCCATTTTCATTTAATGGTCGGACAGTAAGAAGAATGTGTGCATGGGGATTGTGACCATCTGTATCGTGAATGGCAAAATCAGCACACATCCCCATATCTACAAAATTCTTTTTAATAAAATCTTGAAGAAGAGAAATATTGCTGTCTTTATCCAACTCAACGGGGAGTGCGACAACAAATTCTCTTGCAAGTCGGCTGTCTTTGGTCTTTTCGGTTTCTTCCACAGCATTCCAGAGTTGTTCCCGGTCATTCCATTCCAATGGAGCCATTGGAGGAAGCATCACCTCCTGATAGATCAGCCCCTGCTTTCTGGTATAGTCATGCTGGATGCCGTCATAATCATTGTACATGCGGCTACAGCTCATATAAGCAGAAGCAGCAACGGCAGACCGACCGGAACCACGGCTGACGACTTTGGCTTGCATATGATAAATTGCCATATCTGGCACCTCCTTTCGATGTTGCCTGCAACAGCGGATAAAGCCCTCGGCAGAGCGCACGAGCCCCGAAGGGGATACCACTGCCTGATTTATCAGGTGGTGAGTAAGTGCGCCCTTCGGGCCCTTCGGGAGTAGAACTTGTGCGTTTACATTCCCCGTAGCCGGATCATCAGCTCCCGTTTTAGGGAATCTAAATCCATTTCTTTAATATGGGGAACAATACTTTCCAGAATGGCTCCTTCCTGGACTAATCGGTGTGTTCTGGCATCACGTTCTTTTTTGCGATTTCTTGCTTCAGCTTCTTCCTGGCGGTGTCTTGCCTGTAAAAGTGCTTTTTCTTCCGGTGTCATGATTCTTTTATCTGCCATACCTGGCACCTCCTTTTTATGCCCGTATCCGGGCAGTTTTGGTTTTAAAATCTTTTGGTTTGGTACTATGGTTTTAGATAACTGACAGTGGCATGTTCTTGGTGAAAAATAAGGAAAGATAGTAGTACCACTGTCAGTGAAAAATAATCATTGCGTTATACTTCTTTGAGTCAATTCTGGTTCGGAGCATGATTGTTCAACAGGATTTTTTTCGCCCGTTTTAAATTATCTGTTGCATTGTCCTGACGGATATTCCGGTTATTGATACGGACAGGAATACATCTCTCCAGAATACGGTCATAAATTCGTTTGTGTGCGATATCAGCGGCATTATTCAGCTCTGATAAAGTGAGATTGGTCGTTATGATCAGGGGCTTTTTACTGCGGTAACGACTGTCGATCACATTGAATACCTGTTCCAGTGCAAAGTCAGAGTTCCGCTCAATTCCGAGATCATCAATAATCAGAAGACTGTAGCGGTTTAAGCTGTTGATGAACTGGTTTCTGTCTTCAAAATGCATTCCGGTAAGGGTATTCAGAATCTGGGAAAAGTTGGTCATCAGTACAGGAACGCCTTTTTCCAGCAGGGCATTGGCAATGCAGCCTGCAAAAAAAGATTTTCCAGTACCGACATCACCCCAGATGAGAAGTCCGGAGGCGTTTGCTTTCATCTCTTCCCAGTTGCTTACATAATTGTGTGCCAGTTTTATTTCCGGATTGATGCCGTTATCCTTGGAAAAAGTGTAGTCATAGAGTGCTTTGTCCTGTAAGCCGCTGGTTTTAAGATGCTCTATTTCCATTTGTTTTTCATGAAGTTTTCTCTGGGTTTCTTCCTGCTCAAAGATTTCCTGCTGGCATTTACAGCGAATGGAAGGAATAAGCACCTTTCCCTGTAATTCATGCCGGCATTGTCTTGGCGTATTGCATTTGGAACAGTAGATCAGGTGGTCTGTTTCGTTAAAATATTCATCAGGCTGAAGCTCTCTGTTTGGTGTTATAGCGGTTGCTTTTCCTGTAAATCTTGTCATAGTGTTTCGTATTCCTCACTTTCGTAATTTCTTTGCCGGGAAGCAGGATGATCCTGTCTTGCCCAACTGATGATGGTAGCTGCATGGTTCTGATATTGTTTTCCGGTAGAAGCCATATAACCGGATAAGCGTTCAATATAATCCTTCCAGTCAGGGATTGTCTGCCGGATATCTTCAAGCTCTTTTTCTGACAGAAAAACATTTTGAAATTTTCCATAGGGTGAGAGTGGCTCCTTACTCCCTCTTATTGCTAAATTGTTCTTTTTTATCTCTTTCTTATTACCAGACAGTTTTCTGTCTGTATCAGGGAAAGAATCCTGTCTGTCAATAGGACAGTTTTCTGTCTGTCTTAGGGAAAGAAATCTGTCTGTATAGTGGATGGTTTCTTTTGGGAGTTTTACATAAATTCGATTGGGCTGTCCGGGTCCCTGCCGTTTTCGGAAGATAAGCTCCTGTTTTTCCAGTACTGCCAGAGCAGTTTTAATCGTCATCTGGCTTTTGTGGAGAACTTCTGCCAGTGCTTCAATTGTAAAGTAAATGAACACATGACCATCGATATCTGACCAGCCCTCATTTTTCTGGGAAAGCCTTGCCCGGTCGAGCAGGATAATATAAAGCATTTTGGCAGTTTCGTTTATTTCCATGTCCAGAAGGAAACGGGGAAACATCATATAAGATGGCAGGTTGGTGTCTGCTGTCAGAAAGTCCGTCATGTGTTCACCTCCAATCAGTTATTCTCCAAGAAAATCCCAGTCTACATCATTATCCGGCTGTGAATTTTCAGGTGTTGGAAAGGACGCCCTGATTTGGGGCTTCCTTTGCGCCATGCCTACAGTCAGTCCGGAAAGAAAAAGTGGCAATTCCTGTTTCAGACTGTTTTCCACTGCATCTACAATCTGTTTCACAAAAAGTTCTTCCCGTTCTCTTGTTTCCAGATAAGGATCAGCCTGTGTGCGGTAGTAGCGGTCAAAATAATCTACCAGTGCAAGAGAGATTACCTGACTGTAAGATTTAAAATCCTGCCTGTCCATCGTCTGTAAATATTCCCAGGCTCTCCGCTGTTGTTCTTTGTCCAGATTAAAGCGCAGGTTTGTGTTGCGGATATTGTTCTGCATGGTTTATCCCCTCCTTTTCAGGCTCATATAAGCCAGAGATTCGTAACCTTTGGCAGTGGCGCAGATGTCATCAATGATTGTGACTCGTGATTTGTCATACGTTCCGAAGTTACGGATCAGGCATCCACCGCCGCCAACCACATACAGGCGCATCAGGTCAGGATTATATTCATATTTGCGGAGCGTGGAAAAAAGTTCTGCCACATACTGTCTGGCAATAGAACTGATACAATCCAGATATGGTGCTGAAATGTCAGCTGTTCCAAACCGCAGAATCTGTTCTACTGTGGATTCTTCAATTTTCACTCCGAATTTGTCCAGAACAGCGTTCTTTGCGGCAATCATGCACTGGTTTACACCAAGTTTTTCTGTCCAGCATCGGCTCTCCTGAGCTTTCTTATTGTTAATATACAGAATGTTCATGGTTCCGTTTCCGATATCTGCAAGGAGATTAGTTCCCTTGAAATTTCCAAGGTGGTTTACAATAGCCGGATATCCCTGTGGGTAAAGGCTACATCCCGCAAAGTGGAGATGATATTCTTTGCCGTTGAAACGGTAATGGACTTCTGGATTCTGGAGCAGATAGGAACGAAAAGCTTCTCTTTGATTTCTGATCCATGTCAGAGGAAGTCCGGCAGCCAGATGAACATCTGCTTCACGGATGGAAAAGACATTCAGTTCCCTTGCAATAGCCATTAGCGTCAGAAGATAATATTCTTCGTCCATAGCTTTATCCGGGATAAATTCTTTGTGTCCTTCGCCAATCCGGTAGTAAATGCCGTTATATTCCAGAATATTCCCGGTGAAGATTGGTTCGGTTTCATAGGCTTTGATTCCGGTTGGTGTGACGGTGTTTGCTGTTTTCATATTGCCATAGCCATGATCTACAGCGATGATTTTTGTGTTTTTGAGTTCTCGCATAAAAAATACCTCCGTTTTCGTATTGATTGATTCAGCAGGTCATACCGGTGTGGTACTGCTTTGCTGTGAGATAAGCATACGAAAATCGGAGGTAAAAGACATTGAGTGGAAATTGAGCTGGAATTGAGAAAAAAGATATATTGTGCGTACATTCTTCATGTACTCTTGTTGTGATTTCATTGTTTTTTATCGTATAATATGGATACTGGAGGTGGTTTGGATGAAATACAAGATTTTAGTTGTCGATGATGATAAAGAATTGGTGAAAATGCTTTGTAGTTATTTTAATATGAAACAATATGAAACCATTACGGCTACAGACGGAATGGAAGCATTAAATAAAATAAAAATGAAACCGGATATTATTTTGTTGGATATCAATATGCCACGCATGGATGGGATTGAAGTATGTCGTCTGATACGCAGTAAAGTGTTATGCCCGATTTTGTTTCTAACAGCAAGAGTTGATGAAGATGATAAAATTAACGGGTTGCTTTCGGGTGGGGATGACTATATTACGAAACCATTTAGTCTTCGGGAGTTGGAAGCAAGGATTGTCACAAACATAAAGAGAGAAGAAAGGCATCAACAAAAAACGGAATACCGTTTCATGGATGAAATGCTGATTGATTATTCTGAAAAAATAGTAGCTATAGCCGGACACAGGATGGAGTTCACAAAAATTGAATATCAGATTATTGAATTCTTATCCATGCATCCAGGGCAGGTGTTTGATAAAGAACGTATATATGCACAAGTCTGTGGATATGATGCGGAAGGGGACAGTAGAACGATAACGGAATTAGTACGGCGTATAAGGAAAAAAATAGCGGATTATTCAGAAAAAGAATACATAGAAACTGTATGGGGGATTGGATACCGATGGAAAAAATAAGAAACTTGTCACTGAAAAAAACAATTCTGCTTTATTTTGTGATCAGCTTAACGGCAGCATTTCTGTTATCTGGATTTACAGTTCATTTTGCAGGAAATATGCAGAATAAAATATGGGAAAAATATATTGATTATGCAGATTATACGGACGTGTTTCAGCAATATGGAAAGAAATACGAGATTGAGATATCAAGACCTAATCAATCGCAGATGAATCGTTTGGACTATCATCTTTCGGAAATGTGTGACTTTATGAAAACATATTCGGTACTGATTTTTTCGATTGTTGGGAGTGTTGTTGCGGTATTCTTTTTTTATAAAAATAAGTTAAAGACACCTCTACAGGAACTAAAAGATGCCTCACAAATGATTGCAGATAATGAACTGGATTTTCATGTGTCCTATGAAAATAAAGATGAGATGGGAACTTTGTGTAAAGAATTTGAAATGATGCGAAGTGATTTAGCAGATAACAACAGAAAGATGTGGCGAATGATTGATGACGAGAAGGCTTTGCGGAATGCAATTGCACATGATATACGTTCTCCACTTTCCATATTGCGTGGGTATCAGGAAATGCTCTTAGAGTTTGTTTCTGCCGAGAGTATAAAAACAGAGGATGTTATTGATATCTTACAAACAGGCATGTATCAGATTGACCGTATAGAGCATTTCACGGAAAACATGAGAAAAATGTCCCATTTAGAACAGAGGGAACTGCAATGCTCAGAGATAGAGTTATCGGAACTGGCAAAAAAGATTGAGGCAGAAGCTGCCATGCTGTCCAAGAAGGAAAGTAAATTATGTAAGGTAAAAAGAGTGCAGGAACAAAACATTGTGAAAGTGGATGAGGAACTTGTCATGGAAGTGACAGACAACTTACTGGAAAATGCGGTTCGATATGCACAAAAAAGTATTGCTTTGCAGATAAAGAAAAAGGATGGTTTTCTTATAATTTCTGTTGAAGATGATGGAATAGGATTTGTGGATACTGAGGAAAAAGTAACAGAGCCATTTTATCATAAGAATCCACAAGATGATTTAAAGCATTTTGGCCTTGGTATGTATATTTCTCGTATTTTCTGTGAAAAGCATGGAGGAAATTTGAAAATATATAATGCCAGACAAGGCGGTGCTCATGTAGAAGCTCTTTTCAAAGCTGAATAAAAATACTTTATAAGGCTGAAATCACAAATAAAGTGGTTTTAGTCTTTTTTGTTGTGAATTTATTGAGAATTGATTTGTATGATGTTGTTAAAGAAATAAAGAAAGGAAGAGATACAATGAAAACAATCATAAAAAGAAGTATACTTGATTATTTAAAGAACCCTGTTTTGTGGATTGGCTTGATTATTATAGTTGCCAGTATGTATCAATGTCTGTCATCGTATTTGCAAATTCATTATATCAAACAGAATGAACAGATCACACAAAATGACGTAGCATTGGAAGATGCTGATGTCATGGATGGGTACATTCCCACATCTGATGATAAAGAAAGAAGAAGGGAGTGGGAAGATACGATCAAAGGGACGTTAATGGACACCTCCAAAAATGGTTTTGGATTTAGCAGGCAGGAAGCAGATCATGTAATGAAAGAAATTCAGAATATGGATGTAAAGACTGCTTCTGAGTTTTTGGAATCCCAATATGGCTATTATAATGCAATATATGCTTATGAGGACCTTGAAATTCATAAGGGGACAGCAGAAGAAATCAATCATTATATCGAGCGGAAATTATCCGAACATTCTTTTTCCTGGTACTTTGCCAAAAAATTTACGGATTTTGCAGGATTGCATATGGCCTTTTTTGCAACAGTCTTGCTATCATTTTTATTTATTCAGGATACACGAAAAAGTACCTATGAATTATTACATACAAAGCCTGTTACGGCAATCCAATATATATGTGGGAAAGTAATAAGCGGATTCATTAGTATGCTGGGAGTATTAGTGATTTTGAATGTTATATTCTTTATGCTGTGTTTGAAAACGTCTTTAGAATCGGGCTTTCCAGTAACACCAATTGATTTTTGCGTGAATTCTCTGATCTATATTGTTCCGAATCTTTTGATGATATGTTGTGTCTATACAATTACAGCATTAATATTTAAAAATCCGCTTCCGGCAGCACCAATCTTGTTTTTACACATTATATATTCAAATATGCTGACCATGAAGAATGATATTTATTATATGAGACCGTTCTCTATTATGGTGCGATTCCCTGGCAGATTTTTTGAAACACATGTAGCCAAAATGTCAAACATAAATCAGATTATTCTTGTAATTTCATCAGTTATATTAGTATGTATTTCTGTTACAATCTGGAAAAGGAGGAGGGTTCATTGAAAACGGAACTAAAAAACTGCCTGTCGTTATATAAGATTTTTTATTCATGTGCATTTATACTGATATTGTGTGCTATTCATCCGATTATATACTATGAAGAAATCGGTTCAGCGATTCAGTCGCCAATAGCATTTTTAACAATTATTTTTTGTAGTGACACATATTTGATGGAAGTAAAAAGTAAGCGTGCCGATGTATTTCATTTGTATGATCAAAAAAAGCAGTTAAAAGTAATATCGCAGAGAGTGGGCGTTCAAATATTATATTTATTAATACTTTCCTGTGTTGGATATGTTTTGTTTTTCTGGCAAAAACCGGGCAGTGTAAACGAAGGCATTTCGGGTATTCAGATATTTCTTTTATATTTCATTGCAATGTTTGGAACTATCTGGCTTTGGAGTATATGCTCTGTGATTTTGTGTACATTGCTTCGAAATATGTGGGCAGGTATTGGATGTTTATTTGGAATTGTCATTGGACTTATATCAAAAGCGGGAAGTTCATTTTTCGGAAATCTGGGATTGTTTTCTTTCAGCTTTTGTGAACCTACTCAATTAATGTCCGAGAGTTGGATTTATGGAACGCTTGTGTCTTTTATAGCGGGGCTGTTTTTATTTGCAGTATTACCAATGACTTTAAAGAAAAGAGGATAGATTATGAGTATTAGAATAAATGATTTAACAGTTAGATTTAAAAATGGTGTAGTTGCAGTAAATAAGGCATCTCTTGAAATACCTAAGGGAATTTACGGACTTTTGGGTGAGAATGGTGCCGGAAAAACCACTTTGATGAGGGTTCTTACAACTGTTTTAAAACAAACGGAAGGAATGGTTTCCCTTGATGGAATTCTGTATAACGAGGGAAATTATGAGAAAATACAGAAAAAGATTGGTTATCTTCCACAGGAAATCGACTTATATCCGAATCTTACGGTGAAAGAATGTCTTGTATATATGGGGGGACTGTCAGGAGTAGCCAGAAATGACCTCGAACAAAGAATTACCTATTATCTGGAAAAGACTTCTCTTACAGAGCATCAGAATAAAAAAATGCGGCAATTATCTGGTGGTATGAAGAGACGTGTCGGACTCATACAGGCACTTCTTAATAATCCGGATTTTTTGATTATTGATGAACCTACCACCGGGTTAGATCCGGAAGAAAGAATCAGGATCCGCAATCTTTTGGTTGATTTTTCAAAGGATAGAACTGTGCTGTTTTCCACTCATGTAGTAGAAGATTTAGCAGCAACCTGTACACAGCTTGCCATTATGAAAAAGGGAAGTTTTTTATATTCTGGAAGCGTGAGTGGGTTGCTGGAAAATGCAAAGGGCTGTGTTTGGAATTGTACGGTACAAAACGCAGAAGAAGCCCGTTTGTTAGAAGCCAATTATTCTATTTCATCTAAGCAGTATGTAGAAAATGGAATTCATATGAAAGTATTAAGCAAAGGAAAGCCAAATGAGAATTGTGTCCTGGATAATGATATCACTTTGGAAGATGCATATATTTATTTGACGAATAGTTGAATATAACGGCGGGCAAGTTGCCCGCCGTAAATTGTACTTATTTTGTTAAAAGACCGGATAGATTTTTTCCAATGCAAAATCCAATCTGTGGATATAACTCCTGAATTTCCTGATATTTTGCTTCAATCATTTCTGGTTCATCAGCCCAGATCTTTTCATATATTTTGAAAGCTCTTTTAAAATGTGTTTTGGCTTGCGGAAGATTGGCAGTCATCAGATAAATGGTTCCAAGGGTTTCCTGTACTTTGGCATAATCCAGACAGTCATCGGAATGGTATTCCTTGATGATGCCGGATAATTTTTGCAATTCAGAGATGCCTCTTTCGGGTTCCTGCTGTTCTGTCAGGAACATTGCATAATTGGCAATCTGAGGTATGCTGTCATTTATATGAAGCAGGTTAAATTGGTCAAGCAGTGAGATACTTTTTTCCATGTGTTCTCTTGCAAGATCGGGATGACCGTTCATGCGGTAAAGTCCACCGAGATTGGCATGAAGGTTGGAAACAAGGCGAGCATTGTCAGCAGTGATATTTTCTATCTGGGCAAGTGCATCCTTTTCCAGTTTTATTGCTTTTTCAGGTTTGGTTTCAAGAGTTGCCTGAAAATCTAGTAATAATGCCCGGTCAGAGTCGGTTCCAATGTTTTTTGTCTTTAACAGCCCCGTCAGTTCCTGAATGATTCCATTCATACCTTTGTGGTAGTTATAGTTATCCATGTATGGAAATGCATTTTCCAGAAAAAGCAGATACTTTGGTATATCATCCTTTTCAATCAATACTATGATATTTCCGATTGTTTGAAATAGCTTTTTGTAATAATCTACTTCCATTCCATGCATTAAACATATTTTCTGTAAAGAATCCAGTAATATGTGGCAGCGAGTTACAGATGGTTTTGTCTCTGAAAGGGTGATTTCCTGAATCATCGGATGCAGAGAGATAGTGCGACGTGTTGTTGTCTGAACGAAACCAGTCTCAATTAAATCGTTGATTTCATTTAGTGTGGGCATTTCCAGCCATTTGGCAAATATACGGGCAGAAATACCGGTGGAAGGAAGAAAGCACATATTACACATGATATCCTGCTGTTCAAGAGATAAAGTGTATAAAGAAAACAGCGTATGGATATGACTGTAATAGGTGGCTTTGCTGCTTTGTCCATCTTTGATTATTTTAATTTTATCTTCGTTATGGAAAGATGCTTTTTCCACCTGAAGTCTTGTTAATAACTGGTCTGGAGTTGAGATTCCATTTTCCAGAAGTTTTGCTGCCAGTTCCACGGCAAAAGTATGAGAGTGAACAGTTTCGATGATCTTTTCAACTGTTGCCCGGTACGTGTCTGCCTCTGAATAAAATACTGATGCCAGCTGGAAGAGAGCGTTCATATCCTCTATTTCTTTTAATGGCAGAGTACAGTATTCATCCAGTTTGCTTCGGGTTGTAAACAAAATCTGGCAGCGATATTTTAATACTACTGACAGAAAGCTGTCCTGTGTCGCAGTGACATTAAAATTATCTATGATAAGCAGAGTATCAGATTTCAGGGAACGCAGAAAACGGTTATGTCTTTGAAACCGTTCCTGGTCAGTGCTTTCCGGCGGATCGTCAATAAAATCCATGTCAGTAATATCCTGATGAAGATTGCCGGTATATTCTATATAAAGTATATTGGTGTATTGCTTTATGTACCGCTTTGCGTAGGCTTTGACAAGTTCACTTTTTCCGATTCCGGCGATTCCGCAAAGGAAAACATGACGGTTTTCCTCAAGCACGGTATATAATTCTTCCAGTTCTTTATCTCTTCCGATAAAATGACGGCATGGTTTCGGAACCTCACTGTCCATAATATAATCCAGCACAATGGGGGATAAAGCGCCTCCGGCGAGCAGCTTCTGATTTTTGGTATTACGTTTGATGAATTGGCGTTCCATGCCAAAAGAAATCAGTTTTGCAAGAAACAGCAGTCTTGAACTGGCTGGTTTATATAAGGGAGTCAGATTTTTCTTTTTTGCATCTGAGATGCTGTCATCCTGAATGAATAAAGTGTAAATATCTTGTATAGCCATATTACAGTCAGACATCAGTGGAAGAAGATTCTGGTGGATGGTATGGGCTAATTTTTCCTGATTGGATGGCTTGGAATAGTAAGCGGATATTTTAGGACTGATTTTAGCCTGACCAGTCATCCAGCGGCAAACCAGACCGTTATCCATTGAAAAATCCTGATTTGCCGGATCATCCATAAAATCTTCAAATAATTCGTATAAAAAATCAGGCTGACTCATTTGATTACTTTCGCTGATATGATTTTTTAAGCAAGTGCTAATAGAAGAAAAATCGCATCGATTCAATAGAAATTCCCCTTTCGTAGTTAAGGTTGAGTATATCTATCATAACACGAACATATATTCGATTCAAGAAAATACGGATATTTTTAAAGTGATTGTGTCAATTTACAATCAATTTCTATTCAATGTGGTTTTCAGGCAGGTTCTGTAAAATAAGCTCAGAACAAACAATAACGGGAGGAGCTTATGCAACAGAATATTGAATTTGAGCGGTGCATTGATTTTCTGGTACGGATGATTGATAAGTACGGCGAAGAAGTCCTCCGGGAGTTGGAGGAAGAAAAACAGAATAAGGAAGAAAAAGAAGCGGCAGTTTCCTGAAATACAAAATGTAAATCAGACTGTCGCTTTTTTCATGCATTTTTAAATCAAATAAATTTTAAAAGCTGATGCAGAGTGTGTGGCTCATTATTCTGAGAAGCGGTAATACGCGTATCAAATGGCTTGAAATGATTTTGCGTATAAAAGCTCAGAAGAAATTCATTATCTTCGCATTCAAGAAACTCCATAACGCCACCTACGGAATATTTGAGACTGGATATGGTTTCCAGTGCAAATCCCAGTAGAATATTTCCAGGAATTCGTTTTTTCTTTGGAAGAGAATAGTTCTTTCCCAACTGGGCAATCAGGTAAGCTGCGGTAGTATAGGATTGTGTTTCTTCATCCAAAATACTGACACGGGACAGTTTTTTTGCCATTGTCTTGCTGATATTTGAAGCACGGACAGAGATTGGTTTTATTGTAAGTGAAAAATAACCAACCAGTGAAGCATCTTCAGCATCAAATACCAGATAAGTGATAGATTGATCTTTTTTGGTAAACTCAATCGCATTATGTAATAAAAAGTATTCCACATCGGGATTTTTGGGACAAGAAAAATCGGAGAGTAAGTCGTAAAGACTTTCCTCTCCGATATATGTCGGTTCGTCTTTATCCAAATATGCCCGAATATTAACGGTAAAATATTTATCAGACATGTTTTTTCTTCCTTTTTGACATTAAAGCTAAGATTTCCTGTGGGTTCGTTAACTGACGTCCGGGAAGTGTCTGCTTTGGTGTGCGGTCACGGTCGGCTTCGTCAATTGCTGCGACAAAACGCTTTACGCTATTTGGATTGGATACGACAAAATTATGAGTAATACTTGAAGTAGCCATACTAACACCTCCTCTTTTTTGGCTTTTTTGTGTATTTATAGTATATGCAATGTGTGATAAAAACACAATATCAAAAACAGAAATTATTTCTAAATAATTTTCAAGCCGGACATTTATTAGACGCTTCCGGTAAGCGAACAATATTTTCGAGCCAATCATTTATAAGTCGCCAATGGTGGGCGGGCAATATTTTGATAACAGAAATGCTCTGTATCTAACTTAATTATACGATTGGCGAAGAAATGCGTCAATACGGAAAATAAGTATTGAAAATAGTTGGAACAAGTACTAAAATAAGGTTGGGACAATAAAACAGAGTTATACTGCGAGGAAGATTATGAAGAATAAAAAGATTAAATGCGATATATATACCAGAGTATCCACAACCATGCAGGTAGATGGCTACAGTCTGGATGCTCAGAAAGAAAAACTCAAGAGATATGCGGAATTTCAGAACATGGAAATCGTAAATGAGTATTCCGATGAAGGTAAGTCTGGAAAGAGCGTAGAGGGCAGACCGGAATTTCAGAGAATGTTGGATAATATTGAGAATGGAACAGATAAGGTACAGTTTGTATTGGTGTTTAAGCTTTCCAGATTCGGTCGTAATGCGGCAGATGTTTTAAATTCTTTGCAGAGGATGCAGGATTTTGGAGTGAATCTGATCTGTGTAGAAGATGGGATTGACAGCTCAAAAGATAGTGGAAAGCTGATGATTTCTGTTCTGTCTGCGGTGGCAGAGATTGAACGGGAGAATATCCTTGTTCAGACAATGGAAGGACGTAAGCAGAAAGCCAGGGAAGGAAAATGGAACGGCGGATTTGCACCATATGGTTATGAATTGGTAAATGGAGAATTGCAGATCGCAGAGGACGAAGCAGAGATTATTCGTCTGATCTATGACAAATTTATTCATACCAATATGGGAATCTCTGCGATTGCCGCATGGCTGAACCAGCATGGATATAAAAAGAAAAAACGACAGAATAATACACTGGACGCATTTGCCGCTTCATTTATAAAAGGCGTTCTGGATAATCCGGTATACTGTGGAAAGCTGGCTTATGGACGAAGGAAAAACGAGAAAGTTTCTGGTACAAGAAATGAATACCGCATTGTAAAGCAGGAAAATTATATGCTGCACGATGGTATCCATGAAGGGATTGTTTCAGAAACAGACTGGGAGCTGGCACATCAAAAACGGGAAAAAACAGGTGTGAAATATGAAAAGACACATAGTCTCGATCATGAGCATATTTTATCCGGAATATTGAGATGTCCGTTATGTGGAAGCGGTATGTATGGAAACGTGAACCGAAAGAAAAAGAAAGACGGAACCTTATATAAGGATTATTTCTATTATGCCTGCAAACATCGTCGCCTGGTAGATGGTCATAAATGTGGATATCGTAAACAATGGAGCGAGGAGAAGATTAACAATGCAGTGGAAGAAGTTATTCGGAAGCTGGTGAAGAATCCGAAATTTGAAGAAGCAATTCTGAATAAAATCGGTTCAAGAATAGATACAGAAGAAATAGAAAAAGAGATTGAAGGACTGGAAAAACAGCACAGACAACTGACCGGAGCAAAAGCAAGGCTTGGACAGCAGATGGATAGCCTGGACATCATGGATAAATTTTATGAAAAGAAATATCAGGATATGGAGACACGCTTATATCGTCTGTATGATGAAATTGAAGGCGTGGAGAACAGTATAGAAGAAGTTAAGAATCGTCTGCTGAATATCCGGCAACAGAAAATATCAGAAGAAAACGTCTATCAATTTCTTTTATATTTTGATAAACTATATGATAAGTTCACCGACCTGGAGAAGAAAGAATTTCTTAACAGCTTTGTGGAACAGGTGGATATTTATGAGCAGGAGCAGCCAGATGGCAGATTCCTGAAGCACATAAAGTTCCGTTTTCCAGTGTATTTTGGAGACAGGGAGACACAGGAACTTTGTTGGGACAACGAAAGTACCGTCGAGACGGTGTGCCTCTTGGGCAAACGAAAAGCAGATACTACGGTAAACCTCAGCGTGGATATGGATGATTACTATCGTATTATAAATGGTAAAGATGAGGAATGATGATTTCGCTATAGTGACTCGTTCACGTTGATAATGTATCTGATTTTGGAGGAAAATTAATTTATGGACAAAGAAAAAGCAGATATGATTATTTATACGACAGAGGATGGTCTGACGAAAGTTGAAACTACTTTTGATGGTGATACAGTCTGGTTGTCTATTGATCAGATGGCAGAATTGTTTCAGAGAGATAAATCAACCATTTCCAGACATATAAAAAATATATTTACAGAAGGTGAATTACAGCGGGATTCAGTTGTTGCAAAATTTGCAACAACTGCTTCTGATGGAAAAGTTTACAATGTAGATTATTACAACCTTGATGTTATTATTTCTGTTGGCTATCGTGTAAAATCAAAACGAGGAACACAGTTCAGAATCTGGGCAACTGGGATTTTAAAAGAATACATGAGAAAAGGTTTTGCTTTAGATGATGATCGTTTGAAAAATCTGGGTGGCGGTGGATATTTCAAGGAATTGTTGGAGAGAATCCGTGATATTCGTGCATCCGAGAAAGTGTTTTATCGTCAGGTTCTGGAAATGGACAGCTGGTATCGGGATATCTTGATTTTGCAGAACGTCAGGCAGAACGAGAACAGGCTATGACAATGAGGGACTGGGCAGAGCATCTGGATCGGATTCTGACAATGAGCGGTGAACAGCTTTTGCAGGGGAATGGAAGTATATCACACAAACAGGCTGTTGATAAAGCAACTGGTGAATATAAAAAATATAAAGCGCGAACACTCAGCACGGTGGAAGAAGACTACCTGAATGCAATAAAAATATTGGAGAAAAAAAACAGATAAAGCAGAAGCATGGAATTATAGAAAGAGAGAACTATAATAAGCCAAAATCTGAGAAGGGCGGACAGCCGGAATGCCCAAAAGAAAAAGAAATAGCGATTGAAGATGCGTTGAAGTATTTTCAGATGATTCCAAGTGAATCATAGGCTGACTTGGCTTATCGGATGGAGAAAATTCAACTAATGTTATTGAGCCTTCGGACATTGGGAATAAAACCTGATGTTCGTAGGCTTTTTGTTCATGACAATAGAATGCTTGCGGAGCGTGCATTCTATTGTATAAAGAAAAATTTTTCGCGGATATAATAAACATGACATATAGCTGTCGTGTTGAATCAGGTATGATATGTATGGAGTGTAAGAAACGATGAAAATAGATAGACTTATCGGTATATTGTCAATCTTATTGCAGGAAGAAAAGACAACTGCTCCTGAACTGGCAGAAAGGTTTGAGGTATCTCGAAGGACAATAAACCGGGATATTGAAGATCTTTGTAAAGCGGGTATTCCTATAAAAACTGCACAGGGTACCGGCGGTGGTATTAGTATTATGGATGGATATCGTATGGACAGGACGATTTTGAGTTCCAAAGATATGCAGATGATTCTTGCGGGTTTGCGGAGTCTTGACAGTGTGAGCGGAAGCAGATACTACAGTCAGCTGATGGAGAAAATCCAGACCGGATCATCAGAGTTCATCAGTGGAAGAGACTCTATGCTGATTGACTTATCTTCATGGTATAAGGGTTCTCTTGCTCCAAAGATTGAGGTAATACAGAGTGCAATAGAAAACAGGCGTATCATACGATTTAAGTATTATGCTCCGTCCGGAGAGAGTAACCGAAGGGTAGAACCATATTATCTGGTTTTCCAGTGGTCGAGCTGGTATGTATGGGGGTGGTGTTTAGAACGTAAAGATTACAGGCTGTTCAAACTGAACCGTATGGATTGTGTTGTTGAAACAGATCGTGGATTTCTGTGCAGAGATGTACCAATGCCGGATTTGTCAAATGAGAAGATATTTCCGGGTGGGATAAAGGTAAAAGCTCTTTTTACACCGAATATGAAGTGGCGGCTGGTTGAAGAATTTGGACCGAACTGCTTTACAGAAACAGACGATGGAAGGCTGCTCTTTTCAGCAGACTATACGGATATGGAAAACCTTGTGACATGGCTTATGACATTTGGAGCAAAAGTAGAGGTGCTTGAGCCGGAAGAAGTGCGGGACATTATTCGCAGGAATGCAGAGGAAATAATAAAAATCTATGGAGGATTAGGAAAATGAGATTAGACGGTTTGGGGTTGTTTGTTGATGATATGGCAAAGATGATTCGTTTTTACAAGGATGTTCTCGGATTTGAAATTAAGGATGAAGAGAATACTTCCAATGTTTATCTTGTGAAAGACGGAACCCTTTTTCTGCTATACGGACGGAATGATTTTGCGAAAATGACAAACCAGCGATATGAGTATATCAAGGGCCTGAATGATCATTTGTGCTTGAACCGAAACTTGAACCTTGGGGACAGAGAACCTGCTATATTGCTGATCCGGAAGGAAATCTGATAGAGATTGGTTCTTGGAATAAGCCTTATGAAGAAAAGGATCTGGAGGAGTAAGGAGTATGGTATTTGACTATAAAAAAGAATATAAAGAGTTTTATATGCCGAAGGGAACACCGTCTATTGTCAGAGTCCCGAAAATGAATTATATAGCAGTGAGAGGAAGCGGCAATCCAAATGATGAAGATGGAGAATATAAGCAGGCTATCGGCCTTCTGTATGGAATTGCATTTACGATTAAAATGAGCAAAAAGGAAGATCATCAGATTGATGGATATTTCGATTATGTTGTGCCGCCATTAGAGGGATTCTGGTGGCAGGGTGAGCGTCGTCCGGGGGACGCCATGCTGCGAACCGACCGAGCCGGCAGGCGAGACAGAGTATCCGGAATTGATTATGCTCGTAAGGAAGATTTTAAGTGGATCTCTGTTATTCGCTTGCCAGATTTTGTTACCAGGGAAGATTTCGACTGGGCTGTCAGGAAAGCTACGGCAAAGAAAAAACAGGATTTTTCTAAGGTTGAGTTTTTTTCCTATGAGGAGGGCTTATGTGTACAGTGTATGCATATCGGAGCGTATGACGATGAGCCTGCTACGGTAGATGCAATGCACAGATTTATGGAAGAACAGGGATATACACTTGATATAACGGATCAGAGAATGCACCACGAGATTTATCTGAGTGATGCACGGAGGGTGGCACCGGAGAAACTGAAGACTGTGGTCAGACATCCGATAAGGAAGGCTTAAAGGTATGGAATATATTAGAGTTACGAAAGAAAATCTTGAAAAGGAGCACATTTGCTGTGCCATTTCCAACAATAAAGATATTCAGGTATCATCAAAGAAGGCATGGCTTGCGGATAGATTTGATGAAGGACTTGTATTTTTGAAAAGTGTGGAGCGTGGCAAGTGTTTCGTAGAGTATATTCCTGCAGAATATGCATGGAATCCAATCGAAGCCCCTGGATATATGTATATTGATTGCCTGTGGGTTTCCGGGTCATTCAAAGGTCATGGATATTCGAGCGATTTACTTTCCCAATGCATTGAGGATAGTAAAGCAAAGGGAAAGAAGGGACTTTGTATTCTTGCCGCAGCAAAGAAAAAGCCATTTCTGGCCGATTCAAGGTTCCTAAAATATAAAGGATTTGAAGTCGGTGATGAGGCTGATAATGGAATCCAGCTATGGTATCTGCCATTTGAAGAGAGAACTGAGACACCGGTATTCAGGAAATGTGCAAAACATCCTCATATAAATGAGAGCGGCTATGTTCTTTACTATACAAACCAATGTCCTTTCAATGCAAAATATGTACCAATCTTGGAAGAAACCGCTGAGAAGAATGGCATACCATTCAAGACTGTGAAGATTGAAAGTAGGGAAGATGCTCAGAATGCACCAACGCCAATCACGACTTATGCACTGTTTTGCGATGGGGAGTATGTTACGAATGAGCAGATGAATGAAAAGAAATTTTTAAAGCTGGTGAGCAGGTAGGAGGAGACAATATGGCATCAACAAGAGAGTATCTGGACTTTGTTCTGGAACAATTATCAGGACTGGATGAACTCAGTAGCAGGGCAATGATGGGCGAATACATCCTTTATTACCGTGGAAAGATTTTTGGTGGAATATATGATGACAGACTTTTGGTGAAGCCGGTCCCGATGGCATTGCGGCTGATGCCGGATGCCGAGATGGAACTGCCGTATGATGGTGCGAAAGAAATGATTTTGGTTGATAATGTAGATGATCGGCAGTTTTTGTATGAACTGGTTGAGAGTATGTGGGAAGAATTACCGGAAAAGAAAAAGAAGAATATCCATTAAGAACTAAGACTTGAGTCATTCAGAACTGGATGCGAAACAGGAATACAGTTGAGTTTTTGGCGGTCTGGGAAGAACTTCACAATCCAGATTTTAACCGTGTGCAATTCGAGGCGGTTAGAAGTGAGGTGGGATTAAACAGATTTGTTATGACACCGACCAAATGGATTGAACAGACAAATGCTATTGGAATAGTGTAGAAAGCATTAAGGACGTGGCAAAAGAAGTGAAAAAGAAAAATCCTTCTGTAAAATGATATTAAATCAAATTACAGAAGGATTTTTTATATGACAACATTATTTGAAGAACAAGGTGGAAGATACGAATTGCAAGGCGATTACAGATTGCCTTGCGTTACATTGCCAAACTTTAAAATGTAGATCAGCAAGTATTGAATAAGCCTGCAAAGTTGACAAATGATCAGATATAAAGCTATGATTATTCAGAAAACTTTAATACCGGGAGATGATTAATTTGAATTTGGATTCAACGAAAAAGAAACAGATGAGTATGCGCGTTGTAATATATTTATTCGGAATGGTGTTGTTAGCATTAGGGATTACATTGAATACGCAGGCAGGTCTTGGAGCATCAGCAATCGTGTCTGTGCCATACACGATCAGTCAGGGAACCGGGATGAATTTTGCAAACCTGACACTGATTGCTTATTGTGTGCTGGTTGTGGCACAGTTTTTTATCAAGGGGAAAAACCGGAGATGGATTGATGCGCTTCAGGTAGTGGTAAGCATTGTGTTCACTCGTTTTATGGCGTTATTCCAATATGTGATCGGTTATGAAAGCGGAGTTTTTATAAATGATTTGGTGGTGCTGCTGTTGGGGATTCTGTTTACAGGTATCGGTGCAGCTATGACTGTGGATATGAATCTGATTCCAAATCCTGGCGATGGTATCGTAAGCAGTCTGGCGGAACGATTTAACAGGGAACTGGGATTCTGCAAGAATTGCTTTGATGCTTTTTGTGTGGTTTGTTCGTTGGCAATTGGGTTGGCGTTTGGTAATCCACTGATGGGAATCGGTCTGGGTACGGTTCTCTCGATGCTGGGTGTAGGACGTGTGATATATTTTTTTAACAAAGCGGCGAAGGCGCACTTACAGCAATTTACAATGATTTGATAAAATGGAGGTAATCGATATGAAAGTGGTCATTGCTGTTGATTCGTTTAAAGGTAGTATGAGCTCACGAGAAGCTGGGAATGCGGTCAAAGAAGGGGTATTGAGAGTGTATCCGGATGCAGAAGTTGTGGTAAGAGCTTTGGCGGACGGAGGAGAAGGCACTGTTGAGGCACTCATGGAGGGGCTGGGAGGAGAAAAAGTTAATATAACCGTGACAGGACCGAATAATGAAAAGATAGAATCATATTATGGGTATATAAAAGAAAAAAATATGGCTGTAATAGAAACGGCTGCCGTAGCCGGGCTGGTTCTTGTTGAGCCAGATAACAGGAATCCTTTAACAGCAACTACGTATGGCCTGGGTGAAATGATAAAAGATGCAGTTACTCGTGGCTGCCGTGATTTTATATTAGGGCTGGGAGGAAGTGCCACAAATGATGGAGGAGTAGGAATGCTTCAGGCTCTGGGATGGGAATTTAGAGATTCAAAAGGTTGCGAAGTAAGCAGAGGTGCAGAGGGATTAGGAGCTATCGCTTCAATTTCTGATGACAAAATTCTCCAAATATTAAAATCGTGCAGGTTTCGGGTGGCTTGTGATGTGGAAAATCCGTTGTGTGGATTAACGGGTGCTACTTATGTATATGGGGCACAAAAAGGAATCCCTGATGAACTTATGAATAAAATTGATCGTGATATGGAGCATTATGCACAAATCACGTCAAGACATATCGGTGAAGATTTTTCAAAGTTCAGGGGTGCGGGAGCAGCTGGAGGATTAGGATTTGCAGTTTTGAGTTTTCTGCATGCTGAGCTTATACCGGGAATTGAATTGATTCTGGATATCATAAAATTTAAAGAAGATCTGAAAGATGCGGATGTATTAATCACAGGGGAAGGTTGTCTTGATTCTCAAACAGCAATGGGAAAAGCTCCGATCGGAGTTGCGCGATTTGCACATAAATATCAGGAGTTAAAAGTATTAGCGTTCGCGGGCGTAGTATCTGATGGTGCCCGAGAGTGTAATGACAAAGGAATTGATGCTTTTTTTCCGATTATCAGAAACATCACTACTAAAAAAGAGGCAATGAATACACAGAATGCGAGAAGAAATCTTTCAGATACAGTGGAACAGGTTTTTCGCATCTTATAATCAATTTTTGATTGCGGATAACAAAATAGATGAAAATTCTTAAGGAATCTCTCAAGTTTTATTAAGATATTCAAAAAAGCATTGTTATTTCTTTCATACCTGTTACAATAGCAGATATGAAAAAAATAAATATAAAAGAGATCGATACAAAAAGAATATTCTGTACGTTGCTGCCACCAGTTATGGCATTTACAGTAAATTGTATGGTATACTGGGGAGCACCGTTATTTACGGTGGGAAGAACGGCATATAATCTTTCGGGAAATCTGGATGATCTGGTGCCATTTTTACCACCGTTTATTGTTGTGTATTTAGGGTGTTATATTTTTTGGGTGATTAATTATCTGCTTATCTCGGCACAGGGAGACGAGCACAGGTATCGTTTCTTTACAGCGGATATCTGTTCCAGACTGGTCTGTCTGGTGATATTTGTGGTATTTCCGACGACCAATACCAGACCGGAACTGATCGGTCATGATATCTGGACGCAGGCTGTAAGAGCGCTATATCAATGGGATGCACCGCAGAATCTGTTCCCGTCGATCCATTGTCTGGTGAGTTGGATGTGCTGCATTGGTCTGCGTGGATGCGACCGCATTCCGAAGTGGTATAAATGGGTATCGAAGTTTATCGCTGTATTGGTGTTTGTATCGACGCTGGCGCTCAGACAGCATGTGCTGATCGATGTAGCCGGCGGAATCCTACTGGGAGAACTTGCCTGCTATATCAGCAACCGGGGGGACGGATATAAGCTCCTGCAGAAAGTTACGGAGACCGTAGCCGGTTGGAGTGTCGGAAGATTGAGTGGGAAGAAGAATGGAAAATAAAAAGAAAACAATATTTAATGTGGTATTTCTGCTCGTGGTTTTTGTTGGAACAATCTATGGAGTATTCTATGGAGAAGACCTGGGAGAGATTGCACAGATTATAAAAACGGTCAATCCCCTGTGGCTGATACCGGGCGTTGCCTGCGTTGTGGTATTTATCTGGGGAGAATCCATTATCATTTATTATATGATGCATACACTTGGGATACGTCTGAAAAAGAGAACCTGTTTTTTGTTTTCATCGGTGGGATTTTTCTTTAGCTGCATCACACCGTCTGCTTCGGGGGGACAGCCGGCGCAGATTTATTATATGAAGAAAGAGAAAATCCCCATTCCGGTGTCTACACTGGTGCTGATGATCGTGACGATTACATATAAGTTGGTACTCGTTGTGATTGGTGTGGCGCTGACGATATTCGGGCAGGGATTTATTCACGCATATCTGTGGAATGTACGTCATGTATTTTATCTGGGCACGGCATTGAACGTATTCTGTGTAACAGCGATGCTGATCCTGGTATTTCATCCAGTGCTTGCAAGAGACATCATGGTAAAGGGACTTGCCCTTATAGAGAAAATGCATTTGATGAAGCCGCGAAGATCAAGACTTGAGAAGCTGGAGGCATCGATGGACCAGTACCGGGCAACAGCGGTATATCTGAAAGAACATGTAAAAGTATTGATAGAAGTATTTGGAATTACTGTATTCCAGAGAGTTGCGTTATTTGCAGCGACATGGTTTGTATATCGTGCATTTGGTTTGTCGGGAACGTCAGCGGTGGTTATTGTGATCTTGCAGGGAACGATTGCAGTAGCAGTGGATATGCTGCCGCTTCCGGGAGGCATGGGAATCAGCGAGCAGTTGTTCCTTCGAATATTCTTACCGATATTCGGAAGCCAGTTATTGCTTCCGGGTATGATCTTAAGCCGGGGACTTGGCTATTACACGGAGTTGTTTATCAGTGCGATATTTACGATCGTGGCAAACTTTACAATAGGAAGAAGAGAAGAGGATTAATATGTTAGGAGTTTATGATTACACAGTAGTGTTGACTTATGTGAGTGTGTTGATATCTATGGGAGGAATGCTGTTCTCCTTGAATGGCTGTCCGAAAATGGCAGTCGTCTGTCTGGCAGTATCTGGATTCTGTGATATGTTTGATGGCAAGATTGCCCGGACAAAAAAGAACCGCACAGAAGTGGAGAAACGTTTTGGTATTCAGATTGATTCGCTGGCAGACATTATCTGCTTTGGTGTGGCTCCGTCGTTGATCGCATATCGCATGGGAATGAATCACATTGTAGGCATAGCGATTCTTATGTTCTATGTGTTGGCAGGACTGATCCGTCTGGCATGGTTTAACGTGTCCGAAGAGATCCGCCAGAATGAAACAGAGGAAAACAGAGAATGTTATCAGGGCCTGCCAATCACTTCTATGGCAATTGCACTTCCGATTTTGGTTGTATTCCGTCCGCTGTTGGAGCGAGAATTTATTATTGCACTGCATGCACTGGTATTGGTTATTGGACTTTTATTTATTACGAATTTCAGACTCCGTAAGCCGAAAAAGCTGGGACAGACTATCATGGTTATCATTGTGGCACTGGCAGTGCTTCGTGGACTACATGTCTGGTAAATGATGGGGGTCAGTATGAGATACAGAGATCGTAAAGGAAATGAATATAATGGAGAGAATGGACAGGACAGACTGCTTGCATTTGTCTATGGACATGCTGTGACCAGACTGTTGATCCGTCCGCTTCTGTCACCAATAGTGTCCCGCATAGGCGGGGCATTTTTGAATACCAGGATATCGAAGCTGGGGATTCGTCCATTTGTGAAAAGTAATGGAATCGACCTGTCCATCTATGAGAAGCAGGAATTTGCGTCTTATAACGAATTCTTTACCAGAAAAATACGGGCAGCAGAGCGTCCGGCTGATGTGCGGGAGAATGTGCTGATTAGTCCGAGTGACGGTAAAGTGAGTGTGTATCCGATTGAGGAAAATGGCATATTTCGGATTAAACATACGCCTTATACGGTGCGTCAGCTTCTCCGGGATGACAAGTTGGCTGACCGGTATATGGGCGGTTGGATCTATGTGATCCGTCTGACAGTGGATGATTATCACCGTTATTGTTATGTGTCAGATGGCTACAGATCTTCCGGGAGAAGGATTGAGGGAGTGCTTCATACGGTGAATCCGGTGGCAAATGACTGCTATCCGATCTATAAGATGAATACCAGAGAATACTGTCTGCTGAAGACGAGAAAACTTGGAACGGTACTTACGATGGAAGTCGGTGCACTGATGGTGGGGAAAATCTGCAATTATGTGAAACAGCCATGTGAGGTGCACAGAGGTGAAGAAAAAGGAAGATTTGAATTCGGCGGATCAACGATCATCGTAATGACAGAGCCTGGGAAGGTGATACCAGATCAGGATCTGCGCACCAATACCAGAGAACATGCAGAGACTCTGGTGAAGATGGGAGAACATATTGGGGCACAAATAGAACAATAATTGCTATGGATGCATGTGAAAACTTTCAAAAATAGACCGGAATATCATTAAATATCTATTGAAATAGCAAAAAACGCAAGAAAAGATGTCTGAAAATTCATTTTTGACTTGATTTTATAAAAAATATCCATATAATTAGGATAAGGGAAAAACAGGCAACATTTTCCACATTGGTATGACACTAATAATATCGAAAGAAAAGGGGTATTGGACATGGCGAAGATTGATTTGAGCAAATATGGCATTACAGGAACAACCGAGATCGTGTATAATCCTTCCTACGAGACTCTGTTTGAGGAAGAAACGAAACCGGAACTTACAGGATATGAGAAAGGACAGGTCAGTGAACTTGGTGCAGTCAATGTTATGACTGGTATTTACACAGGTCGTTCTCCAAAAGATAAATTTATCGTAATGGATGAGAATTCTAAGGACACCGTATGGTGGACATCTGAGGAATACAAGAACGATAACCATCCGGCTACACAGGAAGCATGGAATTCTGTAAAAGAGTTAGCTGTGAAGGAGCTTTCTAATAAGAAGCTCTATGTTGTAGATGCATTCTGTGGAGCAAATAAGGACACTCGTATGGCAATCCGCTTTATCGTAGAAGTAGCATGGCAGGCTCATTTCGTAACTAATATGTTCATTAAGCCGACAGAAGAAGAACTGAAGGACTTTGAACCAGACTTCGTTGTATACAATGCTTCTAAAGCAAAAGTAACGAATTATAAAGAACTCGGACTGAACTCTGAGACAGCTGTTATGTTCAATATTACAAGCCGTGAGCAGGTAATCGTGAACACATGGTACGGCGGAGAGATGAAGAAAGGTATGTTCTCTATGATGAACTATTTCCTGCCGCTGAAGGGCATGGCTGCAATGCACTGCTCAGCTAACACAGACCTGAACGGTGAGAACACAGCTATCTTCTTTGGTCTGTCAGGAACAGGTAAGACGACATTGTCTACAGATCCTAAGCGTCTGCTGATCGGTGATGATGAGCACGGCTGGGATGACAACGGTGTATTCAACTTCGAGGGTGGATGCTACGCGAAAGTTATCAACCTCGATAAGGAATCTGAGCCGGATATCTACAATGCGATCAAGAGAAATGCATTGCTTGAAAATGTAACTCTGGACGAGAATGGTAAGATTGACTTTGCTGATAAGAGTGTGACAGAGAATACTCGTGTATCTTACCCAATCGACCATATTCAGAATATCGTACGTCCGATTTCTTCTGCACCGGCAGCTAAGAACGTAATCTTCCTGTCAGCAGATGCATTTGGTGTACTTCCGCCGGTATCTGTACTGACACCGGAGCAGACTCAGTACTACTTCCTGTCAGGATTCACAGCTAAGCTTGCAGGTACGGAGCGTGGAATCACAGAGCCTACACCTACATTCTCAGCTTGCTTCGGTCAGGCATTCCTGGAACTGCATCCAACCAAGTACGCAGAAGAGCTTGTTAAGAAGATGGAGAAGAGTGGAGCAAAGGCTTACCTTGTTAATACAGGATGGAATGGAACAGGCAAACGTATTTCTATCAAGGATACCCGTGGAATCATCGATGCGATCCTGAACGGAGACATTAAGAATGCACCGACTAAGAAGATCCCATACTTCAATTTCGAAGTACCGACAGAACTTTCAGGTGTAGATCCTGCAATTCTGGATCCAAGAGATACTTATGCAGATGCTTCTGAGTGGGAAGCAAAGGCAAAGGATCTTGCTTCAAGATTCGTAAAGAATTTCGCAAAATATGAAGGTAATGAAGCTGGTAAGGCACTGGTATCAGCAGGACCGGAAGCATAGAAAGTTAAAAGGCGAACAGAAAGATAATTGCGAACCGATGCGATAACGTTATAGTAAAGCATGTGGTTGCACGTTCAGTGAAGGCTGATCCCCCTGGGAGTAATTACCCCGGATAGTAAGAATATACTGGTTATTTCAAAATTCACTATCTTTGCCGCCTGATTCCAACCAAAGTATATTTATATAGATGATATAAGATAGATATTATGGCAGGGCAGATCTTTTGATCTGCCCTGTTGTTGTGTTACATTGCCATCTCGAAGAATTTGCGAAGTGTTTCTTCGGTTACTTCGTATGGTACTGGTTTTAATTTGCGTTCGTTTGCCATGATACCTTTAATGGCGGTATCGACCATATCCGGTGCTATTTCGAGTGGTCCAAGCAGAGTGTGGATCAGATTGGCGAATTCAGCGATATCTTTGCAGCCGATCAATTCCAGAACTTTTGCCTGTGTCTCAGGAGCGGCAGCGGCTACATAGCCCGGTTGGAAATATCCCACAGCCTGTCCATGTGGAATATGCATCTCGTAAGTGAGAAAATAGCTTAAACCATGTGGCAGGGTTGTGCCGGCATGGGTGATTGCCATACCTGCAAGTGTGGAGGTGAGCATCATGCGGTCACGGTCTTCATCTGTTACATGATCACTCAGAAGGGCAGGTTTTACATCTTTCCAGAGTGCCATACCATATTCTGAGATCATGCGGCTAAACGGGCTTGCACCAAGATTAATATAGCTTTCGATAAGATGACCAAGTGAATCTACAGATGTATTTACCAGGATCTTCTTAGGTGCGCTTGCCAGATATTTGCCATCCACTAATGCATACTGTGGAAAGATACGGTGTGGGATGCTGGACTTGGTGCGCTTGGCGTGGATTGTCAGCACGGAAATCGGTGTTACCTCAGAACCGGTTCCGCAGGTTGTAGGAACTTCTACGATTGGAAGCGCGGTGCTGTCTCCCTGCTGATAGAGATAGTCGGCATCCTTATCTTTGTGATAGATCATAAGGGCAATTGCTTTGGCTGCATCCATTGGAGAACCACCGCCGATACCGATGACGAAGTCGACATTTTCGCGGATACCCATGTCGCGTACCTGCATAACCATTTCTATTGAAGGATTCTCCTCGGTATGGTCGAAGATACAGTAGGAGATCTGATGTGCATTTAATGAATCAGTTACATCTGCAAGAGCTCCGTTTTTCGCGGAACTGCGTCCGGTTACGATCAGGGCTTTGTGTCCGAGAGAGGTCCATTCGTCGCTGTAAGTTTTTACGCAATCGCGTTCGCAATATACTTTTACTGGCATATGAAATTTCATGTATATTATGCTCCTTTCCTTTGTGGGATGATGAATTTATTTCTATTATTCTATCACATTTGGCTGCGAAAATGCAGAGTACAAGATAAATTCAAGTCGAATGTCCGTGCAGCAATCGTGTCTGCACTTTACATGGATTTAACTTAATTTAACGGGAGGAAGATAGATAGGAAGAATCAGGTTGGATATACTAAGAGCAAAAAGATATAAAGAGGATAAACAGATATGAAATGTGCAGTGGTAGATGTGGGATCGAACACGATCCGGTTGTCGGTGTACCAGACGGAAGGAAAGAATTTCAGACAGCTTTTCACATCCAAGGAAACAACAGGTCTGGCGAGTTATATTTCCCATCATCGAATGGAAAAAGACGGCATGCTGTGTGCAGCAGCCGCATTGAATAAGTTCCGATCTATTTTGGAGCAGTTTGAGATCGACCGCACGGAGGTATTTGCGACAGCATCACTCCGTAATATTGATAATTCCAATGAAGTGGTTATGGAGTTGTTCCGGGAGACCGGATACCAGATCAAGGTGCTTTCAGGGCACGAAGAAGCACTCTGTGATTTTTATGGAGTTATGTACAATATTTATATTGATACAGGCATGATCTTTGATATTGGTGGAGGAAGCACGGAGCTCGTGACATTTGAGAATAGAAAACCATGTACCATTGAAAGTGCGGGAATTGGATCTTTGAATTTATATAATCAATTTGTGGGGAAGATCATTCCGAAGAAAAAAGAATTGGAGGCCATGGAAGAAAAAGTTCAGCAGGAACTGGATGATCTGTTTGGATGCAGGGTATTGGCAAGACAGACGAAAAATAAAGATATTATCGGTGTGGGAGGTACCGTGCGTGCCCTTCTGAAACTGGTTAGTCTATATTACCGTCTGGAGGAGAAAAATCGGTGTATTACAAGGAATCAGCTGGAAGAAATCTTTCAGATGGCAACAAATAAACAAAAGCAGATTCAGAATATGATCCTGAAAATCTGTCCGGAACGAGTGCATACAATTATTCCAGGCATGCTGGTGATGAAGAGTATTCTGGAGAAAGCGGGCTGTGAGAGGATTGTTGTCAGCAAATATGGCGTGAGAGAAGGGTATTTGTATCATGCAATCCTGTCTCGGGATGAAGATAAAGAGGAAATACAGTGAAAATTCGAATCTTTGAATGGTTTCTGGAATTAATTGGGAAAAGGGAGAATAAGATTATGACGGATCCTATGGTATATGATAACCGGGAATTATCCTGGCTGAAATTTAATACGCGAGTTCTGGAGGAAGCAGAGGATGACAGGAATCCATTTTGCGAAAGACTGTCATTCCTCTCTATTTTTCAGAGTAATCTGGATGAATTTTTTATGGTACGGTGCGGATCGCTGTATGATCAGATGCATCTGTCGCAGAAGATCAAGGATAACAAAACAGGAATGACCTGTGAGGAACAGCTGCTTGCAATCTATGAGCAGGTTCGTCATCTGACAGCGCGCAAGGACGAGGCATATCAAGCGCTTCTGCATGAGATGGAGAAGCAGCAGATAGAGATTTGTAATTATGCGGACATGGCGCAGGAAGATATCCGGTTTCTGGATACATATTTTGCAGAGGAAGTGCATCCGCTCCTGTCGCCGCAGATTGTTGGTAAGAAACAGCCATTTCCGTTTCTGAAGAATAAAGATATCCATGCGGTAGTTGTGCTGGAAAAGAAAGGACATGAAAAGCTTGGAATCGTACCGTGCAATATGGAAGTATTTCCGAGAATGGTAAAGATCCCGGGGCATGAGAATCGGTATATGCTGATGGAAGAACTGATCCTGCATTATATCCCGCAGATCTTTGAACATTACCGTGTTAAGAGCAAGTCGCTGATACGCATTATCCGTAATGCGGATATTGAACTGGATGAGGAAATGTATGATGATGATACCGATTTCAGACAGCTGATGGAGCAGATGGTAAAGCGCAGAAAGAAGTTATGTCCGATCAAATTGGAGTATAGCCGTCTGATGGATGATGCCGTGCTGAACCGTCTGGGCAAATATCTGGGGCTTAAGAAGAAGCAGATGTTTCATTCAGAAGCACCGTTAGACTTCTCATTCTTTTCTGAGATACGAGATCTGCTGCGAGGCAAGCGGGAACTCTTTTATCCGAAATACACGCCACATGTTCCGGCAGATATCCATATGGATGAGAAGATAATCCCACAGGTTCAGGAGAAAGACCGTCTGTTATTCTTCCCATATGAAAGTATGAATCCTTTCCTCAGATTACTGGATGAGGCGGCAGAAGATCCGGAGGTTGTATCTCTGAAAATGACGCTGTATCGGGTGGCAAATGACAGTAAGGTCGTAGAAGCTTTGATCCGTGCAGCGGAAAATGGCAAGGAAGTACTGGTGCTTGTAGAGCTGCGTGCGAGGTTTGATGAGAAGAATAATATCGGTTGGTCCAGAAGGCTGGAAGATGCCGGATGCCGTATTCTGTACGGTTTGGACAAATTGAAGGTGCATTCAAAACTATGCCTGATCACAAGGATGCATGAGGGACACATTTCTTATATTACACAGATCGGGACGGGTAATTATAATGAAAAGACTGCGAAGCTTTATACAGACCTGTCTCTGATGACGGCAGATCAGGGAATCGGTGAGGAGACTAATGAGGTGTTCCAGCATCTTAGCATGGGGCAGGTAATGCCGGAGACAGAGCTTTTGATGGTAGCTCCAAAATGTCTGCGCAATAAGATTCTGGATAAGATCGATGAGCAGATTGCCCTTGCGAGAGAAGGAGAGCCGGCGTATGTAGGCGCGAAGATGAATTCTCTGACGGATAAATGTATTATCGACAAGCTGATCATGGCATCGCAGGCAGGTGTTAAAATAGAGCTGATCGTGAGAGGAAGCTGCTGCCTGATTGCAGGTGTGCCGGGATATACGGAGAATATTACCGTCAGAAGTATTGTGGGACGCTATCTGGAACACTCGCGCATCTATATTTTCGGACGAAACGAAGTGTATATTGCATCAGCAGACTTCATGACACGCAACACAATTCACCGTGTGGAGGCAGCAACACCGGTGCTGGATCCGGACCTGAAAGCACGTGTTCTTGAGATGTTTGATATCCTGATGGCAGATAATGTAAAAGCGCGTATTCAGATGGCAGATGGCCAGTATGTGCGTGCACAGACCGGGGAAGTACAGGTGAATGCGCAGGAATATTTTGAGAAATAGAGCTGAAATCATGGACAGAGCCTTATATTGAGGTTCTGTCTTTTTTGAATGGATAATGAGAAAGAGTCTCAATATCAAAATAAAAGTTGATATTTAATTAGAAGATAAAGTATAGTATAAACGGTTAGAAACAACTAACAAATGAAGGAAGGACAGTACCTTAGGGATGAAACGGAAAATAGTAATGGCATGTGTCTGTCTTAGCGCATCGCTTTTGACTGGTGGATGCAATAATACAAAACAAGATACAACGACAGAGAGTTCACACACAGAAGAACAGACAGAATCAGATGAGGACGTTTCGGATGAGGAAGCCTCAAAGGACATCTTTGCGATGGACACATATATGACAGTAACTGCGTATGGAGAGCAGGCACAGGAAGCGGTCGATGAAGCCGGTGCTGAGATTGAAAGGATTGACAATCTGCTTTCTACAGGAAACGAAGAGAGCGAGATCGCAAAATTAAATCAAAGTGGAAGCGCAACATTGTCTGAAGATGCAGGTTATCTTGTAGAGCGTGCGCTGGAACTGAATGAGGAGACGGATGGAGCGTTTGATATTGCGATTTATCCGGTTATGGAAGCATGGGGCTTCCCGACACAGAATTATCAGGTGCCGTCTGAGGATACATTGCAATCATTGCTGAAGCTCTGCGATGTATCCCAGATTACATACGATAAAGATAACCGGGGCATTTCTTTCAATCAGGAAGGGATAAAGATTGATCTTGGCGGAATTGCGAAAGGTTATACTTCATCGAGAATTATGGAGATTTATAAGGAAAATAACATTTCAAGCGGTCTGGTGAATCTGGGCGGGAATGTGCAGGCACTCGGAACCAAGACAGATGGAAGTAAATGGCGCGTAGTGGTGCAGAGTCCGGATGATTCGGATGACTGTCTGGGAGTGCTGAGCATTGAAGACAAAGCAGTGATCACATCTGGTGGATATGAACGATATTTTGAACAGGATGGAAAAAACTATCACCATGTCAGCAGTGTGCAGGATCTGAACGGACATACGGTCGTAGATTCTGGACTCAAGGGCACATTTACAGAATATGATGAGAACCATGAGGTGATTGCTACGTATCAGATGGATATCGAAAAATTTATTTACAGAGTATATAAATACAATTTTAACGGATTTTACTTTGGAGGTTAAATAATAGACATTAGAAAACGTAATGGTGAAATAAGATAAAATAATACACAGAAAATTAAATAAAATTGTAAGAATTATGAAAATGAAATGTTGAATTGTGAAAATAATATAAAAATTATAGCTTTGAACGTGATGATTTTGGAAATAATTGTGGATTGACGAAGAGCGGAAATGCGATTAGAATAGTCACAAGTTCAAAAAACAAACACGAATCAACAAGGGCGTTGCAGTTATCTGCAGCGCCTTTTGTCGTTACTGAACTGAATGGATAACAAGGAGGAACGGGATTATGAAAAGAAAAATTGTAGCAGTTTTGATGTGTGCAACTATGGTAACAATGCTTGGTGTTGGCTGTGGAAGTAAAGAAAGTGAGGATTCATCCAGCAGCTCCTCTGAAACAAAGGAAGAATTGTCAGAAGACGATATCAAAGGAAGTTTGGATGGAGTTACATTAAAGGTCGGTACATCCGGACTCTTTGGACCATTTTCTTACTATGATGAAGATGGTAAGACATTGATCGGATATGATCTGGATCTTATACAGAATCTGCAGGATATCCTGGGATTTGAGATTGACGGAGGAGTACAGGCGATGGATTATTCAGCGCTGACAACTTCGCTGGCTGAAGGAAAGCTGGATATGGGAGCTGCAGCATTATGTGCAACAGATGAGAGAAAAGAAGTTATGAATTTTTCAGAGATTTATTGTGATTCCGGTCAGGTGGTCATGGTAAATAAAGATAATGATGAAGGAATCAAGAGTGTGGATGACCTGAAAGGCAAGAAAGTTGCTGTAGAAAAAGGAACCGCTTCTCACACATATGCTTCTAAGAATCTGAGTGATGCAGAGCTGGAAGTTCATGATACGATCACTACAGCTTATGAATCTTTGGAACAGGGCAAGGTAGACGCAGTTATCCAGGACGGTCCTGGCGCAAGCTTCTATATTAAGACTACACCGGACAGCAAGCTGGAAGTGGTTGGAGACGAATTTAATCAGGGACAGGCTCCATATTGTGTGGCAATTTCCAAAGATTGTAAATATTACGATGAGATTAATGCAGCAGTAAAGCTTCTGATTGAAAATGGAACAACCGATGAGCTGTATGCAAAATGGTGTGAATAAGCACACAGCACAGATATAGTAAAATGACAGATGGGATGGATGGTATATGGATATGAAGTTTTTGGATGTTTTACTCCCGATGATGTTTGACGGATTAAAACTTACGATATTAATCGCTGTGGTCGGCATCGGCATTGGCTTCCTTGTAGGAAGCCTGTGCGGATACCTGCTCCAGTCAAAATATAAAATCGGAAAGGCAATTGCAGAAGTATATATCTGGATTATCCGAGCAACACCGCTGATGGTGCAGGCATTATATGGATATTTCGTAATTCCGAAGCTTATGGGAGTGGATATCAGCAGTACAGTAGTCGGTATCGGAGTCATTGCCCTGAACTCAGGAGCATTTATTTCCGAGATTGTCAAAGGTGCGCTGATGGGAATTGATCCGGGGCAGAAAGAAGCAGGTGCATCACTTGGACTGACCAGTTCACAGACAATGATCCATCTGATTATTCCTCCGGCATTTAAAGCGGCACTTCCGGCACTTTTTAACCAGTTTATTACGTCGGTAAAGGATACGGCACTGTTGTCCGCAATCGCAGTAAATGAGATCACGCATCAGGCACAGGCATATGCGGCACTCAGTTTCAAAGCGATTCCTACATATACAGCGCTGGCAGCATTTTATCTGGTAATCCTTTCTGTCTTGATCATAGCTCAGAAACAGATTGAACGGAAGATGCGTGCATAGTTATCGTTCAGAACAGTACACGGAACAGGAGGCAGTGATATGATTAAAATTAACCATTTATCAAAGAAGTTCGGAAACCTGGAAGTATTAAAAGATATTAATCTGGATATTGAAGAAGGCGAAGTAGTATGCATTATCGGGCCATCCGGATCCGGGAAAAGCACATTTTTAAGATGTATTAATCAGCTTGAAATGCCAACAGGAGGAACCGTTCAGTATGAAGGACGCGATTTGTTGGATAAAAATTGTGATATCCGTAAATTCCGTGAAGAGGTCGGTATGGTATTTCAAAAGTTTAATCTGTTTCCATTAAAGACGGTAGCGGAAAATGTAATGATGGCACCAATTCTGACCAAACATATGAATAAAGCGGAAGCCCGAGAAAAAGCGTTGGAACTTCTGGATAAAGTAGGACTTAAGGATAAGGCAGATGTGTATCCGCACACACTTTCCGGTGGACAGCAGCAGCGTGTGGCAATCGCCAGAGCACTTGCCATGGAACCAAAGGCACTGCTTTTTGATGAACCTACATCGGCATTGGATCCAGAACTTGTGGGAGATGTGCTGGATGTTATGAAAGCACTTGCAAAAGAAGGAATGACGATGCTTGTGGTAACACATGAAATGGGATTTGCCAGAGATGTAGCGGACCGGGTAGTCTTTATGGCAGATGGTTATGTGGTAGAAGAAGGAAAGCCGGAACTGATCTTCACTGCACCAAAAGAGAGAAGAACACAGACATTCCTGTCACGTGTACTTCCGGCAACTGCATAGGTATTTAGACCTTTTGACCCTGGCATTATAAAATGACTTTTCGCATAGCTTGATATACCATCCCGTACCGGGGCAGGAGTGTGATCCTGCCCTGGTATACATGAAAGTAGATCTGGTATATCAGGGGATTCCATCAGAGCTTATAAATTCTTATAATTCTATTGTTTCCAGATCTTCCGGAATGTAGAGATTACCGTGGTAATACTCGGTTCCTTCCGCGGTATATAATTCTTTTCTATGGGTAATATTTTTATCCTCTGTATGGTAAAGGAGGAGGTTTGGTACATGTAATTCTTCGGCAAGCTCACAGGCATCCTTTACCGTAGAATGGTGTTTCTCATACGGCGAAAAACGGTCTGCCTGGCTGTAGAGACAGAATGCTTCGTGCAGCAGCCACTTGCTGTTCTCTGCATAAGGGCGTTCTGCATCGTTATATGGTTCATCACCGCAACAGGTGAATTTGTCTCCATTGCCCATATCAAGGGTGAAGCCATATTGCTTCGCTTTGGTAGAATGAATATCGAAAAATGTAACATCTCTGTCCATGATTTTTCTGATCTCACCGTCATGAACTGTGATGAGATGCAGACGATCCCCAATCATTTTTATCTGCTTTGGCTGTAATAATTTCTCTGCTATATCTTTTAGAAGTGCGATCACTTCATCGTGCCCATAAATAAATGCATCACCCTCGTAAGTTCCTTTATTCATATTCTGGCAGATCAGGCGCATCATCCAGACGATGCCGAGAATGTGGTCGATATGCTTGTGCGTGACAAAGATATCGCGCATATCCATCCAGTTTAGCCCGGCACGCTTCAACTGCTTGAGCACTTCGTTGCCGCCGCCTCCGTCTATCATAAAATATTTTCCTTCATCTTCTAATACAAAACAGGTGTTGTAACACTCCGTTACCAGGGCATTGCCTGTTCCTAACATGGTAATTTTCATAGTGTAGTCTCCTTGTGGTATAAGTGTTTTTTAGTTTTACAGATTTTTAAATGCAATAATATCTGCCGATCACAGCGCCCTTGGAATCAGAATCGTGTCCGATATAAGCAGTTTTAGCAATTGGGAGCTCCGGACCTGCAAATTCTCTGACCAGCGTAACTGCATCCGGCTGTACCTGCTCTTTTTCCATCCTGGTAAATGTCCCAAGCAGAATGCCATTCACCAGATCAAATGCATGAAGCTGCTTTAGTTGGCTTAAGAAGGTGATGAGCTGTGGGATACCTGTATTCAATGCTTCCAGAAGCAGGATTTTATCGTGAAGATCCGGCATATATTCGGTTCCGGCAAGCTTCAGAAAGCAGCGGATATTACCGCCGATCATAACACCTTCCATAGTAGTACCTTGGATGAAATGATAATCCAGATCATAGAGATTATTACCATTCCTTTGCAGTGTGTTGATAAAATCGCGGCGCTGCACCTCACCGTGTCGATAAAGAAGGTTGCGGATTTGATAAAGAACTGTTTCTTTGCCTGTCTTGGCATAAATAGCATTCAAAATCGTAGTAAGATCACTGTATCCGTAAAACTTTTTTTCAGAGTTCCTGATCACTTCAAAATCCAGATAAGGCAGCAGTTCATTGGACATATCCCCACCGGATATGTCGAAGATCGCTGTAATTTCAGGATCTGTATATAGTTTCATTAATTCCGCAGCGCGTTCTGACCCGGTGCCGTGAAGACCGTATGCTTTGGGATATATTTTAGGATATATACAATTACTGATGACTGGTTCATATCCAACATCACTTAAAATAGCGCACAGCCGATCCATATTGGACTGAAATTCAGGCTTCATGGGATCCGAGCAGGCTGTGATGCCGATTTTTTCTTTCATGAGAGACCTCCGTGTGAAAACTGATAGCGGTTATTTTTCAGGAAATGTCAGACGCATCTGATACCAGGTGACATTACCGTGTACTGATTCAGAGATACCTTCATTTTCAAATCCAAAGCTGGCGTAATAATGAATCAATGCTTCTTTGCATGTGAGAACGAGACCTTTACGTCTCTGGGTTCTGGCATCTTCGATTGCCTGGCGGATCAGAAGACCTGCGTGTCCCTGTCTGCGATAGGAAGGGATCGTATTCACACCGAAGATCATCTGCCAAGCGCCGTTCTCGTCATGCAGGCTTGCATCCTCATACATGTCATCGGTCAGATCAGCCTGATCAGTCGTCATACCATCCACAAAAGCAATCAGCTTCTTGCCTTCAAAGAGAAGCCAGAAATGCTTTCCATATGCATGTACTCTGGCGGCGATCTCTTCTTCGGATGCTGCTTCTGCAGCCGGGAAGCATTCCCTTTCAACGGCTGTGAGAGCTGGGATATCTTCCTGGGAAGCATGCTTTATTATAAAATGATTTGCATTCATAATGTTGTGACCTCCAAAATGTTCTGAATAGATTTTAGCATGTAGCCGACATGGATTCAATCGAAGAATTTCGGGAAAGAGCAGGACTGGATTAATCCCTCTGTGGTATACTATAGTTAATTTGAACACAGGGAGGTATAATTATGGCTACACCACATAATACAGCAAATCCAGGCGATATTGCGGAGACAATTCTGCTTCCGGGAGATCCGCTCCGGGCGAAGTTCATTGCAGAAACCTATCTGGAAGATTTAGTTCAGTTTAATTCGGTTCGGAATATGTTTGGATACACCGGAACATATAAAGGAAAGCGCATTTCTGTTATGGGGACGGGCATGGGAATGCCTTCAATGGGAATATACAGTCATGAGCTGATTCATGTATATGGAGTGAAGAATCTGATTCGGATTGGTTCCTGTGGAGCAATACGGGGAGATATTCTGTTGGGAGATATTATCATGGCGCAGGCATCCTGCACAGACAGTAATTATGCACATCAGTATCAGCTGCCGGGCACATTCAGTGCGATCGCGGATTTCGGTCTTTTAAGTACAGCAAAAGAAGCTGCGGAGCGATTGCATGCAGTCAGTCATGTGGGCAATGTATTGTCTTCCGATCTGTTTTATACAGAGACTCCGGAATGGAAACGTTGGGCAGAGCTTGGCGTGCTTGGCATAGAGATGGAGAGCTATGCATTATACTGTGAGGCAGCACGGGCTGGGGTGAAAGCACTGGGAATATTTACCGTATCGGATTCGATCGTAAATGGAGAATCGCTCAGTGCCGAAGAACGACAGAATGGATTCAGACAGATGATGGAGATTGCATTGGAGACAGCGGTATGTCAGTAAAACCTACGATATTGATTTATAATTTTACGGATAGAAAGAGAAAGAATAAGATCCAGGCATTTTGCGGAATGCATGGGATAAGAGTAAAGATGGTTGCTAAAGAAGACTACGGAAGAGCAATCCGTACTCTTTTTGAGGCATCGTCGGAAGTACCGGATGGCGATTGTAAACAGGAAGTTTTGGAAAGTTTTGACGATGAGATGCTGGTGATGTGCCAGCTTGGCAGGCAGATGGATCTGCTGCTTAATTATCTGCGCAAAGAAAGAGTGCATATACCGTTAAAAGCGGTGCTGACACCGGTGAATCAGGAATGGGATTCTGTAAGATTATATCATGAGATTAAAAGTGAACATGAGCAGATGACCGGACAGCCTCTTAAAAAATAGAGAGGATCAGTCCGGCTGCTACTGCAAAGAAGTAAAGGAGACCTACGATTTTAAGGTCTTCTTTACGATTTTTATCGACTTCGAACAGAACAACGAGTCCGACACCTGCATTGGTGCAGAGACCAGCAACGACAGAAGCAAAAGACAGTGTTCCACTAAGGTATAATTCTGTCAGTACTACGGATGCTGCACAGTTTGGAATAAATCCGATCAGTGCGGCCAGAAATGGCTGCAACAGGCTCCCACTTAACAGAATGGTTGAAAGTGTATTCAGATCTGCATAAGCAATGATCAGATTCAATAAGCCTGAGAATACAAAAATGTATGCAAAAAGCTTCAGTGTATGCTTGAATGCCGGAAGTACAATGCCGTGATGCTCATGGCAGCCACAGTGGTCGCAGAGATCACCGAAGTGCTTTGGTGTGGAGATTCGCTTCGCCAGAAACAAATCTGTGATATAACCGGCAATTACAGCGATGAGCAGTTTAGCTGTCAACAGTGTCCAGATACTTCCTGCGCTTTCCGGGTGACCGAGCAGAAGCAGGATCGCTTCATCGGAAGTCGCCAGAAAGACAGCAAGCATCGTACCCAGGGATACGACACCGCTGGAATACAGATTCGCAGACATAACGGAGAATCCGCACTGTGGGATACAGCCAAGGATAGCACCGACTAACGGACCTGCTTTATTAATCTTTATCAGTGTCTGATTGATAAATGTTGTTGAGTAATGTTCCAGAGTCTCGATCAGCAGAAATGCCGCAAATAAAAAAGGCAGCATATGCAGGCTGTCTGATACGGTATCCTGGAGAACATCCAGAAATATATTCATAAGTAACCTTCTTTCTTATTATTAAACTGGTTTAGGAATATCTTTTTCATACTACCAAGTTTCGGAGGAAATGTCAAATGAATGATACGATTTCTCTATAATAGGAAAGAATACGGATGGCGGCTTTACTTTTTGTGATATTTGTGCTAAAACAAAGTTTAGGACTAAAAAAGGAGAGTGTATTAAGATGACAAAGATAGATATTATCAGCGGCTTTCTTGGAGCCGGCAAGACTACGTTGATTAAAAAGCTTTTGAAAGAAGCATTTCAGAACGAGCAGGTAGTACTGATCGAGAACGAATTCGGTGAGATCGGTATTGATGGAGGGTTTCTGAAGGAAGCCGGAGTAGAGATCCGTGAGATGAATTCCGGATGTATCTGCTGTTCATTGGTCGGTGATTTCGGCACTTCTTTAAAGGAAGTAATTGAGACATACCATCCGGATCGTATTCTGATCGAGCCATCCGGAGTTGGCAAGCTGTCTGATGTGATCAAAGCAGTAGAGAATGTAAAAGACAGTGTAGACATCGTATTGAACAGCTACACGACAGTTGTAGACGTGAATAAATGCAAACTGTATCTGAAGAACTTCGGTGAGTTCTACAGCAATCAGGTAGAAACAGCAGGAGCTATTATCCTGAGCCGTACTGATGTGGCGAAGGAAGGAAAGGCTGAAGAGGCTGTTAAGATGCTTCGTGAGATGAATGCAAATGCAGCAATTATCACAACTCCGATCGAACAGTTGGATGGTGCTAAGATTCTGGAGACGATGGAACATGTGGATTCTTTGGAAAAGCAGATGTTAGAAGAGGAACTGCGCCATCAGCATGACCATGAACATGAACATGAACACCATCACGAGCATGAGCATCATCACGAGCATGACGAGGACTGCACCTGTGGCTGCCATGATCATGACCATGACGAGCACGAACACCATCATGACCACGACGAGCACGAACACCATCATGAGCATGATGAACACGAGCACCATCATGAGCACCACCATGCCCATGACGAACACGAGCATCATCACGAGCACGACCATCATCACGAGCATGAGCATCACCATGAGCATGATGAAAACTGTACCTGTGGTTGCCATGACCATGATCATCACCACCATGGACATCATCATGCAGACGATGTATTCTCAAGCTGGGGCAAAGAGACTGTGAAGAAATTCAATAAAGAAGAATTAAAAGTGAAACTTGCAGCACTGGATGCAGCCGATACTTATGGTGTAGTATTGAGAGCAAAAGGTATGGTTGCAGGCGATGACGGACAGTGGATCTACTTTGACATGGTTCCGGGTGAGCAGGAAGTCAGAACAGGAGAGCCTGAATTCACAGGACGCATCTGTGTGATCGGTTCTGAACTGAAAGAGGACGCACTGGCAGAATTATTTGAGGTATAGGTGACTGATTATGCAGATGGTAGATGACGCAAGAGTAGTAGTTTATCTGATGACTGGATTTTTGGAGAGTGGTAAGACTTCTTTCCTGAAACAGACGATTGATAAACAGTATTTTAAAATAGACGGAACGACGGTTATTATTCTGTGTGAGGAAGGCGAAGAGGAATATGAAGAAGACCTTCTTGCACGTGCAAAAGCGAAGATTGTTACCGTAGAAGATCCGGAAGAACTGACAAAGGAATTCCTTCAGGAAGTAGAAGATAAGTACCATCCGGAGCGTGTGATCTTTGAATGTAATGGTATGTATCCGGTCAGCAAGATGGAAGCGCTGGATGTGCCGGATGGCTGGGGGCTGATCCAGGAGATCACAACCGTAGATGCAAGTACATTTGATGTGTATATTGCCAATATGAAGTCGCTTTTTGTAGAAATGGTGCGTAATGCAGATATGGTACTGTTTAACCGTTGTACGGAGGATATGCCGTTAGCCGGTTACCGCAGAAGTGTAAAAGTAGTGAATCAGGGAGCACAGATTATCTTTGAGGGTGCAGAAGGCGAGATTGAAGATATCTTCAGCGATCAGATGCCTTATGATCTGGATGCACCGGTTATTAAGATTGAGGATATGGATTACGGTATCTGGTATGTAGATATGATGGACAACCCGGAAAAGTATAAAGGCAAGGTTGTGGAGATTCAGGGAAGAGCAAGAAAGGCCAAAGGATTTCCGAAGGGTGAATTTGTACTTGGAAGAAGTGCTATGACCTGCTGCGCAGATGATATTACATTCCTTGGCTTTATCTGCAAGCATATGGCAATCGAAGATATGAAAGCCAATACCTGGGTAAGAGCCAGAGGTAAAGTAGGCTTTGAATTTAAGCGTGCTTACCGTGGCAGAGGACCGGTGATCACACTGGAATCTCTGGAACCGATTCAGGAGCCGGAAGACGAGCTGGTATATTTTAATTAACCGATATTGTTATCTGGCATAAGATGACAATGTAAGATGAGAATACAGGAGAGTATATGAATATATTTTTAGGTATTATGATACCGTTTGCCGGTACAGCACTGGGTGCTGCATGTGTGTTCTTATTAAAAAATGATATTCGGGCGGGAGTCCAGAAAGCACTTCTGGGTTTCGCGTCCGGCATTATGGTGGCCGCCTCTGTGTGGTCACTTTTAATTCCTGCTATGGAAATGTCTGAGCCCATGGGTAAGCTTTGTTTTATCCCGGCGGCACTCGGATTTATGGTTGGAATACTTACACTTCTGCTGATGGACAGTTATGTGCCACATCAGCACCTCGGACAGGAAGAAGCGGAAGGTGTAAAGAAGAACTGGAGCCGGAGCATGAAGATGGTCATGGCTGTGACAATCCATAATATCCCGGAAGGAATGGCTGTGGGAGTTGTATTTGCAGGAATCGCGGCTGAGCATACAGATATCACGCTGGCGGGAGCATTTGCATTGGCGGTCGGAATTGCGATCCAGAATTTTCCGGAGGGAGCCATCGTATCCATGCCGCTTCGAAGTGAAGAGAACATGAACAAAGGCAAAGCATTTCTGTACGGAGCGGGATCAGGGATCGTAGAACCGATTGCAGCTGGAATTACGATATTATTGAAAGATGTGTTGATACAGGTACTTCCCTATCTGCTTGCATTTGCAGCAGGTGCCATGATCTACGTAGTTGTGGAGGAACTGATACCGGAGACAAGCGAAGGAGAACACAGCAATATAGGAACGGTGGGCTTTGCACTTGGCTTTGTGGTTATGATGGTACTTGACGTAGCGTTAGGATGATTGAACAATTCATTAAGGAAAGTTTCATACTTTCTTCATAGACATGAAAGAAAATTGGCGTATAATGGAAAAAGATGTTGAGAAATAACGTCGGATAAAGTACAGGAAGTGAAGATAGATAATTATGGCACATAAAGGTAAGAAACCAGTAAAAAGACGAACTGCGGAGGAGCAGCCGAGACGCAGAGAACGGATTACGCCGGAGAGGTATGATCCGGATTATCATGAAGGACTGACGACGAATCAGGTTATGGAGCATCGGTTGCAGGGATGGCGGAATCTGTCTGTGGAGGCTCCGTCTAAGACGACCAAGGATATTGTCAGGGAGAATACATTTACTTACTTCAACCTGATCTTTTTCGTGCTGGCGGTGTTGCTGATCATTGTAGGATCATTCCGTAACCTGACATTTCTGCCGGTCATTATTGGTAATACGTTAATCGGCATTTATCAGGAGATTCGGGCGAAGAACATATTGGATAAGATGAGTATGTTGAATGCGCCTCATGCCAAGGTAGTGCGAGACGGTAAGGTGCAGCAGGTGGCTTCGGAGGATCTGGTGCTGGATGATATCGTGATTTTCAGTGCAGGCAATCAGATCTGTGCAGATGCAATCGTGTCTGCCGGAGAGGTGCAGGTGAATGAATCACTGCTGACCGGTGAATCAGATGAGATCACGAAGCGCAGAGGAGATCAGCTCATGTCCGGAAGCTTTGTAATATCCGGCAAGTGTCATGCCAGACTTGACAAGGTTGGAGAGGATTCCTATATTTCCAAGCTGACACTGGAAGCGAAGAAGATGGGCGAGGGTGAGCAGTCAGAGATGATCCGTGCACTGGATAAGCTGGTCAAATGGGTCGGTATTGCGATCATTCCGATTGGTATTATTCTGGTAGTGCAGAGCTTTTTCTTTAACCACGATCCGTTCCAGAGCAGTGTGACTTCGATGGTAGCGGCAGTGATCGGTATGATTCCAGAGGGACTGTATCTGCTGGCAACTGTTGCGTTGGCGGTCAGTGCCATGCGTCTTGCCAAGCAGCAGGTACTGCTTCACGATATGAAGAGCATCGAAACACTTGCCAGAGTCAATGTGCTGTGTGTGGATAAGACGGGAACGATTACCGAGAACACCATGGCGGTCCATGAAGCAGTCGAGACATTGGATTATTCCAGCGGGAAGGAAAAGGAGAAGTACCCACCTCTGGATCAGATGATCGGCGATTTTGCGGCAGCGATGACGGCTGATAATATCACTATGGAAGCGTTAAAAGCTTACTTCACAGAGAATACAGGGAAGAAAGCGGTGAGCATGACTTCATTCTCTTCAGCGGTGAAGTATAGCAGTGTTACATTTGAGGATGGGGCGTATGTACTTGGTGCTCCTGAGATGGTGCTTCGGGATGACTACATTCTCTATGAAGCAGAGATAGAACAGTATGCGAAAAAAGGATATCGTGTGCTGGTATTTGGTAAATATGAAGGTGAGATTGACGGTAAGAAACTGACTGAAAAAGTAGTGCCGTTAGGATATGTCACGCTTGCCAATCCAATACGTGACAAGGCAAAAGAGACGTTTGAATATTTTGCGGAGCAGGATGTGCAGATCAAGGTGATTTCCGGTGATAATCCGATGACCGTATCTGAGGTCGCAGCTCAGGCGGGGATTGCCGGAGCTGAGCACTATGTAGATGCGTCTACTCTGAAGACGGATGAACAGGTGGCAAGAGCCATGGAGAAATACACCGTATTCGGCCGTGTAACGCCGAATCAGAAGAGACAGTTTGTACATGCACTGCAGAAAGCAGGTAACACGGTTGCCATGACCGGTGATGGTGTCAATGACGTGCTTGCGCTGAAGGATGCGGATTGCAGTATCGCGATGGCATCCGGAAGCGAGGCAGCTACCCAGGCTGCGCAGGTAGTGCTGTTGGAGTCGGATTTCTCCTGTATGCCTTCCGTAGTATTAGAAGGACGACGTGTAGTTAATAATATCCAGCGGTCAGCGAGTTTGTTCTTGGTTAAGAATATATTCTCGTTACTGCTGTCAATCCTGTCTGCGGTATTTATGATCAGCTATCCACTGGAACCGTCGCAGGTATCTCTGATCAGCATGTTTACGATTGGTATTCCGGGATTCTTCCTGGCGTTGGAACCGAATAAGACTCGTATCAAGGGACATTTTATGACCAATGTCCTTCTGAAAGCACTTCCGGCCGGGCTTACGGATGTGTTCGCAGTGGGAGCGCTGGTTGTATGCGGACATGTATTCGGACTCCCGTCAGAGGATATCGCAACGGCAGCTACGATGCTTCTGGCGATTGTTGGATTCATGATCCTGTATAAGATCTGTCAGCCAATGAACAGTGTCCGCCTGGCGGTATTCATCGGATGTATTGTGGGGATGATTTTCTGTGGAGTATTCCTGAATCAGCTGTTTGCTATGAGTGGTATGTCCACAATTTGTATTTTGTTGTTTGTCATGTTCTCGTTTGCAGCAGAATCCTTCTTCCGTTACCTGAGTATTCTGGTAGAAGACGTAAGGCTTCTGGTTAAAAGGATACGCGGCGATATTTCCAAAGAGGAACTGCTCTATAAGCTGGAAGGGGAGGAACTTGACAGATAAGACAGATTCTGTTATGTTAGGGAAGCTAAAACCTGTATGGATTTTTCTGGTGTAACCATTTTCGCCATACGATCACTATGATAGTGGTTGTATGGCGTTTTTTTACTTTACAGGAAATTGTTTTCCTGTAAAGTAAAAAACGCTCCGCGAGGATGCGCACTGCGGCGGATGAGGTAGATGTCGCAAGCGACCGCCGCAGGCGCGAGAATGTGCCAAGGCACATTCTTTGTTCTGTAATAAGATATCAGGAGTTATGAGGGAGGATATGATGAACGATACTTTTATGAAAGAGAAGCCGATTTTGCCACTGCTGACATCTATGGCATTACCGATGGTAGTGTCCATGCTGGTAAATTCACTTTATAATATTGTAGACAGTCTGTTTGTAGCGCAGATTAATGAGAAGGCAATGACGGCATTGTCACTTGTATATCCGCTGCAGAATCTGATGAATGCGATTGCAATTGGTTTTGGTATAGGTATTAATGCAGTAATTGCATTTCATCTGGGAGCAGGTAACAGAGAAAAAGCAGATATTGCAGCAACGCATGGATTTATATTTGCATTGATCCATAGTGTGATTATGATGACAGCAGGAATTCTGTTAATGCCGGTATTTCTTAGAATGTTCACCGGAGATGCAGAAGTGATCGAAATGGGTATGCAGTATTCTGTAATTGTATTTTTATTTGCGCCGACGATTATGATCGAGCTGGTATTTGAAAAGTTATTTCAGGCGACAGGTAATATGAAGGTTACCATGCTAAGTCTGATGTGTGGATCGATTGCGAATATTATCCTGGATCCGTTGATGATCTTTGGCATTGGTCCATTTCCGGAGATGGGGATCCGCGGGGCGGCACTGGCAACAGGACTTGGTCAGCTCCTGACCTGGGTAATCTATATTGTTGCGTATCTCAGCCCGAAGCAGACGGTGCATTTCCAATGGAAATACTGTCATCCGGATAGCGCGATTGACCGGAAGCTGTACGGCGTGGGGATTCCGGCAATTTTCAATCTGGCACTTCCGTCACTTCTGATCTCGCTGTTAAATGGACTGCTTGCAGTGTATTCGCAAAGTTATGTAGTAGTGCTGGGTATTTATTACAAGTTGCAGACATTTTTGTATCTGCCGGCAAATGGAATCATTCAGGGAATGCGCCCTGTAATCGGTTATAATTACGGAGCGGGCGAGAGAGAGCGTGTAAAGAAGATTTATCGATTGACACTCTATATGACAGGAAGTATTATGATTCTTGGTACGATACTCTGTCTGCTGGCATCTGGCCAGCTGATTGGATTCTTTACGACAAATAACGAGACGATCCGGATCGGACAGACAGCACTTCGTGTGATTAGTATGGGCTTTGTGATCTCAGCAGTATCGGTGACCACATCGGGAGCACTGGAAGGACTGGGAAAAGGAAAAGAATCTTTCCAGATTTCATTGTTCCGATATCTGATCACGATTGTTCCGGCAGCATGGATCTTATGTCGAATTGGTGGCGCGGAATGGGTATGGCATGCATTCTGGATTTCAGAGACGATCACGGCATTGATTGCATGGAGAATTTACCACAAATCAGTGAAAATGAACGCAGATAAGCATTCCCCCCGCTTCAAGTGCGCGGAGTACTAAGCGGCGGGTGAGGGGGGATGCTTATGTCAGTGGGAGTTGAAAGCTCCCACTGACAGATCGCGAAGCGACTGCGTTCATGAGCAAGTAGCGAAGCGGATTGCGAATGTCCGCTTTACTTAGCTGAATACAGGGGGATGAGGTATGGCAGGAAAAGAGAATACGCTGCAGGAATTTGGGAAATACGTGTCGCAGAGCGTGCTTAGTCAGCTTGGCGTATCCTGCTATATTCTGGCTGATACGTATTTTATATCGAAAGGTGTCGGGGCAGATGGCCTGACAGCACTGAATCTGGCAATACCGGTATTCAGCGTGATGAACGGCTGTGGCTTTATGTTGGGCATCGGAAGTGGAACAAAATACGGCATTATGAAGGGCACGGGAAATGAAAAACGTGGCGATGTGCTGTTTACCAGCAGCTTGTGTGTGGTGACGGTGCTGGCTGTAATCTTTATGTTGATCGGTCTGCTGGCAGCAGATCCAATCACGGCGCTTGTGGGAGCCAATGCAGAAGTATACGATATGACAAGAACGTATCTGCAGGTGATTTTATTATTTTCTCCAATGTTTATGATTAACAATCTGCTTGGTGCTATGATCCGGAATGACGGCAATACGTCTCTGGCAATGACTGCGATGCTGAGTGGATGTCTGTTTAATATTGTATTTGACTATATCTTTGTATTCCCGATTGGAATGGGGCTCTTCGGTGCGGTACTTGCAACGGCGGTTGCTCCGATCATCAGTATATTAATATTGTTGCAGCATTTTGTGAAAAAGAAGAATCAGTTTCGATTGATACGTGTCCGACCTGATGTGAGACTCGTGGCATCGGCAGCAGGGCTCGGTGTGCCGTCCCTGGTAACAGAAGTGTCATCCGGACTGGTAATTGCAGTATTTAATCTGTTGATCCTTGGTCTGGCGGGAAATGTAGGCGTGGCGGCATATGGTGTGGTAGCTAATATATCCATTGTCGTAATTGCTATTTATAATGGTATTGCACAGGGTGTACAGCCGCTTTTGAGCCGTGAATACGGGCGCAGCCAGGAAAAGAATGTGCATAGATTCCTTGGTTGGGCAATGATGCTTACGGTTATACTTGCGATGTTGATCTACGTGGGGATTTACTGGAATGCAGATGTGATTGCAATGATCTTTAACAGCGGTCGGGATATGGATCTGCAGAGAATAGCAGTAGAAGGACTTAAGATTTATTTTACAGCCTGTCCATTCGTAGGAGCGAATATCCTGCTTGCGATATACTTCGCAGCAACAGATCAGGCGGCTCCGGCACAGATGATCTCATTGCTTCGCGGGCTGATCGTGATCATACCGCTGGCATTTATCATGGCAAATGTGGCAGGGCTTACAGGTGTGTGGATGACATTTCCGCTGACGGAGTTGGTGGTATGTGTTGTGGCTTGCGGATTATATAAGAAGATGAAAAGAACTTATTTAAAATGAATAATAATTGATAAAATTATATTTGCAAATGGTTAGACAGAAATGACGAAGACAACTAGCCTAAAAGTTTAATCCACTTTACGGAATAGAAAACCCCACAAGCTGGAACCTTGTGGGGCTTTCGTTCGTCCAGTTGGACATTGGTATCAGTTATCTATCAATAATATAGCATATGTTGATAGACCTTTCAAGTATTTCACACTAGAATGAAAATATTCTTTTTTGTGGTAGTTTTTGTCGGAGTTTATGAAAAAATATTAAAAAATCTATCTCAATGCTTCTACAATCTCTGGGAATTCCATTCCGTGAGATGCCTTGATCAGCACATTATCTCCATCTTTCAGAATATCCTTTGTCTGTGCAAGGAAGTCTGCTTTTGTCTCGAACCAGAGTGCCTTTGTGCCATCTGAAGCAGCACCTTCGGCAATCTCCTTTGACATCGGACCGATGGCACATACCAGATCGATACCAATCTCTGCAGCATATTCACCGACAGAACGATGAAGTGCTGCATAATCCGGTCCCAGCTCACCCATATCGCCGAGTACAGCGACCTTACGTCCGATACCCATATTCAGTACATCCAGGGAGGCCTTCATGGATACAGGGTTGGCATTGTAGCAGTCATCCAGCAGGATCAGGCGATCAGTCTGGATGATATGGTTGCGTCCCGGAATGGATGGCAGAGATTCGATGCCGCGTTTAATCTCTTCGGTAGTAAGTCCGAGTTTGGAACCGACTGCGGATCCTGCCAGTGCGTTGGATACCATATGGATACCAGGAATTGGTACAACGCAGGAGAAGCTTCCTTCCGGCAGATGGATGGTGCAGGAAGTTCCTTTCAGTCCTAATGGTTCTACATCTGTAGCGTATATCACGTTCTTATCCTGATCCAGTCCATAGAAGATCGGATCAGAACCTTTTACAGGTCCGATAGTGGAAAGGAGCGGATCGTCTCCATTCAATACAACGGAACCACCCGGCTTCATATCCTGGAACATCTGTGTCTTTTCCTGCATGATACCTTCGCGTGTCTTCAGGAATTCCAGATGAGCTACGCCGATATTAGTGATTACGCAGATATCAGGGCTTGCAACAGTGGAAAGCTTGCGCATTTCTCCAAAGTGGTTGATGCCCATTTCCAGCACGGATACCTGATGTTCTTCGTTCATTTCAAAAATAGTCAGCGGAAGCCCACATTCATTATTAAAGTTTCCCTGTGTCTTGTGAACGTTGTATTTCTGAGCCAGTACGGATGCGATCATTTCCTTGGTACTGGTCTTGCCGACGCTTCCGGTGATGCCTACGACTTTTACGTCGAAGGAGTCACGGTAGAGTTTGGCGATGTCAAGCAGAGCCTGGCCGGTAGCCTCTACCAGTATGTAAGGATAATCGGTATCACCCAGATCTTCGTGGGATACAACGCAGAGTGCGCCCTTCTCGATGGTATCCGGGATGAATTGGTGTGCATTAAAACGCTCTCCGTTGATCGCTACAAAGAGAAAGTCCTTTTCTACCTTGCGGCTGTCAATGGTAACGCCGGCAACTTCCCGGTCTAAGAGACTTTCGTTACCGTGATAGGTACCCTGGCAGGCGCGGGTGATGTTTCTTAAAGTAAGATTCTTCATGTGTTCGCTCCTAATTCTGGTATCTGGTTTCTAATGATTTGCGGATGATCAGTTCGCAGAATTCACCGTATTCGTATCCGGCAGCCTTTGCAGCTTTCGGGAGAAGGCTTGCGCCTGTCATACCAGGAAGAGAGTTGACTTCCAGACAGTAGAATTCTCCGGTGTGGTTATCTACGATAAAGTCTGCACGGGAATATACATCCAGACGCAGTGCCTCGAATGCTTTTTCGCCGGCAGCCTGAATCTGTGCAGTCTGCTCAGCATTCAGTGACTGTGCAGGACAGATCTCGCTTGCTCCCCCAATCTGATATTTATTTACGTAGTCGAATACGCCGTCCTTTGGAATGATCTCAACCAACGGAAGAGCTTTGCCGTCTACGATACCGCAGGCGTACTCACGTCCGTCGATAAATGGCTCGATGACTACTTCGTCTTCTTTTTTAAATGATGTTTCGATGGCATCACGATATTCCGCATCTGTATGTACGATGTGTACGCCGATGCTGGATCCGCCGGAACAAGGTTTTACAACTACCGGAAGATGGAATCCCAGTTCATCCAGCGTGCAGTCTTTGTCCTTGCGGAACAGATGTGTACCGGCTGGTGTTGGAACGCCCTGTGCCTGAAAGATTTCTTTGGTAACACCCTTATCCATAGACAGGGCACATCCAAGAGAATTCGGTCCGGTGTAACGGATGCCGAGGATATCAAAGGCAGACTGCAGTTTGCCATTTTCTCCCAGACTTCCATGCAGAGCCATAAATGTAATATCTGCCATGGAGCAGAGCTCTAATACATTTGGTCCCAGATAACTTAAAGAATCACCCGGGCGGGATGCCCACAGAGCATCCAGATCCGGCTCTTTGATCTGGATATCGGCAGCGATGCCAAGACCGCCATCTTCCTGGTTAAATACTTCTTCTAATTTGTTGGAATCCCAGTCAAGTCCCATGAATGCGTCCAGCAGATAAGCCTGGTGTCCGCGTTCACGCAGTGCCTTGCAGACACTGGCACCGGAATTCAGAGAAACGTCGCGTTCGTTGCTGTAGCCGCCTGCTAATACAATAATCTTCATAATATTAATACTCCCTTATAATTATTCTCTTCCAAGCTGATTCAGCAGCTCTTTCTTTACTGCGTACAGCTTATCAGATAAGTCTACGTATACACGGTGTGGATAGAACAGACGCTTGGTCTCATCCCACAGAGTTGCTTTTTCCTGGGTACAGTATGCTGCGATCTCTTTTACAGATGGTGACTGGTAAATGCATTCGCCGTTGCGGAAGACTGGCACCATCAGTTCTCGCATGGTGTAAGAGCCGCCTTTGAGCTTGGTCTTTTTCCATGTCTCCAGTGGATCGAAGATCACAAGATCTTCATCCGGGTTAAATGCTTCACCTACAAAGCAGATCAGATCAGCACGGATCTTACCGGTTGCCTTATCATAGATTCGGTAAATGGTCTTGTTACCAGGATTGGTAATCTTTTCTGTATTCTCAGACAGCTTGATCTTCGGTACGAATTCGCCATCCTCTGTCTTGATAGCAGCAAGTTTATACACGCCTCCGAATGATGGACAGTCCTTGGAGGTGATCAGGTTGGTACCTACACCCCAGGAAGTGATTGCTGCGCCCTGGATCTTCAGGTCATGAAGCAGATATTCATCCAGGTCATTGGATGCTGCAATCGTAGCATCTTCGAATCCGGCTTCATCCAGCATCTTACGTGCTTTTTTAGACAGGTAAGCCAGGTCACCGCTGTCCAGACGAATGCCATAGCGGGTCAGCTTCACACCTGCGTCACGCATTTCCTGAAATACGCGGATTGCGTTCGGCACACCGGATTTCAGAGTGTCATACGTATCAACGAGCAGAGTGCAGTTATCCGGATAGAGATCAGCGTAAGCCTTAAATGCAGTGTATTCATCCGAAAAGCTCATGATCCAGCTGTGTGCGTGAGTTCCGAGCACCGGTACATCAAAAAGCTTACCGGCAAGTACGTTGGAAGTACCTACACATCCACCGATCACAGCTGCCCTTGCACCGTAAAGACCTGCATCCGGTCCCTGGGCACGGCGCAGCCCAAATTCCATAATTCCATCGCCGGCTGCCGCAAATACAACGCGGGAAGCCTTGGTGGCGATCAGAGACTGGTGATTGATAATATTCAGGATCGCAGTCTCTACAAGCTGAGCTTCCATGATCGGAGCGACAACTTTAAGTAGTGGTTCCTTTGGGAAAATGACGCTTCCTTCCGGGATCGCATAGATGTCACCACTGAAGTGGAATCCACTTAAGTAGTGCAGAAATTCCTCGTCAAAGATGCCGAGGCTTCTGAGATAGTCAACATCCTCATATGTGAAATTCAGTCCTTTTACGTATTCAATGACCTGTTCCAGTCCGGCGCAGATTGCGTAACCTCCATTGCAGGGATTCTGACGATAAAATACATCAAAAATAACGGTCTCGTTCTGGCCCTTTTCATAATAGCCCTGCATCATGGTTAATTCATAAAAATCAGTCAGCAAGGTTAAATCTCTTTGATTCATCTTGATTTAACTCCTTTATATATTTTTTGTTTCATTTAAATCTAAATCTAAATATAAATCTAAACAGATGCCGACGAATTGCTCCGCACTGTACATCTTAATATCTTATTATATCATCCTAAATTGCAAATTAAAAGATTGCTTTACACCAGAGCGGCATTTTTGCGAATTGTCTCCCGGATAATATCACTTACATAGGTATCCAGATGCTTGCGTGTCTCCCGGTCCAGATCTTTTGGATAGATTGGAGCGCCGTATTCAATGATTACGTGTGTCTTCTTGATCCGCGGGAGATGTGCTTCAAAGATTTCGATGGTATTATTCAGGGAAAGCGGAATAATGGCACAGCCGGATTTCTCGGCAATCTTCAGCGCACCGCCTTTGAATGGCAGCAGACTTAATTCTTCGCCTGTATTCCGGGTTCCTTCTGGGAAAATGCAGATGGATATGCCTTCTTTGACATAGTCGATAGCCTGCAGAATCGTCTTCAGCCCTTCGCGTACATTGTCACGGTCCAGAAACAGGCAGTGGAGTGCCTTCATCCAGTCGCGGAGCAGAGGATACTTTAACATCTCTTTTTTTGCTACGTATCCGGTCAGATGCTTGCAGCGAGAGTAGGTCAGCAGAATGTCAAAGTAGCTTCTGTGATTACCTACAAAGAGAACCGCTTCGTCAGGTACATTTTCCTCTCCGATCACGGTGATCTCGGTGCCGCTGATCTTCAGGATCACGCGGAATGCCCACTGAACCAATCGCAGGGAAGCATAGTCTCCGGCTTTTTTGTTGATCTTACATACGAGACGCAGGATCAGATAGACCGGGATGCCCAGGATCAGATATAAAAATAAAAATAATGCAACAAATATAAATCGAATCATAACTACCCTCCTTAATATCTGCCGTAGAGCTGTGACATATCGCGCAGTTCTCTGGCCAGATCTTCGGTGAGGAGACCGGAACGGAAACGCCAGCTCCAGTTACCGGTAGCACGACCAGGCATATTCATGCGTCCCTCTTTGCCGATGTCCAGTACATCCTGCAATGGGAAGATCGCATAGGCAGCGGTACTTGACAGACACAGACGGATCAGCTGGAGGCTGATGGTATCGGTGTCGGCTGCGTGCAGATAACGGCGGAGCTTGTGCTTACAGTCATCGCGAAGCGTCTCATACCATCCGCGTGTGGTGTCATTATCGTGAGTTCCGGTGTAGCAGACACAGTTCGGAGTCGTGAACTGATGTGGCAGGAAGCTGCTTTCTCCTGTGTCTTCAAAGGCAAACTGCAGCACCTTCATGCCCGGAAATGAGAAGCTGTCCCGGAGTGCTTCTACTTCAGGTGTGATCACACCGAGATCCTCTGCGATGATCGGAAGATTCTCACCCAGTGCATTCTGGATAGCTGAGAATAATTTTCCCTCCGGTCCTTTCTGCCACTGACCGTTTACTGCAGTCAGCTCACCATACGGGACGGCCCAGTATGCTTCAAATCCCCGGAAATGATCGATCCGGAGAATGTCCAGGATCTGTAACTGATTCCTTACACGAGAGATCCACCACTGGTAGCCTTCGCAGTCATGAGCAGACCAGTCGTAAAGCGGATTGCCCCAGAGCTGACCGGTAGCAGAGAAATAGTCCGGCGGTACTCCTGCAACTGCCGTTGGGAACCCCTTAGTGTCTAACTGGAACAGATGCTGGTTGCCCCACACATCAGCACTGTCCATGGATACAAAGATCGGAATGTCTCCGATGATACGCACGCCCTTTTCATTAGCATAACGTTTCAGATCCATCCATTCACGGAAGAACAGGAACTGGACGAATGCATAGAAACGTGATTCATTCGTAAGTTCTGCTCGGAGGGCTGCCTTTTTGTCTGGATCCGGTCTCCTGCAGTCCTCTGGCCAGTCCAGCCAGCAGCGTCCCTCATGACAATCTTTCATGGCCATAAATAATGAATAATCTGAGAGCCATGCATCCTGCTCCCGGCAGAAATTCTCAAAATCCCAGTTCAGGTGAGAAGCACGTCCCTCTTGAAAAGACTGAAAGGCCTTGCGGAGAAGACCATTTTTCCAAGGGATCACTGCACCGTAATCTACCTGCGTCGGATCGCCTTGTGGACAGGAATTCAGGTCATCCTGGCTGACCAGTTGAAGTTCCTGCAAATAAGCCGGACTGATCAACAGTGGCTGTCCTGCAAAAGCGGAGAAGCTCTGATATGGGGAATCTCCGAATCCTGTGTGTGTCAGAGGAAGCACCTGCCAGAGATGCTGACCTGCCTGTGCCAGAAAATCTACGAATTCATAAGCACTGCGTCCCAGATCACCGATCCCATATGGGGAAGGAAGTGAAGTGGGATGTAATAGAATGCCGGATGTACGCGGCAAAGATGTTCCATTCATGTGTTACTTGTCTCCTTAGTTTGTTATAGAATTATAAAATTCTGATGATGCCTGAGCGACATTGTATGAGGCCCTACGGATTGTTCCGTGCGTTGCATCTTAATATCATGTTATTTTATCATAAATTACGCATTTTTCCTAGTGATTCCGCGTAGATATGTATATCAGCTGGGAGTCAATTCCCCAGCTGATATAGCCTCCGGCAGGATTGCAGAGGCATTCTTGAACAGTCGAGAGCAGGTCTGGGGGAGTGTGTAATGAGGGAGGGAAAAGGACGAACATATAAAAATATAAGGAAAATATTCTTTGTGAGTGCAATCTGTGCAGCACTGTTGTGCGGATGTAGCGTAATACGTATAGATATCCGAAAAGTAAGAGATCTGCCATATACCGTTGTAGATGAATATGATGTGCCGGAAGAAATGCGGCAGGCGATTGCAGATCAGGAGCAGGAGTCATTTCTATATACCTGGGCAAATGAAGGCAGGCTTTATATTGCACGGGGGTATGGGAAGCAGGATACGGCAGGTTATCAGATTCAGGTGGATGCATTTTACGAGAGCAGTAATGTACTGGTGTTTGCAACTACGCTTCTGGGGCCGGAACCAGATACCGATACAGACCATGGAACGACTTGCCCATATCTGGTGATTCAGACGGAGTATAATCCCAAACATGTCATAACAAAGTAGAAATATCAGAAAAATATAATAAGTAGAATAGCAAAACAGGAGGATTCGGATGGAACAGCTAAAAAAAGCAGTCAGAAAAAGTGTAACAGGGCGGAAGATGTCGGACCAGTTCTATGTGGACGGTGATGTAAATGTGCCGGATGACAAAGGTGACGTGGGACGAATCGTGTACAGTCAGGGGATGCTCCGGGTGGAAGATATGAAACAGTCCGGCAGTTATGTGCGGGTGTCCGGGCGCATTCAATACCAGATCCTTTATCTTGCCGGAGGGAATGATGGTAGCATCAGTGTGCTCCAGGGGAAACTCCCATTTGAGGAAATGGTGTATGCAGAGGAAGAAATGCTCGGAACGCTGTGGATGAAAGAGAGCAGTGCGGAATTAACAGTAACGATCGTACACGCAAGAAAACTCAGACTTCGTGCTATGGCAGAACTTGAGATTATTTCCCAGGGAGAGGAAGAACAGTATCTGACGCTGGATGTAGAAGAAGAGGAAGGGCTGTGCAGACGCTGGAAGAATGTAGAGATCCTGACGCTTCATAAGAGCTGCCGTGAATCATTTCGGATTAAAGAAGAGTGTGCTCTTCCGAAACAATCGGATCCTGTGGGAAAGGTGTTGTTTACCGATATCACACAGAAACGGACGGAGATTCGACTGGTATCCGATGCATTGCAGATGCGTGGAGAACTGTCAATCTTTGTACTGTATGAATCGACGGAGGGAAAGCTTGGCTGGACAGAACAGGCGGTGCCTTATGAAGGAAAAATCGACTGTTATGGTGCAGATGAGACAATGTATTATCAGGCAGAGCCAAAGATCGTGGATGCAATGGCAGATGTAAAACTGGATGAGGATGGAGAACTCCGGATCTTTGGAATAGAAGCAGTCATGGAAGTGTGTGCGGTTGTGTATGGTGAGGAACAGGCGGATGTACTGGAAGATATGTATTCGTTAAAAGAGCAGGTTACACTGGAAAAAGAAGAGATAGAACTGTCAGAGCTTGTGATGCAGAAAGCATGTGAGTATGCAATGGCAGAACAGATCCGGGTTCCGGAGCTTGATGGTCAGGTACTGCAGATCTGTCATACATCCGGGAAAGTCAGAATCGAGCACACTGAGATCGTGGCAGATGGAATTATGTGTGAAGGCATTTTGCAGATCGGTTTCCTGTATATTCGGGCAGATGATGCAGAGCCATTTGAGATCTGGCAGGGTATGGTGCCATTTACCTATGTGGCAGAATGCAGAAGTGCAGAGGCGGGAATGGAATATGAGATCCAGAGTACTTGCGGACAGCCGGTGGTCAGTCTGCTGGGAAATGGTGAGGCTGAGATCAAAGCCGTGCTGGAGTTTCAGATTTTTTTGAAACGCAGAGAGATGGTGTCGAACATCTGTGAGATCCACACAGAACCGCTGGATAAAAAAGCACTTTCGGAGGCACCGGGGATTGTCGGTTATGTGATGAAAGATGGGGATAAATTGTGGGATCTTGCCAGAAAATATCATACGACGGAGAAGCGTATCCGAGAGGTAAATGAAATTGGCGAGGGAGAGCCGAAAACAGGCGAAAAAATATTGATTTTCAAGGAAAATCTGGGTATACTGTAGAAAGGAATTTTGTATACAAGATACAAGGAGAATACAATGGATAAATTAGAGTTGAAAGCACTGGGGAAGCTGAATCTCGGCCTTGATATTCTGGGACAGATGGAGAACGGATATCACGAGGTGCGGATGGTGATGCAGACTGTGTATCTCTATGATCGGGTGCTCTTGGAGAAGACGGAGGGGGATGAGATTCAGATTCAGAGTAATCTGGCTTATCTTCCGAATAATGAGAATAACATTGCATATAAGGCAGCAGCAATTTTAAAGGAAGAATTTCATATCAAAGGAGGCATCCGTATTACGCTGGAGAAGCATATTCCGGTGGCAGCAGGTATGGCCGGCGGAAGTGCCGATGCGGCAGCGGTGCTCTTTGGTATGAATCGGATGTATCACTTACGCCTGTCGGAAGAAGCGTTAAAGGAGCGGGGTGTGAAGCTGGGGGCAGATGTGCCGTACTGCATTATGCGTGGAAGTGTGCTGGCAGAGGGGATCGGAGAGGTGCTGACACCACTTCCGCCATGTCCGAGATGCTATATCCTGATCGCAAAGCCACCGCTGTCTGCGTCCACAGAAAAAGTATATGCCAGATATGATGCGCTGGAGCATGTCGAACATCCGGATCTTGACCGTGTGATCCGCGGACTGGAGCAGAGCGATATCAGAGAAGTGGCAGCAGGTATGGGCAATGTACTGGAGCAGGTTATGATACCGGAATATCCGGTGATCGGAGAGATTAAGGAAATGATGCTGGAGACGGGAGCACTCGGAGCTATGATGAGCGGCAGTGGTCCGACGGTATTTGGCATTTATAAGACAAGAGGCGCAGCTAAGGAAGGTGCCCGCAAGATAAAGAGCAGAGGTCTGGCAAGACAGGTGTATGTGACCAATGTTCACAATGTAAGGAGGAAGCCATGAAAGAACCCAATTTTGAAGTGACTATGAATGAATATCTGCCACTTCGCGACGTAGTGTTTAATACACTGCGGCAGGCGATTTTAAGAGGCGAACTGAAGCCCGGTGAGAGGCTGATGGAGATCCAGCTTGCGAATAAGCTTGGAGTCAGCCGGACACCGATCCGGGAGGCAATCCGTAAGCTTGAGCTGGAAGGTCTGGTGCTGATGATCCCGAGAAGGGGAGCTGAGGTGGCAGAGATTACAGAACAGAATCTGCGGGATGTGCTGGAAGTGAGAGAGGCACTGGAAGAACTGTCTGTGAAGCTTGCATGTGAACATGCCACACAGGCGCAGATTGAGGAGATGAAACAGGCGGCACAGGTATTTAAAGAGAGTCTGAGCGGAGATGATGTAACAAGAATTGCAGAGGCAGATGTGGCATTTCATGATGCGATTAATATGGCGACAGATAATCAGAAACTGATCCAGATTCTGAATAATCTGCGGGAGCAGATGTACCGTTACCGGGTAGAATATCTGAAGAATAACGAAGTGTACGAGCAGCTCCTTGAAGAGCATGAGTTCCTGATCCAGGCAGTAATAAAACATGACAAGGCACAGGCAAAGGACATTATTTGCAGGCACATTGATAATCAGGAAAAGGCGATTGCGGAATTTATCCGCAATAAAAAGAACGGACGCGTTTAGACAGGCATTAATATGTGTATACTCCTGACAGAAGGGAGTGTGTACATAATGGAACATTATTATAACAATTATAGAAAACAACAGAAAGAGCGAGAAAGAATCATGCAGAGAGGCTGTCTGGTCTTTGCAGTTCTCCTGGCTATGATGCTGACTGCATGGCTTGTGTGGCAGCGCGGCATGCTGGTGGAAGCGAGGGCAGAAGAAGCCACAGAAAACCTGGCGGGACAGGTTCTGAGGTTTCATGTACTGGCAGACAGCGATAGTCTGAGAGACCAGCAGATCAAGATGCAGGTAAAGGAAGAAGTTGTAACATGGCTGCATGAGAACCGGCCGGAGGATGCAGACAGGAAAGAAATGGAAGCATTTATCAGAGAGCATCTTACGGAGATTAAGAAGCTGGCACGGGAGACGGTGCGCCGGGAAGGAAGTGCAGATGCTGTTACGGTAGAACTTGCGAGAGATGAATTTCCAGAGAAGACCTACGGAACACTTACATTTCCGGAAGGTGAATACGAAGCACTGCGCATACGGATTGGCAGCGGTGAAGGTCACAACTGGTGGTGTTGTCTGTATCCGGGGCTCTGCTTTACGGATGCGGTGCATGTGGAAGCGGATAAGAAGGACATGCAGGAACTTAGGACACTGGTTGATGAGGATGCCTATGAGATGGTCACCTGTACATCCGACTTTCGGATCAAATGGTTCTTTTTCGGAGGATACGAAGGAGACAGATAACGTGTATTATACATTTGACAGCAGGATCAGATACAGCGAGATCGATCATCACCGGACGATCACACTGCCGGGAATTATCAATTATTTTCAGGATTGCAGTACCTTTCAGTCAGAAGACATCGGTTATGGAGTAGAACGTTTTCAGACAGAAGGAAAGGCATGGGTACTGTCTTACTGGCAGGTCGTAGTCGAGCGTTACCCAAAGATCGGAGAACGGGTAAAGGTGAGCACATGGGCAACCAGTTTCAAAGGAATTCTGGCAGAGCGTAATTTCCGGATGGTGGATGAGTCTGGTCAGGCTGTGGCCTATGCCAATTCGGTATGGACATTTATGGATAAGCAAAAAGGACGCCCGGTTAAGCCGGGACAGGATGAGATTGATGCCTATGGAATGGAAGAGCCGCTTGAGATGCATTATGAGCCACGCAAGATTCGTCTGCCGGAAAAGATGACAGACGGAGAGACATTCAAAGTGCGCAAGTATCACATTGATACGAATGAACATGTGAATAACTGCCAGTATGTACAGATGGCGTTGGAAGCTGTAGAGAAAGAACTGAACGTTCATCAGGTTCGTGTGGAGTATAAGCACTCAGCAGTGTATAATGACAGTATCCTGCCGAGGGTGGCAGAAGAAGATAACCGTACGGTAGTAGAACTGTGTGATCCGGAAGGACACATCTATGCCGTAGTAGAATTTACAGGAGAATAAAGAATGACGATAGAACAGAATCTTGGAAAACGAGTTACCTTAATGGTAGTAAAAAAAGTAGAATTTGGTGTATATCTGGGAACCGATGATGATAAGGTGCTGCTTCCGGGCAAACAGGTGCCGGAAGGCATCGAGATCGGTGATCCGATAGAAGTATTTATCTATAAGGATTCACAGGACAGACTGATCGCGACGACAGCAGAGCCGAAGATCACATTAGGTGAAGTGAAAGCACTTACGGTAGCAGATACCGGACGCATCGGTGCGTTCTTAGACTGGGGACTGGAGAAGGACCTGCTGCTCCCATTCCGCGAGCAGACGGCAAAGCTGAAAAAGGGAGAGGAGTGTCTGGTCGGACTCTATGTGGACAAGTCCGGCAGGCTCTGTGCAACTATGAAGGTATATGAGATGCTGCGCAAGGACTCTCCTTATAAGAAAGATGACAAGGTGCAGGGCATCATTTACGAACACAGTGATAATTTCGGATGGTTTGTAGCAGTAGATGACCAGTATTGCGCACTGATCCCGAAGCGTGAAGCTTATGGTAAATTCCATGTGGGTGAGCGTGTAGAAGCGAGAGTAGCAGGTGTGAAGGCAGACGGTAAACTGGATCTCAGTGTCCGTGAGAAAGCATTTATCCAGATGGATGTCGATGCGGAGAAGATCCTGAAGGATATGAACAGCCGTGGAGGTGGATATCCATTTACGGATAAGGCAGATGCGGAGACGATCAAGCGTGAGACCGGACTTAGCAGAAATGCGTTTAAGCGCGCAGTAGGAAGACTGCTGAAGGCAGGTAAGATCGAGATTACACCGGATGGTATCCGGGCAAAATAAGGCACAGGCCGACACAGAAGAAAGCAGGAAAATGGAATGGCATTTGCACATTTACATGTCCATACAGAGTACAGTCTGCTGGACGGTTCCAATAAAATTAAAGAATGTGTAGCGCGAGTAAAAGAACTTGGCATGAACAGTGTGGCGATCACAGACCATGGTGTGATGTATGGCGTGATTGATTTCTACCGTGCGGCGAAGGCAGCAGGGATTCATCCGGTTCTTGGAAGTGAGGTCTATGTGGCACCGGGCTCCAGATTCAGCAAAGAGCCGGGGCAGGGCAATGAAGACCGCTATTATCACCTGGTGCTGCTGGCAGAGAATGACACAGGCTATCACAATCTGATGAAGATCGTGTCCCGGGGATTTACTGAGGGCTATTATTACAAGCCGAGAGTAGACCTGGAGGTGCTGGAAGAGTTTCACGAGGGCATTATTGCGCTGAGTGCGTGTCTGGCAGGAGAAGTGCAGAGATACGTGGCGCGCGGACTCTACGAAGAAGGTAAAGAAGCAGCACTGAGATACGAGCACATTTTCGGAAAGGGGAATTTCTTTCTGGAGCTTCAGGATCATGGGATTTCGGAGCAGCAGCTGGTGAATCAGGGTTTGCTGCGCATGAGCAGGGAGACAGGGATTCCGCTGGTTGCAACGAATGACGTGCATTATACGTATGCGGATGATGTGAAGCCGCACGACATTCTGCTGTGTCTGCAAACCGGTAAGAAACTGGCAGACGAAGACCGTATGCGTTACGAGGGCGGACAGTATTACATTAAGTCCGAAGAAGAGATGAAGGCGCTGTTTCCATATGCGCTGGAAGCACTCGAAAATACTCAGAAGATCGCAGACCGTTGTCAGGTGGAGATTGAATTCGGTGTGACAAAGCTTCCGAAATATGACGTGCCGGACGGCTGGACATCCTGGGAGTACCTGAATAAGCTCTGCCATGAAGGACTGGCGGAGCGCTATCAGCCGGTGTCAGAAGAACTGACGACAAGGCTGGATTATGAATTATCGGTTATTAAGACCATGGGATATGTGGATTATTTCCTGATTGTGTGGGATTTTATCAAATATGCAAAGGATCATGGCATCATGGTAGGACCGGGGCGTGGCTCCGCTGCCGGAAGTCTTGTCTCTTACTGTCTGGGGATCACGACCATCGATCCGATCCGGTATCAGCTGCTCTTTGAGCGCTTCCTGAATCCGGAGCGTGTATCCATGCCTGATATTGACGTGGACTTTGAACCGGAGGGCAGACAGGCGATGATCGAGTATGTCAGCCGCAAATACGGTGCCGACTGTGTGGTGCAGATCGTAACCTTTGGTACGCTGGCAGCCCGTGGTGTAATCCGCGATGTAGGACGTGTGATGGATCTTCCATATGCGTTCGTGGACAGCATTGCGAAAATGGTGCCACAGGAATTAAATATCACATTGGACAAGGCGTTAGCGGCTAATGGAGAGTTCCGCAAGCTATATCAGGAAGACGAGCAGGTGCAGGAACTTGTGGATATGTCCAAACGTCTGGAAGGTCTTCCGAGGCATACGTCCATGCATGCGGCGGGCGTCGTGATCAGTCAGAAGTCGGTGGATGAATACGTGCCGTTGTCTTTGGGATCAGACGGTGCAGTGGTAACGCAGTTTACCATGACGACACTGGAGGAACTGGGACTTCTGAAAATGGACTTTCTGGGACTCCGCAACCTGACGGTGATCCGTGATGCAGTGGAGATGATCGGGAAGGATACAGGAAAGGCACTGGATCTGAACCAGATCGATTATGATGATAAAAAGGTACTGGATTATATCGGAACAGGTAAGACAGACGGTATCTTCCAGCTTGAAAGTGCGGGCATGAAGAGTTTCATGAAGGAACTGAAGCCTTACAGCCTGGAGGATATTATCGCGGGTATCGCGTTGTATCGTCCGGGACCGATGGACTTTATCCCGCAGTATATTAAAGGTAAGAATAACAGAGATGATATCATCTACGATTGTCCGCAGCTGGAACCGATCCTGGAACCGACTTATGGATGTATCGTCTACCAGGAACAGGTTATGCAGATCGTGCGTGATCTGGCGGGCTATACATTGGGACGAAGCGATCTGCTGCGCCGTGCCATGTCTAAGAAAAAGGGCGAGGTCATGCAACGGGAGCGTCAGAACTTTGTATACGGCAATGAGGAAGAAGGCGTACCGGGCTGCATTAAGAATGGTATCGATGAAGCAACAGCGAATAAAATCTATGATGAGATGATCGACTTTGCAAAGTACGCATTTAACAAGTCACATGCAGCGGCGTATGCAGTGGTATCTTATCAGACTGCATATCTGAAATACTACTATCCGGTAGAATTTATGGCAGCACTGCTGACTTCAGTCATTGATAATTCCGGTAAAGTGGCTGAGTATATCTACAGCTGCCGCCAGATGGGCATCCAGATCCTGCCGCCGGATATTAATAAAAGTGTGGGAACATTTTCGGTAGAGAACGGCAATATCCGTTTTGGTCTGACTGCAATTAAGAGCGTGGGACGACCGGTGATCCAGGCAATCATTGAAGAGCGGAACGAGCGCGGTGAGTTTAAGCATCTGAAGGACTTTATCGAGCGCATGGGTGGCAGGGAAGTCAATAAGCGTACAATTGAGAACTTTATCAAGGCAGGCGTATTTGACAGCCTGGGCGGCACCCGTAAGCAGTTCATGATGATCTACATTCAGATCATGGATCAGGTCAATCAGGAGCGGAAATATTCCATGACCGGGCAGATGTCACTGTTTGATCTGGTGGATGATGAGCAGAAGAAAGAATTCGAGATTCCGCTTCCGAAAGTGGGAGAGTACGAGAAAGAGAATAAGCTTGCGTTCGAGAAAGAAGTACTTGGAGTTTATCTGACCGGACATCCGTTAGAGGATTACGAAGAGAAGTGGAAAAAGAGCATTTCCAGAACAACGCTGGACTTCCAGATTGATGACGAGACCGGAAGGTCAAGGGTTCGTGACGGAGCGAAGGAAATCGTTGGTGGTATGATTACCAATAAAACGATCAAATATACAAGGAATAACAAGACCATGGCGTTCCTGACCATCGAAGATCTAATGGGAACGGTAGAAGTTGTGGTATTTCCGAGAGACTATGAGCGCAATCAGAATTATCTGAACGAGGACAGTAAGGTCTTTGTAAAAGGTCGTGTGTCTGAAGAAGATGATGCGCCGAGCAAATTGATCTGCGAGACGATCATTCCGTTTGAACAGACAAAGAGAGAGTTGTGGATCCAGTACGGAGACAAGCTGGAATATGGGGAAGATGAACCACATCTCTTTGATATGCTTGGAGAGAGTGAGGGCAATGATACAGTGGTTATTTACTGTAAGAAAGAGCGTGCGATCAAGCGGCTTTCGGCAGGACGTAATGTGTGCGCGGAACCGGCACTGATCGTGAAGCTGAAGAACTATTATGGAGAAGACCGGATCAGAGTTGTGGAAAAGTCTATTGAAAGGTAGGGGGTACTGTGAATACAGAAGAATTAAGAAAAGCACCGATCGGAGTCTTTGATTCCGGCGTCGGAGGACTGACGGTAGCGAGGGAGATCATGCGTCAGCTTCCGGATGAGAATATCGTGTATTTTGGAGATACGGCAAGGCTGCCTTATGGAAGTAAGTCAAAGGAGTCGATCATCCGTTTTGCAAAGCAGATCATTCGTTTCCTGCAGACAAAAAAAGTTAAAGCAATCGTCATCGCATGTAATACGGCGACAGCACAGGCATTGGAAGCCGTGCAGAAAGAATGCGATACCCCGATCATTGGCGTGATCGAGCCGGGAGCACGGGCAGCGGTCAAAGAGACGAGAAATAAAAAGATCGGTGTAATCGGAACAGAGGGCACGATCCGCAGTAATATGTACACAAGAATCATTAAGGAAATGGATCCGGAGGCAGAAGTAGTCGGTAAAGCATGTCCGCTATTCGTGCCATTAGTGGAAGAAGGATTTGCCAAGCATCATGTTACCGAAGAAGTAATTGATATTTATCTGCGTGAGATCCGCGATTCGGAAGTGGATACCATGATTCTTGGATGTACCCATTACCCGTTACTGCGGTCAGCGATCATGCGTTATATGGGGGATCGGGTACATATTGTGAATCCGGCGTATGAGACAGCTATGGATCTGAAGAAGGTTCTGGAAGAACGCGGTATCAGCCGCGGCGTAAACGAATTTAACAAGTACGAGTTCTATGTCAGTGATGCGGCAGAGAAATTCAAGCAATTTGCCAATTCCGTATTACCATATGATGTGGGAACGATCCGGCAGATTAATATCGAGGACTATTAGAGAAAGTATCAGGTGAACAGGTATGAAAAAGGATGTACTGATCAGTATTACAGGTCTGCACTATGGAGACTGGAATGCCGATGGAGAAGAAGCAGAACCGATCGAAGTCATCACTCCGGCTACGTATTATCTGAAGAATGGCAAACATTATGTGATTTATGATGAGGTAGCAGAGGGGATGCCGGGGTCTGTCCGTAATACGGTAAAGATTACCGGTGACAGCATGTTTGAGGTTACAAAAAGCGGCCGCGGCGGAAGCAGGATGGTATTCGAGAAGGACAAGATGAATATGACGAATTACCAGACGCCATACGGTGAGGTGCTGGTAGGTGTCCATACGAGAGATATTCAGGTTCATGTGGAAGAAGAGAACATAGATGTCGAGATTTCCTATGGACTGGATGTAAATGAAGAAGCAGTATCGGAATGTCAGTTAAAGGTGAATATCCGAAGTGTGGGCTAGAAAGCAGGTGAAGCTATGTTTTGTACGAAATGTGGGGAGCAGATTCCGGATGACGGAAAGTTCTGCCCGAAATGCGGTACATCGGTGGTGGAGGATGAGATTCCGGTGACACCACCATCAGGAAAAGAAAAGAAGCCATCGGATGTGAACCATCCACCGAAGAAGAAAAAGAAAAAATGGCCATGGATTGTGTTGGTTATTCTGATCTTATTTATCATTGCTGTTGTGGCGATTGTAGTGGTGAAAAAACAGTCTGATAAGAAAGAGTACGAAGGAAAGCTCGTTAAGGCTGAAAAAAGCATGAAGGATCTTGATTATTCCAAGGCAAAAAAGGAATATCTGGATGCGATCAAGCTGAAACCGGAGAAGAGTAAGCCGTATCTGGGACTTGCTGATCTGTATATTATACAGGACAAGCCGGAAGAGGCACAGAAGGTGCTGGAAAAAGCGGTCAAATATGTGGATAAAAGTGAGATTAAGGCGGTAGAGACCCGTTACCAGATCTATACATATCCGGAAAAGACGTTGAAGAAAGAGGAAGGCAGCTGCGATGCTTCGGATGATCTTACCTGTGAGTATAAGAAGAATGCAGCTGGTGTGATCTGGGTAGAATCACTGCATGATCTGAAGGGTGTACTGAACTGGTATATAGCAGACTATGATAATGACGGTGAGGAAGAATTGCTGGTATTAACGCTGGATAATGCAAAGGAGTTCTCTCAGGACTATGATGACAGTATTGTGCGCAATGAAGTTGACCTGCAGATGTACGAGATGGAAGATGGGGAACTGAAGCTTCAGGCAACCTATGAAGGACTTATTCCGGTGCTTGGGTATGGAGACAAGGAGGATGATGGCATTTTCCTGAAGAAGAGTGACGACACGATCTATATCTGTGGCAGTTGTGTCAATGATGTCTATATGTATGCAAATGGAACGCTGATCAAGTCGTTTGTACTTACCTATACGGATGGAACATTCCAGGTACAGGCCGGACAGGAGAATCCGATTGCAGGCTCAGAGTGGTCCGGTGAAGCGGATGTGGCAAATCAGATGGCAGATCTGTTGGAACAGATCGGACTTCCTAAGGATGCAGACTGGATACGAAGCGATAATATGCCGGTGTTCCGCTTTATGGATCAGGCAGACCATACATTACTCCGTATTCACGGAGAAAATGAAGGTGGAGATCCTTATGCATATTTTGACACCGGGGATGTGTCAGCTCTTGGCAAGGTAAAGCTGGAGATTAAATACGGTGATATGCAGCCGCAGTACATATCTGATGACACGTTGGAAGATGATTCATCTACAGCGCAGACGCCGTCACAGAACAGTGCGCCGGATTACTATACGTTGTATGGCGGACTGCTGGATGAGGTGAATGCCGCATATGGAGAATACAATTATTATTATATCTATGATATTGACAATGACGGTGTAAAAGAACTTCTGCTGCAGGAAGGAACCTGTGAGGCGGATTATCAGTATTATATCTATACAATCGAGAACGGAGCTGCAGTGTATCTGGATACGATACCAGGTGGACACACCATGTTCTATGAAGATGCGAAAGGAGGAAGTGGCAATTCCATTCTGCAGCTTCAGGGTCATATGGGATATGAGATGATCAGCCGTATCACATTAAATAATGGCAAGGTATCTACGGAACTGTTATCTGAGAGAGAACTGGGCGAAAATGATGAGTATTTCGACAATGGTTTTCCGCTTCCGGGATCCAGTGTGACGGATAAGTCATATCTGAATTAAAATATAAAAGAGAAGGGTCGCAAAAACCTTCTCTTTTTAAATGTCATTATGAAATTATTTGTTACGAAGTCTTGCGAAGAAGCCTTTTTTCTTCTGTGGCGTCTCAAGTGAACCACGGATACCTCTTACGCCTGTGATATAGATACCGCTTACAGTAGCTTTGACTTCCTTCTTAACCGGGATCAGATCATAGATCTGTGTGTCGCACATCATGGTCATGATTCTCGGACCGATCTTAGCCTTAACAACCGGCACCTTGGAACGTCTCAGGTACTTTGGTGTGTTGTCAACGATGATCTGTGGGAAACCGGCATCTTTCAGCTTCATCTTCTTCTTATCAATGACCAGAAGACTGACCTGCTGTGCTGCTGCGGCTAACTGCTCCTGTTGTGCTTCCTGCTTTTTCTGCATACGATTGCCGAAGTAGTACAGAAGACCCAATGCAACGAGAACGATTGCTAATATGATTAATAAAATGATTGTACCTTTACTCACGGGAACCCTCCTAAATATGTATTCTGATCTGTGGTGAAACAGAATATACCTGTCTCGACTGAATCAATACATATTCTAACATCGTTTTTCTCTTAACGCAAGCAATTTACATGATTAGGGGGTTACTTTTATAAAAGAACCATTGTATAATGAAGCATTATCAGAGGAATAAGTTCTGAGAGTACAGAGGTGAGAACATGATAGAGCTTTTGATGGATGGAATCCACCTGTCATTCTGGTGGATTATGGATCATCTGCTGATTATTAATATTATACTGTCGATATTGATTATTTTCTTCCAGAGGCGCAATCCGACAACTGTATGGACGTGGCTTCTGGTGCTTTACTTTATTCCGGGTCTCGGATTTATCCTGTACCTGGTGTTGGGACAGAATTTTCATAAAGACCGAATGTTTCGAATGAAGGAGATTGAAGGTCAGGTTAAATATGCCGTCCGCAAGCAAGGGGAATCCATCTATCGGCGGGAACTCAGGTTCAGAGATCCCGAGCTTGACAGGTACAGGCAGTTGATGCTGTATAATCTGAATGCCGGTGAGGCAGTGCTTACAGATAATAATGATATTCGTATTTATACGGATGGTAAGGAGAAGTTCAAAGCACTTCTCTGGGAAATGGAACACGCCAGAAGTTATATTCATCTGCAGTATTATATTATCAAGAGAGATGAATTGTGGAAGCAGATCGAGGAGGTGCTGATCCGTAAGGCGAGACAGGGAGTAGAAGTCCGTGTACTGTTTGACAGTATGGGGTGCCGTACCATGCATAATAAAGACTGGGAGCGGCTGGAAGCAGAAGGTATCCATGTGGCAGAATTCTTTCCGGCAGTACTTGGAAAATTGCAGCTTCGTGTGAATTACCGTAATCATCGTAAGATTGCGGTGATTGATGGGCGTATTGGTTTTGTTGGAGGATTTAATATCGGCAGGGAATATCTGGGCAGAGATCCGAAATTCGGTTACTGGAGAGACACACATATCTGTCTGGAAGGTTCCGCAGTACTGTCGCTTGCAATCCGTTTTATTCTGGACTGGAACTATGCGGCATCAGAGAATCTTTTCCTGGATGACCGCCTGTTTGAGACACCGCACTTTGAACGCAACGGCAGGGAGCCGGTGCAGATCATATCCAGTGGACCGGACTCTCACAGCCAGGAGATACGCGATAATTACCTGCATCTGATCCATCTGGCGAAGAAAAGTATCTGTATTCAGACACCATATTTTATACCGGATACGGATATCCTGGATGCGCTTAAGATTGCAGCTAAATCTGGTGTAGATGTGAGGATTATGATCCCGTGTAAGCCGGATCATCCATTTGTATACTGGGCAACGTACTCTTATCTCGGGGAGATGATAGAAGCGGGAGCCAAATGCTATACTTATGACAATGGATTCCTGCACGCCAAGTGTCTGTGCGTAGATGGGCAGGTGACCTGTATGGGTACTGCAAATATGGATATCCGAAGCTTTGCGCTGAACTTTGAGGTTAACGCGGTAATCTATAGTGCCAGAGTAACCAGACAGCTGGAACAGGCATTTCATAATGATATAGAGAAGTCCACGCTGGTTACACGCAAGATGTACAGGAATCGTGGCATGGTGATCCGGATCAAGGAGCAGGTATCAAGGCTGCTGTCGCCGGTTTTATAAAGATTCTGTGAAAAAGGTTTTTTTGAAAAGTTAATTGTGCTATACTAAAGGGCGTTTGATGAAAGAAAGTACGAGGTGTATTTATGAAAAAGAAATTAGCAGTGTTAGTTGCGGGAACCCTTGCAGCATCTATGCTTCTGTCAGGATGTTCCAGCAATGACGCATCCAATGATTACGTAACAGTAGGTGGATATAAAGGTATCGAAGTAGACGACGTGGAAGAGCCGGCTGAAGTGACAGATGATGATGTTAATAATTACATTGAGGCAGTCCGCAATCAGTATGCAACTTCCGAGCAGATCACAGACCGAGGTGTTATCGCCGGAGATACGGTTAATATTGATTTCGTAGGTAAGATAGACGGAGAAGCATTTGATAAAGGAAGTGCAGAAGGATATGATCTTCAGATCGGATCAGGTTCCTTTATCGATGGATTTGAGGATTCTATTATCGGTCACACACCAGGTGAGACATTTGACTGGAATGGCAAGTTCCCGGATGATTACAGTAATAATCCGGATCTGGCAGGAAAGGATGTTACATTTACCATTACAGTTAATTACATTAATGGTGAGACGCAGCTTCCGGAACTGAACGATGAGTTCGTACAGGAAGTATCTGAGAAGTCCAAGACGGTCAAAGAGTATAAGAAAGAGATTAAAAAGCAGCTTACAGAGAGCAGCACGACAGACTATGATACACAGCTTCAGGATGAGGCATGGAATGCAGTTCTGGACAAAGCAGAGGTTAAGAAATATCCGGATGGAGACGTAGAGGATATTGAGAATCAGATCAAAGAGCAGTATCAGAATGCGGCAGATTCTTACGGACTGGCATTCGAAGACTTCCTGGCACAGTATTACAGCATGTCAGAGGATGATTTTAATAAGCAGGTTAAAGATGCGGCAAAAGAGACTGTAAAGCAGAGACTGGTGGCACAGGCAATCGCCGATAAAGAAAAGCTGACACCAAGCAAGAAAGAGCTGAACAAAGAATATAAGAAACTGGCAGAGCAGTACGGATATGAAGATGTAGATGCGCTGAAAGAGATCGCAAGCGAAGATACACTTAAGAATATCGTAATCACCAATAAGGTGAAAGAATTCCTGGCTGATAACTGCATTCAGGTAAAGAGTGATAAGAAGTCTGATTCATCATCTTCATCAGATTCAAGTTCCTCAAGCTCCAAATAAGAGAATAAGTGTGAATGATACAGGACTGTACACGAAAGTAGTGTGCAGTCCTTTTTTTGCATTTGTTTGGAATAAAATAACCCCTAAGCAGACGGGGTACGTTGTCTGCTTAGGGGCAATCCGTGTCCGGAACAGCATCACAGATAATTATTTGATTTCATCAAGGTCAAGATATCCGTGTGCTTCCAGTACATTCAGTACGGCACGTCCGTCCATGGTACCTTCCATAATACGACGGGCACGTACAGAATCTCCTACCTGATAGATGGCTACATCTGTATCATCGAATGCTTCTTTCAGCTCCGGAAGCAGTGGATTGTTTGCTCTCATACCAAGGCAGTTGAATCCAAGGTCAAATGCAAGCTCTGTCATTTCTCCGTTTGGAAGTTTTACAACAAATGAATTTTCCTTTACTTCCTGAAGAGCTGTATTCACATATTCTTTTACGCCATATTTGTCGTGTGTTTCACGCATAGAGCATTTTGTGATAGGATCGGCGAGCATACCAATCTGTGGCAGCATATCAACGATTGTACATTCTGCTCCACGTGGTGCAAAATATTCAATTACGTCAAGACCAACAGATCCACCACCGATTACTACAACTTTCTTTCCGTTGCAGACGTCATCAGGATATTTACCGTCATTTACATTATTGATCATGTCGAAGATGGTACTGACATTTCCTGCCTCCAGGTTTTCTTTCAGACCTTTTATCGGTGGAACAAGCGGAACAGAACCTGTTGCATTTACAATGATGTTTGGTTTGAACTTTTTGATCAGCTCAACATTGGCCTCTGTGTTCAGAAATGTATATAAGTTATCCAGCTTGGATGCACGGTTTTCCAGATACTTCGGAAAATCTTTCATACGTGTCTTGCTAGGCAGGTTAGAGATGAAGGATGAAAGGCCGCCGACATGATCTTTCTTTTCAAGCAGGAAGACATTACATCCGACTTCAGCAGCTGTACAGGCAGCTTCCATACCTGCTGTACCTGCTCCGATGACCACTACATTACAGTTTTTATTAACTTTCAGTTTTTTATAAATGTCTCCTTCCGGAACGGCCGGGTTTACGGTACAGCGGATCGGACGGTTCACTCCGATACGGTTGCCTGCACATCCGACATTACAAGAGATACACTTACGGAGCATATCTTCTTCACCTGACTGTACTTTCTTTACCCAGTTTGGTTCAGCAATAAGACCACGTCCCATTCCGACGATATCTACATCACCGCTCTCGAGTACTTTTTCTACAGTTTTAGGATCACGGTAGTTTCCGGTGTTGATTACAGGTTTGCCGAATTTATCTTTTACAGCTCTTGACATGTAGGAACGCCATCCATCTGGAAGGAAGTTTGAATCAATCTGATACTGAAGTGATGGATTCAATCCGCATGATACATCGTACATATCTACGAACTCATCAAGATATTCAAGATACTCTAATGTATCCTCCAGTGTATTTCCGCCAGGTACTCGTTCTTCGGCAGAAACACGAACGATGATCGGGAACCAAGGTCCAACTTCTTTTCTTACTGCTTCAAGGACCATACGAGGAAAACGAAGACGATTTTCTACAGATCCACCGAACTCATCTGTTCTTTTGTTATAGTATGGAGAAATAAACTGGCTCATCAGATAAGAATGTCCGCAGTGAATTTCGATTGCATCGAATCCGATTGCCTGAATACGCCTTGCTGCTTCTGCATATTTCTTAACGGTTGTCAAGATTTCTTCTTTTGTCATCGGGCGAGGAATCTCTCCACCGGCTTTTGTTGGAACATTAGAAGAAGAAACAGTTTCCACTCCGGTCCTTGCTGAAGATGCGGATGCACCTGCATGGTTGATCTGAATTGCAACAGTTGCTCCATCCTTATGAAGACTTTCTACCAGCTGATAATAACGCGGCATATAACTGTCATGATCAATACGGATCTGGCTTGTACCATTTGATCCAACAGGATATTCTACGTTTGCATTTTCTAATATGATAAGACCAACTCCACCCTTTGCACGAAGTGAATAATAATTCATATGACGGTTGCTCATTTCTCCGTTTGCTTCACCATAATTTGTTCCCATTGGTGTCATTGCAATACGGTTGCGAATGGTTGTACGCTTTACGGTCAATGGTTCAAAAATATTTGGGTATTTTGTTTTCATGAAGTGTATCTCCTTACTTTAAATATATGGTTTATATGGAACTCTTTGTTTGTGACAAAATTATCATACTTCATTTTAACAATAACTACAAATACTAATTAATGGCAGAAATGATGCGTTTAAACTATCGATTAATCTTCGGATTCTTTTTTTATAAATTCAATGAACCGCTGTACAGCCGGTAATTGATAACGATCCCGCATCCAGAACATGTAATGGCGGTAAAAAAGATCCATATCTTTAATAGAATGAATACGAATAGATGTTTCATCCAGTGAATCAACCTCCGGTACCAGTGCAATTCCAAATCCTTCTTTTACGAGAGCCATGATCGAGTGCTCATCCGGACATGTTACGATGATATTCGGTTTCATATCCAGTCTTCGGTATAAACGTTTGGAATATCTTCCGGGACCGGAACCCTTGTCGTAGCCGATTATAGGGTAATTCATCAGTTCCTGGATTGCAACATCATCATACTGGTTCAATTCATGTTCATTTGGAGTAATGATTACCATTTTTTGTTTCTGTAATGGATAAAACGCTAATTCATCATCATTATCTATATAAGCACCGAATCCCAGATCCAGTTCGCCCATTTTTACTTTCTGAGCGATGGCGGGGCTGTGATTCTGGTAAAAGTTGAACGATATCTTTGCATTTTCTTCTATATTAAGGAACTTTCGAACTTTATGCGGGATGTAGTGACTGGCAAGTGGGAAGATGTATCCGATGTCAATGTAGCCATGACCGGATGCAATCTCGTTCATTTTAGTTTTAGCAACTTCGCATTCGGATAAAATACGTTCCGTATACTCCTGAAACAGTCTGCCGGCCTTAGTAAGTACAATTCCCCGCCCCTGCTTTTCAAACAGCGTCACGCCAAGTTCTTTCTCAAGCGAGGAAATGGATCTGCTCAAGGATGGCTGCGAAAGATAGAGCTTCTCTGCAGCCTTATGATAGTTCTCATATTCTGAGACAGTTTGAAAATATAATAATTGATTGAATGTCATATTCACACCTCTTCCTTGAATATACCATAACATATTGATAGCCTAAACGCATTAATTTTGTACTTAAAGCCTTTCATTCATGATGTAGGTCATTCAATTCTCAAACAGGCAGTCACCAAAAAATAAAAATGGTGGAATTGACAAGCGAAGAATAATATAATGATGCCAGAGAATCATGGATAAAGATTTTTAATATATCGTGAGAAGGAGATAGATTATGAATATCGTAAAAGTAAGAAACGTTGAGATCGGTGCAGGAGTTCCAAAGATCTGCGTACCAATTGTTGGTATAACAAAAGAAGAGATTATCACAGAAGCAAAATCGTTCGAGTCTATTCCGGTTGATGTTGTTGAGTGGCGTGTAGACTGGTTTGAGAATGTATTTGAATTTGACAAGGTGTTGGATGTGCTGAAGGAATTGCGCAAAGCTTTGGGAGAGACTCCGATTCTTATGACATTCCGTACTTCCAAAGAAGGTGGCGAAAAAGCAATCGGGGATGCCGCATATGCTGAGTTAAATATCAAGGCAGCGCAGTCCGGATATGTTGATCTTATAGATGTGGAAGTGTTTACAGGTGATGAGATTGTAAAACAGATCATCGAAAGTGCTCATGCGGCAGGTGTGAAGGTTGTAGCTTCTAATCATGATTTCTTCAAGACACCGGACAAGGATGAGATTGTGTCCCGTCTTAGAAAAATGCAGGATCTGGGTGCAGATATTCCGAAAATCGCAGTTATGCCGCAGAACAGAAAAGATGTGCTCACACTTCTTGCTGCTACAGAAGAGATGTCAGGCACATATGCAGACAGACCGATCATCACAATGTCTATGGCAGGAACAGGTGTGATCAGCCGTCTGTGCGGGGAGGTATTTGGCTCGGCACTTACATTCGGAGCTGCTAAGAAGGCTTCTGCCCCAGGACAGATGGGGGTAAATGACTTAAGCACAGTTCTTGGTCTGCTTCACAACGCATTATAATTCCGGGAATATTTCTTTGAATTCCCCCGGTGCGAGAGTTTCGTCTAATGTGAAGTTTCCCATGGTAACTCTTTTCAGCGCGATGATGCAGCAGCCTACAGCCTTAAGCATTCTGCGTACCTGATGCTTTTTTCCTTCGGTGACGGTAATCTCACCAAAAACGATCGGGTGCTCCGGACGGTTATGGCAGCTTGCAGACTGAATCTCCGGATGAAGTGTGGGAAGGACTTCTTTTAATACGCTTGTGGCGGTGACACTTACGTGTGCAGGAGCCGTCAGCCTGTCGCTTCCCGTTAGCTGTACACCGTGTTCCAATGCATAGAGATCTTCCTCTGACAGCGTTCCCATTGCTGTGAAGAGGTAGGTCTTTTCTTTTTTATAAGAGGGATGTGTCAGCTTCTGGTTAAACATACCGTCATCGGTGACGAGAAGCAGTCCCTCGGTAGCACGGTCCAGCCGTCCCACCGGAGACAGATCCGGATTATCAAGATCGGAAAAATAATCCATAACGGTAGGGTAACGGTCATCGCGTCTGGCGCAGACACAGCCAAATGGTTTGTTGAACATGTAATAGTGGTACATAATGACCTCCGTAAAGTAAGCATTCTCGCTACATTATTTCCGAAAATCAGGTAAATGTCAACTGCCATACACCGCCTTTACTTGTGAAAATGTGTGTGCTACACTGAGGACAGAAGAGGTGACTGCGTATGAAAAATTATTCAGAAGATGCAAACAGACAATACCATATACAGACAGCAGAGGGCGAGGTAGGACGCTATGTGATCCTGCCGGGAGATCCGGGGCGCTGTGAGAAGATTGCACAGTACCTGGATCATCCTGTAAAAATAGCTGAGAATCGTGAATTTGTAACATATACCGGAGAGCTGTGCGGTGAGAAAGTCAGTGTGACATCGACAGGTATCGGCGGACCATCGGCGGCAATTGCCATGGAAGAGCTGTATCGGTGTGGTGCGGATACATTTATCAGGATCGGTACCTGTGGGGGCATTCAGCCGGAAGTGAAGAGTGGAGACGTTGTGGTCGCGACTGGTGCGGTGCGGATGGAAGGAACCAGTAAGGAATATGCACCGATTGAGTATCCTGCGGTTGCTGACCTGAACGTGATAAATGCCCTGGCAGATGCGGCAGAGGAGATGGGCGCAGATTATCATACCGGAGTTGTGCAGAGCAAGGATGCATTCTATGGACAGCACGAACCGGAGAAATTACCGGCAGGGTATGAACTGATCCGGAAATGGGAAGCCTGGAAGATGCTTGGCTGTCTTGCATCAGAGATGGAGACGGCGGCACTTTTTATCGTGGCATCCCATCTGCGGGCAAGGGCAGGAGCGTGCTTCCTTGTAATGGCTAATCAGGAGCGGGAAAAAGCCGGGCTTTGGAATCCGGTAGCTCACGATACAGATCTTGCTGTCCGTGTGGCGGTTAATGCTGTGCGCAGGCTGATACAGGATGACCACAGAAAGGCAGGAAAGAAGGAGCACGATGAGAATGGCTAAATGTGAAGAATTAAATGCAGATATGATTCGCAGACTGATTGATCGCGCAATCGAGGGAATGTCTTGTGCATATACGCCTTATTCCGGTTTTCGTGTAGGCGCGGCATTACTGACAGAAAGTGGTGAGATATATACAGGATGCAACATCGAAAATGCAGCATATACACCGACTAACTGTGCAGAGCGGACTGCGTTTTTCAAAGCAGTCAGTGAGGGAGAGAGGCATTTTACCGCCATCTGCATTGTTGGTGGAAAAGATGGGAAGCTTGCCGATTATACATCACCTTGTGGCGTGTGCAGACAGGTAATGATGGAATTTTGCGAACCGGAGCAATTCAAAATTATACTTGCGATCAGCCGGGAAGAGTATCGGATTTATACATTAAAAGAATTATTGCCGGAAGGCTTTGGACCGGCAAGAATTGCAAGATAAACACAGAGCAATAGGTGATGACAGCAGACGAGGAGTGACGGATATGAAAGAATATAAGAGAATATTTGTGATCGTGATGGATTCACTGGGCATTGGTGCTATGCCGGATTCGGAAAAATTCGGAGATATTGGTGTGGATACATTTGGACATATTCTGGAGCGGATGCGGACACTGGATATTCCGAATCTCCGGAAGCTTGGTATGCTGAATCTGCATTCTGGTGGTGATATGACAGGTATCAAACAGCCTGTGGGAAGATATTGCAAAATGGCTGAGTGCAGCAATGGCAAGGATACTATGACAGGGCACTGGGAAATGATGGGACTGCGTACGGAGAAGCCATTCCGTACATTTACGGAGACAGGGTTTCCGCTGGAACTGATCAAAGAACTGGAAGAACGCTGTGGAAAGCGGGTTATTGGCAACAAGAGCGCCAGTGGTACAGCAATTATCGAAGAGCTGGGCGAGGAAGAAATCGCAACCGGAGCTATGATCGTCTATACGTCAGCTGATTCTGTGATGCAGATCTGTGGCAATGAAGAGACCTTCGATCTGGAGAATCTGTATCGATGCTGTGAGATCGCCCGGGAACTGACGATGAAGGAAGAATGGCGTGTCGGACGAGTCATTGCAAGGCCATATGTTGGTAAGAAAAAGGGTGAATTTAAGCGTACAAGTAATCGCAGGGATTATGCGTTGAAGCCGTCAGGAGCAACTACACTGAATGCACTTGCAGATGCAGGGTATGATGTGATCGGCATTGGGAAGATTCATGACATTTTCTGCGGTGAAGGAATTACCGAAAGTCTGCATTCCACCAGTTCTGTTAATGGCATGGAGCAGACGATCGATATCTGTAAGAAGGACTTTGAAGGGCTGTGCTTTGTGAATCTGGTGGACTTTGATGCGCTGTGGGGACATCGCAGGAATCCGGAAGGTTACGGAAGAGAGATTGAAAAAATGGATCAGAACCTGGGCGTACTTTTAGATACCATGCGGGAAGATGATCTGCTGATCATAACGGCAGATCACGGGAATGATCCGACCTACACCGGCACAGATCACACGCGTGAATACGTGCCGTTACTGGCGTATTCAAAGAAAATGAAAGAAGGCGGAAAGATGCCGGATACAGATACATTTGCGGTGATCGGAGCGACGATCGCAGATAATTTTGATATCCGTATGCCGGAAGGAACCGTTGGATATTCTATCTTAGAAGAACTGAAATAAGGATAATATAAACAGGGAGCAATGAAGGGAATGATTAATCGAGAAGATATGCTGGAGCTCAGCAGAAGAATGACACCGGCCAGGGCATCAGTGGCAAGAATCGCAGGTGCATATTTTGATGAAGAAGGTTATGTAGATGGAACATTTAATACACATTTTCTGAAGCTTTCAGCAGCAGAGCGCAGTCGTAATCTGAATCTGGCCAAGACACTCCTCCTCGCTAAAACAAACGAGGAACTGAAGGAATATCCGATTCCGGCAGCAGAACGGAAACCGGGAAGTATCTGGCAGCTTCTCGATGGAATACTGGAATCAGAATTAAAAAATGATGCATTTTTAGATATCTTATACGAGGTGATCGGCGAGAAATATCAGCCTGGTTATTCTTACGCATGCTTCTTATATTTCGGACAGTACGATGTGCCGGTCAAGGGCAGTGATAAGGAATGGTTGGAAGGATCGGAAGAAGTCTATACTTATCTGCTGTGTACACTTAGTCCGCTGGAAGGCGAGTATGAGCCGGGAAAACCAACAGCGGGATTCCTGTATCCGGCGTTTAAAGAGAGAAGTGGGAATTGCGAGTATATGAATGTGTATAAGAAGATAAAGAGTGTGTCTTAGGAGTTGTGGTAAAAAATCATGATTTTTTGTTGAATGAAAATGGAAAGGGTGGAGTGGCTCATAAGAGTTGGTTGGCACCCTTTCCAAGACTGTCTATTATATATAATATGATTCACAGTTAGATAATTGCAATAAATAATAAGCGAAAGGATATATGGAAGGAAACTATAACTCTTTAGGATTGTTTGCATATATACTGGAAATAGATTTATAATACGTTTCTAATCTTTTTTTTACGTTTGGATCAGAACGGTAATCTTCTATAAGGGTAAATAACTCAGGATCAGTATCTTTGTTAATTAAATAGCTGTCTGGATGTGGATCGTCTGTTGTGCCTATAAGATAATCTGCTGATGTGTTCAAAACATTTGCCATAGAGTTAATAACATGAATAGAAGGAGTTCTGGTACCAGATTCATATCTTAAATAAGCAGGTTGAGACATGTTCATTCGTTTGGCAGCTTCTTGTTTTGTAATGCCCATTTTTTTTCTACATTGGATAAGTCGTTCACAATTTAAAGTAATTGTATTCATAATTAGTGCTCCCTTTTGTTTGTAATATTGGAACTGATCAAAGTATAGCATATTTTACTTGAATATACCATTGGAATATATTAATATAAAATATACCAACGGTATACTACGAAATGAGAGGTAGAGATGTGCAAGAGGATATGGTCAAAATAATTAGTGACAAAGATGGAAAGCAACTTGTTTTAATTAACGATATAAAATTTAAGACCAGAAGAACGATAGATTGGAAAATGGTTGAAAGTTATCTAAAAGAGTATATTGGTAATCATTATGAAATATTAGAGACGTCAGAAAAAGTATATGTGGGTTCGGATTTTCCAGATGAGTTTTGTCACGCAAATGATAAGATGAAGTTAAAAGGTGCTAATGCAAAAGCGAAAGCTAATATGGTGACAGCAATTGAAGAGTTAATCAGTATTGCAACAAATAAGTCGACAGATGAAGATTATGAACAAAAACATAAACAAAAAGCAAAATATGGGTGGTATAGATATGATACGAGGTTTGGGATTCCAACATATGATTCGGAAGGAGAAATAACAAAATATAATGTTTATACAGCAAGAATATTAGTGCGATGTGATTCGGACGGAAAATTATACTTATATGATTTAGTAAGAACAAAAAAAGAAACGAGCAGCCCGCCTGAACAATAGAATTGTTACACGGTAGTAAACTTCGTTTCTTATATAGACATTCTAAGGTAGAATTCGAGAAATGTCAACAAAAAGTATATAGAAAGATAAACTGTATTTTCTGACATAGATGTGTTTAAGGTTATATTAAGGTTCCGCCCATTGTACTTTAAGATTCGTTTGCTATACTCTAGGCATAGAAAACAAAGAACTACTTTTTGAAATATAAAAGGAGACAGGAGGAGTTATAATGGGAACATGGAGTCGTAAAGGACTGAAAGAAAAAGCAAAGATCAGATTAAAAGCAAATTACTGGAAGGCAGTGCTTGTTGGGTTACTCGCAGTGTTGATTGGAGGCGGAGGTTCAGCAGCATCCGGAGTATCATCTGGTGTACAATCGAGTTCGACAGATGTGATTGGGGATTCGATTGTGAATAGAATACCTTATATCTCTCCGGCAGGTACGATTATGATAATTCTGTTTGCGTTGGCTGTGGCATGTATCGCGATTGCGATAGCAATTGTTTTAAATGTATTGCTGATCAATCCGCTGGAGATTGGACGTGCCCGTTTCTTCCACAGAGATCTGGAGGAAAATGCAGAGATTAAAGAAGTGTGCTTTACGTTTGACAGAGGTTACAAGAATGGTGTGAAGATCATGTTCTTTCGTGATCTGTATACCGTCCTCTGGTCACTTTTGTTTATCATTCCTGGTATTGTTAAGTCTTATGAATATCGCATGATTCCATATATTCTGGGTGAAAATCCAGATATGAATCGGGAACAGGCATTTGCAATGAGTAAGCAGATGATGGATGGAAATAAATGGAATACATTTGTCCTGGATCTGTCATTTATCCTGTGGGATCTTCTTGGAGCATGCACAATGGGTATTCTTCACGTATTCTATATCGAGCCATATAAAAGACTTACGGATGCCGGTCTTTATCAGACACTGAAAGAACAGATGATAGCAAGAACAGAGAATGTAGTGGGAGAACAGTAGGGAAGGACTCTTATGAAATACGTGATTCTAATTGCTGATGATGAAGCAGAAATCAGAGATTTGCTAAGATTATACTTGGAAAATAGTGGATATGATGTCCTCGAGGCCGCAGATGGTCTCGAGGCATTGGCGGTTCTGGAGAAAGAACATGTGGATCTTGCAGTACTGGATGTGATGATGCCACGCATGAATGGACTTCATGTGCTGAAAAAGCTTCGGGAAACGAGTAATATTCCAGTGCTTGTATTTTCTGCAAAAGACGCAGATTCGGATAAAATTCTTGGGCTCAATTTGGGCGCGGACGATTATCTGACGAAGCCATTTAATCCACTTGAAGCAGTAGCAAGAATTCAGTCGAATATCCGACGCTTCTATTCGCTGGGCGGGCATGATGGGAAGATGGAGTCAGAGACTGCCAATCTGAAGGTGAGGGATCTGACGCTGGATACAGAAAGCTGCGTGTTGTATCGGGGAAATGAAGAAATTGAACTGTCTTCTGTGGAATACCGGATTATGTATATGTTCATGGAACATCCCGGAAAAGTATTTACAAAAGGGCAGATCTTTCAGGCTGGATGGAACGAAGAATATATGGACGATGATAATAATGTTATGGTGTGCATCAGCAAACTCAGAGCAAAGTTATCGAATGATGGAAGTAAATATATCAAGACGGTCAGAGGGCTGGGATACCGATTGGAGAAATAGATGGAGGAAAAGGGAATGGCACAAACAGATACGTCGCAGACAATAGAACATCTGAAACGTTTCCTGATTATTCGTCTGTTGGCAGTAATGGTATTTATCTTTGCCTGTGAAGCAATTATTAATCTGATTGTAACCAGAATCATGTTTCCTGTTTTTAATACATTATTTGGGACAGAGTCGATTTTTACAAATCAGTCAGCAGGGGAAAATATCATTTTATTGCTGCGAATGGCCGGTTATTTATTGCTGACTGGAATTAATATACTACTTCCAAAAGGGCTGGCTGGAATATTTTCCTATATTTCAGCAGGCTTGTGGAAAAACAGCAATCTTCTCACCGAAATGTCCGGGACGGAACAGATGTTGATATTTGTAGTGTTGTTTGTTTTTATCTGCCTTTATTTGCTTCCGTATATGGTAGGTATTTTATATTACAGCGGTATTGTAGTAAGGAAAATGGAAGAAGTGCGGGAATATGACAGAAGGCAGCGGGAAGCATTTACCAGAAAGAGGAATCTGTTACTGTCTGATATTACCCATGATCTGAAAACGCCGATCACGACGGTTGCCGGATATGTGCAGGCATTGAATGACGGCATGGTCGAAGACCCGGAAAAGCAGAAGCAATACCTGGAATCAATTCGGAAGAAATCGTTGGAAATGAGTGAACTGATCACATTGCTTTTTAATTACGTGAAGCTTGACAGCGAAGGATTTGATCTGAAAAAGGAACGGATCAATATCACAGAACTTGTCCTTCAGCTTGTGGCAGGTGCGTATACCGATATGGAAGAGGCCGGGATGATTCCTGATATAGATATTCCGGAAGAAGCGGACTATGCAGAAATAGATAAAATGCAGTTCAGCCGTGCATTTACAAATTTGCTTACGAATGCTATCAAGCATAATGAATCGGGAACCAGCATAAAAATCAGCATGAAAAAGAAGCTTAGTTATCTGGTGATCAAAGTCATGGATTCCGGCGAGAGGATCGATCCGGCGCTGGCAGGGCATTTGTTTGATCCGTTTGTTATGGGAGATGAGTCGCGAAACAGTCGGGGCGGAAGTGGACTCGGATTGAGTGTTTCAAAAAAAGTCATTGAAATGCACGGAGGCAATCTGACATTGGAGCAGCCGACAGAAGAAGGATATACGAAAGCATTCTGTATTAAGATAAAACAAGTGGAAGAGAAACCATATGAATATGAGTAAGGGAAGAATTTTAACATAGACATACATCAAAACGCCCCTGCATAGATTGTAAAAAACGAACTATGCAGGGGTTTTGTATGAAAGAATATATTGAAGAACGTGCAATTGAGATCGCCTATTATATCATCGAACATAAGGCTACGGTTCGCCAGACGGCCAGGCAGTTTGGAGTCAGTAAGAGCACTATACACAAGGATGTAACAGAGAGACTTCTTACAGTTAATCCATCGCTGGCAGCGGAGGTGCGCAAGGTTCTGGATGTGAACAAATCCGAGCGGCACATCCGCGGCGGTATGGCGACGCGTGAAAAATATCTTCATCAGCACGAACTGTCAGAGACAACATTTAAGACAGTGTAAACACTCTGGTTGCGATTGAGAAGTAGATCATGATCGAACAGGTATCTACTACAGTTGTGATCAGCGGCGATGCCATGATGGCAGGATCCATGTGTAGCTTCTTTGCAAACAATGGAAGCGTACAGCCGATGATCTTAGCAATGATGACAATCAATGACAGCGACAGTGCGATAACGATTGCCATTTTTAAATCTTTGTACATAATAAAAATACGGATACCGTTGGCAATTGCCAGACCGATTCCGACTAGCAATGCGATGCGGAATTCTTTGAAAATCACCCGGAAAATGTCTTTGAATTTGATCTCGTCCAGGGCAAGTCCGCGGATGATCAGAGTCGAACTCTGGGAACCACAGTTACCGCCGGTATCCATCAGCATTGGGATAAATGATACCAGAAGTGGCACTGCCGCAAATGCATTTTCGTAACGGGTAATGATCGTTCCGGTAATTGTTGCGGAAAACATCAGCACCAGCAACCATACGAAACGATTTTTAGCGTGAGCAAAAACGGATGTATCAAAGTAGCTTTTTTCACTTGGTGTTACAGCGGCCATCACAGTCATATCTTCTGTGGCCTCGTCTACTACGACATCAATAGCATCATCGACGGTGATGATGCCAACCATTAATCCGTCCGCATCCAGTACCGGGAGAGCAAGGAAGTCATATTTAGAGAAGAGCCTTGCAGCTTCTTCCTGGTCAGTATGTGTGTGTACGGAAATGAGTTCGGTTTCCATGATGTCACCGATCTTGGTGTCGTCGTCCATAGTCATCAGATCCTTAGCAGTTACGATACCGATCAGTTTTCTGCGTTCCAGTACGTAACAGGTATAAATGGTCTCTTTGTGGATGCCGACGTCCTTGATGTGGCGCATGGCATCGCGCACGGTCATGTCTTTTTTCAGTGCTACATATTCGGTAGTCATGATACTGCCGGCACTGTCATCAGGGTAGTTCAGCAACAGGTTAATATCATTACGTTTGCTGTTGTCTACCGTGTCCAAAATACGGGTAACTAGATTGGCCGGAAGTTCTCCCAGCATATCTACGGTATCATCCATATAAAGGTTATCAAGAAGCTCTTTTAATTCCTTTTCGGTAAAAATTTCAACCAGATAAGCCTGCATGGTGCTGCTCATATTGGAAAATACGTCAGAAGCTTCGTCTTTTGGAATCAGCCGGAATGCAATGGCCAGTTCCTTATCTTCTAATTCCGAAAGCAGGAGAGCAATGTCTACTGCGTTCATTACATTTAATATATTCTGGATTGTCTTGTAGTCTTTCTTCAAAAGCAGATCTTTGAAGATTGTTATTGTCATATTCATCGGAATCCCATCCTTTCACTAATAATAATCGAAAGTTGTATATCAAATTATCCGCGTCCGAATCCATTACTCTCACCACCTTTTTCTCGTAAAAATATAAAAAACCTCATCAAAGCCTGAGCAATGACAAGGTTGTTCTGTCTCCAAATAATCATCATCGTTCAAGCTTTAGTATCGCAGGGCTTAATAATTGCATTAGGTTATGCCTTAAATACGACATAGCCTGTTGACCAGCGAATCGTGTCTCCACGTTTTTGCGGCAGCAATCTTAGGAATAACCATATCCCTGCGGTAACCTCACCTACCGAGAATATTCAATTCTGCAAATTCATTCTACCGCCCGAGTTAGGGGATGTCAACCAATAGTTACTAGTTATATGAAGAAATTGGGTTAAATTTTGGTAAAAGAAATCATACTTCGATGCTTGTAAATATCGGAGTGCTATTTTATAATGGAAAGAAGTACGGAAGCCTGGCATAGTATCTGGCTTTTAGGACAAGATTGAGGAGGAACACAGGTGGATAGAGAATTAGTAATTGTACTTGATTTCGGTGGACAGTATAATCAGTTGGTTGCAAGACGTGTCCGTGAGTGCAATGTATATTGTGAGATTTATTCTTATAAGACTGACATTGAGAAGATCAAGGCCATGAACCCGAAGGGAATCATCCTGACCGGAGGTCCGAACAGCTGTTATGAAGCGGATTCTCCGACATATGCAAAGGAATTATTTGAAATGGGTATTCCGGTACTCGGACTTTGCTATGGTGCACAGTTAATGATGCATATATTAGGTGGTAAAGTAGAGCGTGCAGATGTCCGTGAATATGGTAAGACAGAAGTATTTGTAGATAAGACATCTCCATTATTCGGTGATGTGTCAGAGAAGACGGTATGCTGGATGAGCCATTTTGATTATATTTCAAAGATTGCTCCGGGATTCCGGATTACAGCACACACAGCAGACTGCCCGACAGCAGCGGCAGAGTGTCAGGAGAAAGGACTGTATGCAATTCAGTTCCACCCGGAAGTATTGCACACACCAGAAGGAACCAAGATGCTGTATAATTTTGTAAGAAACGTCTGTGGATGTGCCGGCGACTGGAAGATGGATGCGTTTGTAGAGAATTCTATTAAGGCTATCCGTGAAAAGGTCGGAGACGGTAAAGTGCTCTGTGCATTATCAGGTGGTGTAGATTCATCTGTAGCAGCTGTTATGTTGTCAAAGGCAATCGGTAATCAGCTGACCTGTGTATTTGTAGATCATGGACTTCTTCGTAAAAATGAAGGAGATGAAGTAGAAGCAGTATTTGGACCAGATGGACCGTATGACCTGAATTTTATTCGCGTGAATGCGCAGGAACGTTTTTATAGTAAGCTTGCCGGGGTGGAAGAACCGGAGAGAAAGCGTAAGATCATCGGAGAAGAATTTATCCGTGTGTTTGAAGAAGAAGCTAAGAAGATCGGTGCAGTAGACTTTCTGGTACAGGGAACCATTTACCCGGACGTAGTAGAAAGCGGTCTGGGTGGTGAATCAGCAGTGATCAAGTCTCATCATAACGTAGGCGGACTCCCGGATTATGTAGATTTTAAAGAGATCATCGAGCCACTGCGTGACCTGTTTAAAGACGAGGTAAGAAAAGCGGGTCTGGAAATGGGTATTCCGGAGTATCTCGTATTTCGTCAGCCATTCCCGGGACCGGGACTTGGTATCCGTATCATTGGAGAAGTCAATGCAGAAAAGGTACGCATCGTACAGGATGCAGATGCAATTTATCGTGAAGAGATCGCGAAAGCAGGACTTGACCGTGGAATCGGACAGTACTTTGCAGCACTGACCAATATGCGAAGCGTTGGTGTTATGGGTGACGAAAGAACCTATGATTATGCAGTAGCATTGCGGGCAGTTAATACTATCGATTTTATGACTGCAGAGGCAGCTGAGCTTCCATTTGAAGTACTGCAGACGGTAATGAGCAGAATTATTAATGAGGTCAGAGGAGTCAACAGAGTATTCTATGATCTTACAAGTAAGCCGCCGGGTACGATTGAGTTTGAATAGTTGGAGCTAAGCTGTAAAGCCTTTGTTTACAAGGGTTTTACAGCTTTTCCTTTATAGGATTGCATTTTCATTGCATTATTTTTCTTCAACTGTTCTGTGATAGATTGCTGTATGTTGATTGCTGGTATAATTAGCAATGCTTTCAGTAGCAGATTGTACTTGTAATATTCCAGTCAGTTTTTTAGCAACTTCAAGATTCGTATTTGGATACAGATGACCATAAGTGCCGAGTATAGTGGCTCAGTTGTCAAGACAAAAATCTAAGATTTTTATGATACAACATCAAAACATGTTTATCAAATGAATTACACAATAGCAATTCATATATGTCGTTATTTCCTGCGAAATGACATTTCTCCACCTGACGTTGAGACGCTGATACAGAAGAATCTTTTACCTGTAAGACCCGGGCGTTCCGACCCTCGCAAAGTCAAGCCTAAGTCAGCAGTAAGTTTTCTGTATCGAGTTGCATAACATCGATAAAAGTATATCGTTAATTTAGGCAGATAGCAATCTGTCTTTTTGTGCTGCATAAATATAAGAGCAAGTTTTTATAAAAGAAAAATCGTAAACGGTGAATAGTAGGTACCACGATTTTTGCTAGTTTTCATGAGATAATTACTTTAAAAAATCTAAGGTTTTTTAGAGGGAGGATAATCTCATGGATAAAATAACTCATAAAGTCCGGTGTGAACAATGGACAAATATCATCAAAGAATGTCTTGCTAGTGGAATGCCTAAAACAACCTGGTGTCGAGAGCACGGTATTTCGGACAAATCTTTTTTTTACTGGCAACGAATTCTTCGTGAAGAAGCATACCTTACCACATTAGAGAATACCTTAACGCCTGCTGTTAAAGAGAATTCAGCTCCAACAACTACAGATTTCATTGAAATCAAAATGACTGATCAAGTAAGTTCAGCTGACAGTCCTTTTAAACCGGATGTTGTTATACGAAAAGGATCTGTTTCAATTGAAATATCTAATACAGCTACGGAAGAACTTCTAAATAAGGTTGGAGGTCTTCTCCATGCTTAACGATGCTGTCGGATTTGAAAAAATTTTTATTGCCACAGGGTATACTGACTTGCGGCGTGGAATTGACGGTTTGGCATCTACCATTAAGTTTCAGTTTGATTTGGATCCTTTTCAAAAGCATGTTTTGTTCTTGTTCTGTGGAAAACGCACCGATCGAATTAAAGGGCTCGTTTGGGAAGGTGATGGATTCTTGCTTCTTTATAAAAGATTGAACATCGGCGGTTTTAGCTGGCCGCGTACAAAGGAAGAAGCCATGGAGATTACACCAGAGCAGTTTCAAATGTTGATGCAGGGATTGTCTATTGTTGCAAAACACCCAATCAAAGAATTGAAGAATCCACCTAAAACCATGTAGTATTGTGCAATTCGTAGAAAAAATATTTTCTTTTTATATACATGAAAAGGATATTTATGATATTGTCAATATTGGTTTACACTTTATTCTCAAGAATGTTCGACCTTATGCAGCCCCCTGCAGTGAAGCATAGTATTGCTGTCGTTTAACCATCGGAGGCAGTCCACCGTTAGCAGAGCAGATCCTCCGGTTATTCCAATAGCTGATGAAGTATCTCCAGATGAGAGTTTTTAACTGTGCTACAGTCATTGCGGTGGTGTCATAACGCCCATAAAGTAATTCATCTTTGAAGCGTGCCCACATGCTTTCACATCTGGCATTGTCATGGCATCGGCCACCGGCACTGTTCATGCTTTGGAGAATGCCATATTTGTTGATTGCTTTACGATATAGTTCGCTGGTATACTGGGTACCCCTATCGCTGTGAAGAATAGCTCCACGGAGCATAGGGTAAGCTTTGCAAGCATTATCTAAAGTTTGTTCACAAAGGGTTGCTTTCATATTTGTATCCATGGCAAGCCCTAATACTGCCAAATCATAGCAGTCAAAGATAGCTGAAACATACAGTTTTCCATCGGAAGCCTTTATTTCAGTCATATCGGTAATGCACTTTTCAAGAGGCTTATTAGCTGTGAAATCACGCTTAATTAAATCGTCGGATTTACGTGCTTCTTTATCAGCCTTGGTAATACCGTTAGGCTTACGCTTAGGTTTATGATTAAGACCAATTTCTTCCATGACACGATAAACAGTTCTTTCACTGGGAATATGTACTCCCTCCGGCTGTTTAAGCTGTAATGCCTGATACATACGCATTCTTCCATACGTGTCATTGCATTCATCTTGGTTGCAAATATCAATCATTGCATCTGCCAGTGCCTGATATTTCCAAGGAGCATCCTTCGTTTTTAGGAATTTGTTAAATGCCTGCCTGGAAACATGAAGTACTTTGCAATAAAAAGAAATTTTGCCCTTAATCCTGCCGTCATCCGTTTTGATTGCAATAAACATTAATCTCTGTTTTTTGCTGACTTCCGACGGCTGGCTGCGAAAAAAGCACTTGCTTCCTCAAGAAATTCGTTTTCTTCTTTTAAGCGGCGTATTTCCTTATCCTGCTCTTTAACACGTTTTCTGAGTTCAATAAGCTCATCGTTAAGTGATAAAGCATTCTTAGGGGTATGAACTGCCTCATTTGCGCTGAGCCGACCTTCTTTGAAGGCCTTAATCCAGGTGTACATGGTACCCTTTGGAATTCCTAATTCGTTGGCGGCTTTATGTGCGCCAATTTCCTGTGCAAGCTTTACAGCCTGTGCTTTAAACTCATTGTCATAAGATTTTTGATTCTGTGCCATAGGTTATTTCTCCTGTTCTCGTATTGATTATAATTATATATCAAAATCCTTGAGAATAGGGTGTCAACTTTTATGATACAACATCAAACGGAGATCAATTACTTAGCTTTATATATGAAAGGTCAGGGAAGTTTCAGTTCTGCTGATGTCATTTCATCCGACGTTGATAAACTAATCTTAGATGCGTTAGAAGAAATCCGCGACCAGTATAATATCGATCTTACTGATAACCTGAATCTGCGTATTGCATTGTCATTACACACTGCGTCATTAATTGTGCGTATCAAATACAACATGCAGTTAAAGAATCATCTGGTAGATTATATCAAGCAGACATTCCCGCAGGGATTTGATCTGGGTATTTATTTCGCTTCACATTTACAGGAAGTCTTCCATAAGAAAGTAACTGACGACGAAATTGCTTTCCTTGCAATTCACCTGTACACAGCTCTTGCAAGTCAGCATCAAGCCGTCGGAACCAAAAAAGTACTTGTCATTTCATCTATGCGTCAGAGTGAGAATATTCTATTGAAACAGACGCTTTTAAATTGGTTCGCAGAGACCACCTCCGAACTCACATTTAAAACGCCGGAACAGATTGAAGACAAAGACATTGAAGATTACGATATTTTCCTTACAACCGAACACAATCATTATTACGATTCCGGGCTTGCTTTCTATGTAGATCCATTCCCAGGACAGCAGGATTATCTAAACCTGAAGCTTGCAATTGATGGTTTCCAGAGCATTGAAGATATTACCTCAATATTCTACAAAGATCTGTACAGTATCGGTGATGGCAAAAAACGTGAAAAAATCGTTGAAAACATGTGTCAGAAATCCAGTGAATACTTCGAACTGGACGGAGCTGAATTCAAAGATGCAGTCTTCCAGCGTGAAAATATGCGTAGTACCTACTGGGGCAATGGTATTGCCGTACCGCATCCATTGACTGCTGTATCTTCTGACTCTTTTGTAGCTGTTACGGAATTGCCGCAGGCAGTTGTATGGGATGATCAGAAAAATATGGTCAATCTGGTTTTGTTGGTCTGTGTCGGCAAGAACAGTTCCAAGGCTTTTCAGTTGTGGAACTATCTGGCCAAAGTATTTTCAGACAAGCACTTCGTGGAACGTCTGCTTCCGGATCCGAGCTATGAACATTTTATTGCGCTTCTGAAAGAAGCAATAGCCGGAAGTTTTCAAAAATAAACAGGAGGTCATTACATGACAGTAAAAGAGGCATTAGCCCAAACACAGAAAAAAAAGGCTGGCTTGATTAATAAAGCCTCTGTTAATTACGCTGAGACTTTGCTGCTTCCAGGTGAAAAACCTGAAGCAGCAGCCATTGCCAATATTTATACACGCCGTGATAAATTCCCGGGAATCGTTGTAATTACCGATCAACGAGTCATCGCTGCATGCGGAATTCCGGGTATCAAACGCGACATCTGCATGAATATCCGTGATCTGGAGAATTGCGAAGAGACCAGCATGATCATGCAGTACAAAGTAACTTTCCGTACCAGAAAGGAAGCCTTCGCCATGAGCGTAGATCCTGACGTAGGTGCCAACCTCTCTCCGCACGTTGCAAGAATTAACGGAGACGATCTTACTTCATTAAAGTTAGACGCCCGCGGAAATATCTTAAATGCCAGCTTTTTCAAACAACAACGTCTAAATCAGCAGCGTAAGAAAAAAGCCAAAGAATTCTCTGACAAAAAAGAGATTGAGTTACAGAAAAAAGCTTCTATGGATTTTAACTCCGACGACTTTAACGACTAGACATTAATAAGGAGATTCATTATGGATTACATTATCAGCCCCTCCGTCATGTGCATGGATCTTATGAACCTTGGCGAGCAGATTAAAACACTTAACAAACACGTATCGATGTATCATGTAGACTTTATCGATGGCGTGTATCTCAAGAATTTTTCCATCACGCTGCCATTTATCGCAGCCATGCGCAAGATTACAGACGCTGCTCTCGATATTCATGTAATGTTAACCGATCCATTTTATTATCTGGATGATATGATCGAAGCCGGAAGCACTTATCTGTCCTTCCATTCGGAAATGCTCATGAATGAAGCATTCCGTACAGCGCACTACCTGCACAAACACGGGCGCAAGCTTGGCGTAGTCCTGGTACCGGGCGCTCCGATTGAAATGATCTATCCTTACATTTCACATCTGGACAAGATCACCGTCATGATGGTCGATCCGGGATTTTCCGGAGGTATCTTCGTCCCGGAAGCTCTTGATACCGTTTGTAAGCTGAAGGAATTAAGAAAAGAAAAAGGCTATCATTACATCGTAGAAGCCGATGGACAGTGTAATGAAAAACATTTCACGGAATTAAAGCAGGCCGGTGTAGAATCCTACATTGTCGGCAGCGGATTATTTGGTCTGATGAAACAGGGACTGACATTGGACGAAGCTTATTACCAGCTTATAAGAAATATTGAAAATGCATAAATTATGATAAAGAAAAAGACAGTGTTTCAAGGATGATTGTCCATCCACAAAACAATGTCTTTTTTTGCTTCCCTTCAGAGCAACCTTCAAATTGCTATACAGCACTTTGAAGGTGTAGCGTATCCGCCAAATAGATTTTACAGGAAAAAGTCTCATTTGTGCAAGCACAATTTGCCTTTTCCTGTAAATCTGCTTGTCTCTAAACGGTCGCATATTAGGATACTATAAATAAGTAAATTAGGCTTCCTCATTTACGAATGCTACTACCTTCTTAGCAAGATCCTCTGTTACACCAAGGTCAGCCATCATAGACAGCATTGTGTAACGTGCGCGAGTCTCTTTTGCGTAAAGCATTGCATTGTACAGACGGTCATCATCGAATCCAATCTGTGATGGAAGGTATGGAGCATCCAGACTCTTCAGGATCTCGATCATACGAGCTGCTGTTGGCATGTTGTCATCCATCAGTTTAACGATCTCATCCCAGTGAGCTTCGATTGCATCGATACGTTTCAGTCTGCCATTCACCTCATTCTTCTGAGATTCATGCTCCAGTGCAATGATAGAGCTTGCAGATGCACCGTATACTTCATTGATCTTAGCTTCCCATGCTGCCTGATCGTAAGCTTTTGCTTTCTCACGGGCTGCATCGAAGTCTGGTCTGTTCTCACGCAGGAACTCTGTCATCTTCAGGATCATAACTGTACCTACAGCCACCTTTGTACCATGAAGTACCGGGATCTTGCCTTCCTGAAGTTCCAGTGTCTCCCAGAAATGACACATATGATGCTCGCATCCTGCTGCCGGACGAGAGTTACCGATAAAGCTCATTGCTACACCAGTAAGTACAAGTCCTTCCATAATGTCTCCGATTACCTTCGGATCTCTTGATGCTACGTTATCAGCATCAGCTAATACATTTTCAATACAATCTGTTACCAGATTTACAATTTCATCACAGTAGTACTCATCATTAACTACCTTAGAGATTCTCCAGTCATTCAGACATGTGAATTTGCCAAGCAGATCTCCAAGTCCTGCAGATACCATTCTTGCAGGTGCTCCACAAAGAATATCTGTATCTCCGATAATAAACAGCGGTGTCTGAGCCGGGATTGTTGTCTTCATGCTGTTGATGATCAGAGCTGCTCCTGAAGAAGCAAATCCATCCATCGGTGCTGCTGTTGCAACGATTGCATAAGGAACTCCCATCTGGAAGCTGAAGAAACGGCACATATCGTTGATAGAACCTGTTCCTACTGCTACAACCAGATCACAATCTCTGTCTGCATCAATCATAAGTTCTCCTAGTGCTTTCTCGTCCGGGATAAATCTCTTTCCCTTGAATACATGTGCTTTTGCTTTGATTCCGGCATCTTTCAGGATGTTCATTACTTTCTCTCCCGCAATACCGTATGTAATCTCATCACATGCGATGTATAAATTCTTAAATCCGTATTTCTCTACATATTCTGGCAGTGCCTTCATAGCTCCTGCGCTAACTGTTACACCTTCCAGTGTAGTAGAATGTGTTCTTCCACATGAACAATCAAATGGTTTTCCAAGATAATCTGCAAGCTTTAATGTCTTACTCATCACACTAACCTTCCTTCAATTTAATAAAATCTGTTCTCTCTAAAAACGCAAACCAAAATTACAAGTCCACGCTATCCTTAACTTAGTCTATCAAACATAAAGCTTCAGACACTCCGAATAAAATTCGCAATGCAAAATATTTTTTTAACGACTTGCGCAAAAAAATTGCGTAATTGATATTCCAATTACGCAATCATTATTTGTAAGCTATTTCCTACATTACCACACTGATTTATTTTCCACTTCCTGATTTAGATCAGATTCATTGCCTGATTTACCGATTTTACACCAATGACTTCAATTCCTTCGATCTTTTTCAGCATATCTTTGGACACCTGCGGCATAATACATGTTTTAAATCCAAGCTTTCTTGCTTCTGCCACACGCTGTTCCGGCATACTCACCGCACGCACTTCGCCGCTCAGTCCCACTTCGCCGAATACGATTGTTCCCGGCGAGATCGACTGGTTCTTGTAGCTGGACACGATCGCCATGACAATTCCCAGATCGATCGCAGGCTCATTCATGCGGATACCACCCGCAATATTAATATATGCATCGTAATTCGAAAGCGGAAGTCCCACTCGCTTTTCCAGCACTGCCATCAACAGGTTCACTCTGTTATAATCTGTACCTGCTGCTGTACGCCTTGGCATACCAAAATTACTCCGACACACCAGTGCCTGAATCTCCATCAGGATCGGACGTGTTCCTTCCATTGAGCATGCCACGACTGATCCGGATGCATCCTCCGGGCGGCCGTTCAACATATATTCCGATGGATTCGGCACTTCCTCCAGTCCGGTCTCCCTCATTTCAAATACTCCAATCTCATTGGTGGATCCAAAACGGTTCTTCACGCCTCTCAGAATACGATATGACGCATGACGGTCTCCTTCAAAATACAGCACGGTATCTACCATATGCTCCAGCACTCTCGGCCCTGCCACGGTGCCTTCCTTAGTCACATGACCTACAATAAATATGGTAATATTTAATCCCTTTGCAATCTGCATCAGCGTATTAGTCGCCTCTCGCACCTGCGACACACTTCCCGGTGCCGCTGTCACTTCCTCACTGTACATGGTCTGAATCGAGTCAATCACTGCCACCGCCGGATGCTCTCTCTCGATCACCTGGCGAATTGTTTCCAGATTCGTCTCACACAACAACAGCAGATGGTCACTGAATGTCCCCATCCGATTCGCTCTCAGTTTAATCTGCTTTAATGACTCCTCACCGGAAATGTAAAGCACCTTTCGTCCCTGATCTGATAACCGTTTACACACCTGCAACAGCAAGGTTGACTTCCCGATTCCCGGATCTCCACCGACCAACACCAGTGATCCCGGTACGACTCCGCCGCCCAATACACGGTCTAATTCCTCAATCTCCGTCTGCATCCGGTCTTCCTGATCAGTAGACACGCTGGATAATGTCACAACCTCTGCTTCACGCACTGTATTCTTTGCAGCCGTACCCTTTGATACCGTCACCTTTTCCTCTACAAATGTATTCCATTCCCTACACATCGGACACTGCCCAAGCCATTTGCTTTCCTCATGTCCGCAGTTCTGGCAGAAATATATACTCTTTTTTGCTTTCGCCACCCGGTTACCTCCCATTAACATTATGCTGTTGAGCTCACAAGTCCCCAACTATGATGCAACGAGGGGCCGCAATCTGCTGCCCCTCGCAATCTCTTACATATTTTACTTATTTCTTTTTAACCTTGATTTCTACGGTTCTACCCGGATCCATCTCAGCACTCACGCTGATCTTACCACTCAGGTTCGTCTTCATGGTTCCAATATTGACATTGTCCATGTAGATCACATACTCTGTATCAGCTTCAAGCTCCAGTGTTACCTGAATATCTTTATCAGCAGATACATTGAATACTACTTCATCTGCAGATGCTTTGAAGTTCTCTACCGCTGTTCCCGGCACGGATTCGTATACGAACATGCCGTTCTTTTCAAGCTTCGTGATCTCGTTAAAGGTCTTTACTTTATATATATCGCCCTGAAATTCGAATCCATCCAGTTTGGTCTTGGATCCCAATGTGTAATCTCCAAAGCTAAGTGTTCCGTCATTTTCTGCTCTCAACAGTTCTTTTACTACTGCCATAGTTTTATCCTCCTGGAATTTCTGTTCATCTAGCGCGTTCAGCATTATTATCCGCGCTCTTTCTGTCTGTCGCTCCAAACGCTTTCCAAAGTGCGTTCGTCACTATACGCTCATTGTACCACATCGTTCCCCGTTACGCTTCAACTTTTACGAAGAATTTTATTTCTTTTTTATGAAGTCCTGCTTCTACATGATCGCCGGATTTGATCTCTCCGGACAGGATTGCATCTGCGAGTGCGTCTTCTAACTGATTCTGGATCGCACGGCGGAGCGGACGGGCACCGTATTTCTGGTCGGTTCCGGTCTCTACGATGTGCTTCTTCACGGAATCACGGATGGTCAACGTGATATTCAGCTGCTCTTTGGCGCGCTTTACGATTTCTTTGCACATGAGTCCGGTAATCTTCTTCATCTCGTCTGTTCCCAGTGAATGGAATACGATGATCTCATCGATTCGGTTCAGGAATTCCGGACGGAATACCAGCTTGATCTCATTCATCACGTTAGACTTCATACGCTTGTAGTCCGCACCTTTGTCTTCTTTGGTCACGAATCCAAGACGCTTCGGATCGATGATTGCCTGTGCCCCGGCATTGGATGTCATGATGATAACCGTATTACGGAAATCTACTTTTCTTCCCTGGGAATCGGTAATATGACCATCATCCAGTACCTGTAACAGAATGTTAAATACATCCGGATGCGCCTTCTCAATCTCATCAAACAGGACTACCGAATACGGATGTCTTCTCACCTGTTCAGATAACTGTCCGCCATCATCGTGTCCCACATATCCCGGAGGCGAACCGATCATTTTCGACACGCTGTGCTTCTCCATATATTCAGACATATCTACCCGGATCATGGCATTTTCATCACCAAATAATGCCTCCGCCAGTGCCTTTGACAGCTCTGTCTTACCAACTCCGGTAGGACCAAGGAACAGGAAAGATCCGATCGGTCTGTTTGGATCTTTTAATCCGACCCTGCCTCGTCTTACTGCCTTTGCAACTGCGGTAACGGCTTCTTCCTGACCGATCACACGTTTGTGCAATGTCTTTTCCAGCTTACGCAGGCGTTCACTCTCAGATTCTGCAAGCTTCTGCACCGGAATCTTCGTCCACTCTGATACAACAGCAGCAATATCTTCTTCGGTAACTGTAACCTGACGGTCTTTATTCTTTTTCTGAAAACGGTTACGCGCCTGATCTAATTTCTTTTCTGCTGCAATCTGTTCTTTGTGGAGAGTCGATGCCTCTGTCATATTGCCTTCCCGGATTGCTTCTTCTTTCTGAACCTTCAGATTATCAATCACCTGTTCCAGTTCTTCGATACTGTCCGGCACTTTGAAGCCACGGAGGCTTACCTTTGAGCATGCCTCATCCAACACGTCGATTGCCTTATCCGGCAGGAAACGGTCATTCACATATCTCACAGATAATGCGACCGCACTTTCCAATGCTTCCTGCTCTACCGTCACATGATGATGATTCTCATAACGACTCTTCAAACCTTCCAGAATCTCCAGGCACTGCTCCTTGGTTGGTTCCTCCACCGTAACCGGATGGAATCTCCGTTCCAGTGCTGCATCTTTTTCGATATATTTGCGATACTCACCAATGGTCGTCGCACCGATCAGTTGGATCTCGCCTCTTGCCAGCGACGGCTTCAGGATATTGGACGCATCCATGGCTCCCTCTGCGCCTCCGGCACCGATAATGGTATGCACTTCATCCAGAAACAGGATCACATTGCCTGCTGCCTTTACTTCCTGGATCAGCTTCTTCATACGTTCTTCAAATTCACCACGGTACTTGGAACCGGCAAGCATACTGGCAAGATCCATGGTAAATATCTTCTTCTCTTTCATGCCTTCCGGCACCAGTCCGCCGGAAATGCGCTGAGCCAGACCTTCGATCACTGCGGTCTTGCCGACACCCGGCTCCCCTACGAGACACGGATTGTTCTTGGTTCTTCTGCTGAGGATCTGCATCAGTCTGCCAATCTCCTGTTCTCTCCCAATCACAGGATCTAACTTTCCTTCTGCTGCCTGTTCCGTAAGATCTGTACCAAACTGCTCCAGCACGCCTTTTTTTCTTCCCTCTCCCTGAAGGTCTGACATATATTCATTCATATCAGCACCCACTGCCAGCATAATATCCTGATACAGCTTCTGCATATTCACATTTAACGTCTGCAGGATCCGGGATGCCACGCAGTCAGCATCATTTAATACAGCAAGGAGCAAATGCTCGGTTCCCACTTCTTTTGCTTTCAGATGCTGCGCTTCGCCTGCTGCCTCTTCTAAGATAAACTGCAGTCTCGGACTCTCCATCGGCTTACCGGATATCTCCATATCTTCCGGTGGAGTCACCAGTTCATTCATGATCTTCAGCATGTCTTCCTCTTTGACTCCATTCATATCCAGCACCTGACCGGCCACGCCGGAATAGATCTTGCTGAGTCCGATCAGCAGATGCTCCGTGCCGATATAAGGATGCTGCATCAGCTTCGCCGACTCTGCCGCAAGCTTCAGCACTTCCTGTGCCTGTGTTGTATAATTCATTCTGTATTACCCTCCTATCATCTCGTCATAGATCTCATCCACCATCTCGTGTACTTCTACTCTGCTGATATCCTTGCAGAGTCCTCTCGCCAGCAGGATCCGAAGCTGTGCTCTCATCTTCTCCACCGCCTCGATCTTATTCACATCAAGAGCGATCACCGCTCCCTTCCTTCTGTCAAGCTGGATATATCCCTCCTGCTTCAGTACCGTATAGGCTTTGTTGACCGTGTGCATATTAATACCCACCGTCTCTGCAAGCTGACGCACCGATGGAAGAGATTCACCCTCCTGTATCTCAGACGTGGCAATTCCCATAATGATCTGATTCCTGAGCTGTATGTAGATTGCTTCATCACTATTGAAGTCAATTTCAATAATCATCGTCTCATCGCTTCCTTTGTTACAATTTTGTTATACCCATAGTAGCACAGGCATTATTTCATTGCAACATCTGTTTCCGGGCATACAGATAATATCCTACAAATGACAATGTTGCCATCAGCCACGTCAGCGGATAAACAGCTGCCACCGCCTGCACACTGTGGAATACCCGGTCACTGATCTCCAGCATGAGAATACGGATTACACATAAGTTCACAATGACAATGACCATAGATGGCACCGACTTGCCGATTCCACGCACCACACCTCCGGTCACTTCAAACAGACTGTAGACAAAATACACCGGAAATGTCACGCTGATGATCCTCATTCCTTCTGCTACAACCTGCTGATCCGGACAGAATGCACTGAGGATCCATTTACCTGCTGCTAATGCTGACCAGGATAACACCACCAGCACTGCTGCCGCGATTCCATTGCACACTAAAATACCTCTTCGGATGCGCTCATATTTACCAGCGCCATAATTCTGTCCGGTAAATGTGACCATCGCCTGACCGAATGCAATGATTGGCAGGCACAGCAGATTCTCTGCCTTGAAATATACTGCAAATGCAGCGATCACATTTTTCCCAAATCCGTTGATATGATATTGTACCACTACATTAGAAAGCGTGAGGATCATCGACTGGATCCCTACCGGAACTCCCACACAGATAATTTTGCCCAGCAGATCCCACCGCAGACGCTGACGAGTCAATATGCGATGATGAAGCATATGGATCAACAGAAATACTGCTGTCATGCTCTGGGAAAATAACGTAGCCACTGCGACTCCGGCAACTCCCCAGTCCAGCAATATCAGGAACACAGCGTCCGTAATCACATTCAGCACGCCTCCTGCTGCCAGTGCATGAAATGGAGTCCTGGAATCTCCCTGTGCCCGCAGGATACCGGAACACATGTTGTAAAGCACCATCGGGATTGCCGCCAGAAAATAAATCCTCACATAGAGAACCGCATCCGGAATGATATTAGCTGGCGTGTGAAGCCTGACTAATACTGCTTGGGAACAGGTCACACCGATCACCGTAAGGATTAGTCCTCCCACAGCTCCCGCCAGGACTGCAATCCATACGGATTCTTTCATATCTTTTTCTTTTTTCGCGCCAAAGAGCTGCGAGATCACGATCCCGGCTCCTACTGCCACTCCGGTAAACAGATTGATCAGACAGGTCACCAGAATACTGCTCGCGCCTACAGCTGCCGCCGCGTTCTTGCCAAGCACATTTCCCACAAAAAGCATATCTACCGTGTTATACAATTGTTGAAACAGGCTTCCCAGAAATAGCGGTATCGCAAACAGCACAAATCCTTTCCCGATACTTCCCTGTGTCAGATCATTGGTCTTCATTCTTACGTACTCTCCTAACTCAAACAGCCTGTGGCTCTCCACAGGCTGCTCTTTATCATCCGTAACCATACAGTTACTTTTATTAATATTTATAACTCTAATATAGCTTTATGCTTCATCAATCGCCTTACCGATATCGTGACGCATATATTTGTTGGCAAACTGTACCCACTCGGTTGCTGCATAGGCATTGGCTCTGGCTTCTTTCAGATCTTTTCCCTTAGCAGTCACGCCAAGCACGCGTCCACCGTTGGTCACAAGCTGGTCTCCGTCGAATTTGGTTCCTGCATGGAAACAGTAATATCCCTCATGCCTGTCAAATTCTTCCAGTCCGCTGATCGGAATGCCTTTCTCGTAAGATACCGGATAGCCTTCGCTCGCCAGTACCACACAGACAGCCGCATTGTCCTCGAACTGCAGATCTACCTGATCCAGTGTTCCATCGATACATGCTTCCATCACTTCGATGATATCATTCTTCATTCTCGGAAGCACAACCTGTGCCTCCGGGTCTCCGAATCTTGCATTGTATTCCAGCACCTTCGGACCATCCTCTGTCAGCATCAGACCAAAAAAGATAACTCCCTTGAATGGTCTGCCTTCTGCTTTCATCGCATCTACAGTTGCCTGATAAATATATTTCTCACAAAATGCTTCTACTTCTTTTGTATAGAACGGACTCGGAGAAAATGTTCCCATTCCACCTGTGTTCAGTCCTGTATCCCCATCTCCTGCGCGCTTGTGATCCTGTGCAGAAGTCATGGTCTTGATCGTATTGCCATCTACAAATGACAGTACAGATACTTCACGTCCGGTCATAAATTCTTCGATGACCATCTCATTACCGGCCGTGCCGAATTTCTTATCCAGCATGATCGTCTTCACGCCTTCTTTGGCTTCTTCCAGATTCTGACAGATCAATACACCTTTACCCAGTGCAAGTCCATCTGCTTTTAATACGATTGGGAACTTCGCTGTCTCCAGATATGCGAGTGCTTTGTCCGGATCGGTAAAATTCTCATACGCTGCAGTAGGAATATTGTATTTCTTCATCAGATCCTTGGAAAATGCTTTGGAGCCTTCCAGGATCGCTGCATTCTTGCGTGGTCCGAATGTGCGGATGCCTGCTGCCTCCAGCTCATCTACCAGACCGCCTACCAGCGGATCATCCATACCTACGATCACCAGATCAATCTGCTGCTCTTTGGCAAATGCCACCAGCTTATCAAATTCCATTGCGCCGATCGGCACACATTCTGCCAGCGCAGAAATGCCTGCATTACCCGGTGCACAATATATCTTATCTGCCTTTTCACTCTTAGCGACGCAATAGCAGATTGCATGTTCTCTTCCGCCGCTTCCGACTACCAGTACTTTCATTCTATCTACTCCTTCTGTGTCATCTAATCCTCTGACACAATGGCTTTGCCGTCTGTCACACTGACCTTGCCGTGGGCGATCAGATCAATCGCTCTCGGAAGGATCTTCCACTCTGCCTGTTCCATTACCCGTCTCTGAAGCACTTCCGGTGTATCTCCGTTCTGCACTTCCACTGCCTTCTGCAAAATGATCGGACCGGTATCCGTTCCTTCATCTACAAAATGCACCGTAGCTCCAACCACCTTCACTCCGCGGGCAAGTGCTGCTTCATGCACCTTCAGCCCATAGAAGCCGGTTCCGCAGAACGACGGAATCAGTGACGGATGGATATTGATGATCCGGTTTCTGTACTTCTGGATCATCTCCGGCGGAATCACTACCAGGAACCCGGCAAGTACGATCAGATCCGGCTCGTAACTATCAATTGCTTTCAAAAATTCCTGATTAAATTCTGCCCTGGATGCATAACTCTTCGGAGAAATACACTCTACAGGCACCCCTGCTTTTTCACCACGCTCCAGTGCATAGGCACCCGGGTTATTACTGATCACACCTACGATTTCAGTATCTGTGATCTCTCCTGACTGCACGGAATCCAGGATTGCCTGCAGATTCGTACCGCCGCCAGATACCATCACCAGTACTCTTAGCATAATGTAACTCCTTTTTCTCCAGCCTCGATATGTCCGATCACATATGGCTGATCTCCGGCTGCCTTGATTGCTTCCATGGTCTTGTCCACATCTGCCGGATCAACTGCAACTACCATACCGATTCCCATATTAAATGTGTTATACATCATCTGCTCTGTGATATCACCTTTCTTTGCCATCAGGGTAAAGATCGGAGGGATCGGATAGCTGTCTTTCTCAACAACTGCACGTACACCGTCCTTCAGCATACGCGGAATATTCTCATAGAATCCACCGCCGGTAATATGGCTGCATGCCTTTACCGTAACGCCGGCATTCTTTACACTCTTCAGTGCTTTTACATAGATTCTGGTCGGCGCGATCAGTGCCTCACCAAGAGTCTTACCAAGTTCATCATAATAAGTATCCAGAGACTCTTTTGTCATCTCAAATACCTTGCGGACCAGTGAGAATCCATTGCTATGTACACCGGTAGATGCCATTCCGATCAGCACATCTCCGTCCTTCAGATTCTCGCCTGTGATCAGTTCTTTCTTCTCACATACGCCAACTGCAAATCCAGCCAGGTCATATTCTTCCTCCGGCATCAGTCCCGGATGCTCTGCTGTCTCGCCGCCGATCAGCGCCGCCTCAGACTGTACACAGCCCTCTGCCACACCGCTTACGATCGCTGCGATCTTCTCCGGATAGTTCTTGCCACATGCAATGTAATCCAGGAAGAATAATGGTTCTCCACCGGCACATGCGATGTCATTGACACACATTGCCACTGCATCGATACCGATCGTGTCATGCTTGTCCATCAGAAATGCAAGCTTTACCTTTGTACCACATCCGTCTGTACCGGAAAGCAGTACCGGCTCTTCCATCTCTTTGATCTTTGCCAGTGAAAACGCACCGGAAAATCCACCTAAACCGCCCAGTACTTCTGCACGCATGGTTCTCTTTACATGCTCTTTCATAAGCTCAACTGATTTGTAACCTGCTTCTATATCTACGCCCGCGTTCTTATAATCCATTTCGAATCTCCTTTATCTATTTTTGTTCCATGTATGCTTTATGTCCAATCTCCTGAAGCTTTGCATCCTTACCCTGTACGGTCTCTTTCATCTCTGTCGTATATGCTTTCAGTCTGTCAAGGAGCTCCGGATCAGATACAGCCAGCATTCTGGCTGCCAGGATTGCTGCGTTCATGCCTCCGTCGATCGCTACTGTCGCAACTGGGATTCCAGGCGGCATCTGCACGATAGAATAGAGTGCGTCCTGTCCGTCCAGGTTCTTGCCGGACATCGGTACGCCGATTACCGGAAGTGGGAATATTGCTGCACACATTCCCGGCAGATGTGCTGCCATTCCTGCGCCCGCAATAATTACTTTATAGCCCTTCTCTTCTGCTGATCCCGCATATTTAAAAAATACATCCGGCTCACGATGTGCGGATATGATCGTCATATCATATTCGATTCCAAGTTTATCCAGCATGTCAGCGGCTTTGCTCATTACTTTTAAGTCCGAGTCACTGCCCATTACGATTCCTACTTTTGGCATCTTTTTCATCCTTTCTCTTCCGAAAATGTGTCTGTTTTCCTATTTACGCTCATATCATAGCATAAGCAGAACTAATTATTCAATGCATTTACCCAAGTTACTTATTAGATGAATTAATGACCAGTTATTATGCATTTTCCTGGTCCAGCGGCTCATTCAGCACCTCTGTACCCGGCAGCACAAATCTTCCGCCTTCTATTATTGAGAGTTCTTTTCCCTCTGCAGTCTGCACACGGATACTTCCCAGCTCATCATACGGAATGGTAATATCCGTATGGCAGTTAAAGTATGCTTTCGACACATCCTCTTTCCGGAGCAGGGATATCTCATTATCCTTTGCAATGATCTCTTTTCCATCCGGATTGTAGACTCTGACATCCTCACACCAGCTATAGCAGGTGTCGCCTACTGCAAAATGCGGTCCCGTCTTCTCCGCGATCAGGATCGGCAGCTTGTCCTCGATGCCATATTTTCTTCCCATCACATAGGCAGTCGTATTCGTGCCAATGGCAAATTCACCCATCGGAAGTGTCTCATGATTATGCAATACATGGTCTGCGATATATTTCTTACCATCTTCTTCATTATCAAAATTACTGCAACGGTAATCTGCGATCTTACCATCCAGGAAATCCATTTCCAGATCCAGGTACTGTAATTCACCCAGATATACCTGTGTCACATGCAGCTTACCATTCGTTCCCTGTAGCTGTGGTGAAGTAAACACCTCACCCACCGGAATATTCACATCTGCCACACAGTTTTCAAATATTGTCTCCTTCTCCGGATCCTGAAGCGTATGCAACTGTACGGTAAGATCTGTCTTATTCTTGCCACGTCCGAGAATATGCACAGAAGTTCCCTGATTCAGCGCATCGATGATCGTCTGCTGTACCTTCGTGTACAATGCCGCATCCAGCGTATTGATCCGGATCGTCTCGTTGAAGATCTCTTCATACTTCGAGCCAATCTCCGGCACCGGATAAGCCACAATCGTGAAGCTTCTTTCCTCACCCTTGATATAGGTATTCATGAGCTGCCCCGCTTTGCTGGTGTAAGACAGGAAGATCTTTTCCTGCTTCTCATTCAGCGTTACTGCTTCTTCCTTAACTTCCGGTATAAATGGTTTCTCGCCGAAAGTCTCAATCACTGCCGGTCCAGCAAACTGCGCTGCCAGTTCCTTGTGTTCCTCATACGTATGCTTCATTACTTCCAGCTTCCGCTCGATGAATCGTTTATTCAAGAATAATCCCATATCATCCTTATGGTCATAATCATACTGTGGATTCGGAATACCTCCATAATATCCGGCGCGTCCATTTCTCGCTTTTGTCAGGACGCTGACGCCCGCGCGATAGATTACAGGCTTCAGTCCCATCTTCGCAAAGTTTGCAATCGCAAGCTTGATCACGCGTTCAAATCCCAGCACGTAACGGATGCTGACAACCGATTTCTTAGACAGATCTTTGCCCGTATTAATAAAACCGATGCGGTAACCTTCGGTATACACCTCTGCCATCTTACGGATCACTTCCTCCGGAAGTTCTGCCAGATGCTCTGCTGTACGGATCTGGTTCTCACCAATATATTCTCCAAAGCTATACAGATACTCTGCATTCGTAAGATCTGCATTTTCAATAATATTCTTCGCAAAATCCCTGGACGGATCAATCTGGTCACAGATCCGTTCTGCCGCAAATACATCACAGTAATCGCTGGCATACCAATACAGGATATCCTTCAGCTCATGAAGCGATACCTCACGTCCTTCTTCAGCCTCTGCCACCGCAAAGCAGCTATAGACCTCCAGAAAAAGTTCCATCAGGATCGTCAGGTATTCTTCTTTTCTTTCAAATACCCAGGCAATTCCTCCACGGACTTCTGCATACAGGAAGCTTAAGATCTGTCCGTAATCTTCGCCAAGCTCCTTCACTGCATATGTCGGATTCGCATAACTCTCTTCATACTGCTCCGGCAGTATATCTGCATACAGCTTATGGTTCCATTCTTTCTTTTCTTCTACCGAAAGCTTCCCATAGCTTCCGTTTTCCATCATTTTCTTTAAATCAAGAAGCAGCAGAACAAATTCAGACACACTCTGAAAATACCGCCGGAAAGGAAGGCTGACTGCCTCTTCCTTCGGTATCTGTCTGATTCGCTCTGCTGCCAGTTCATATCGTTCTGTTGTCATTTAAAATAGCCCCCTTATAAATATTGCAAGATAAATGAGCAAAAGGATTCCATTACATGCCGTTCCGACCTTGCAGGTTATGTAATTTTTATTGCGTTCTTTGAAGCCTTCGATTCCCCGTCTGAGTCCGGATACGGCAAGCACAAGTGCCAGAAGCCCTGCAATGCCGATCAGAATATTCACATCACCATGCCTGAGATATGACACAGAAAAAATACTGACCAGCAAAAACGCAGACAGAACTGCCAGCATACAAGAGATGCATCCTCTTCTGGAATGCTTCAGTTCCATCTGACCGTATTTGTGTATTCTTCTCTTCCTGCGTTCCTTCTCGCGCTTCGTATGTTCTCTTCGTATCGCTCTTTCATCTGCGCTTTCTCGTAGATAGTCTAACATGCCGCCTCCTTACTGCTGCACAAATCACAAATATAATATATCCTGCCACTCCGCCGATTGTATTTAGAAGCAGGTCATCCACATCAAAACTTCCCACCTTCGTCAACAACTGAAATGTCTCCACGCACAGGCTCAGTGTAAAACTGTAAAATACCGCTGCAAAAAAGCTGCGGTATTTACTCGCCATCGGCAGGAAGAACCCAAATGGCATAAAAATAATCACATTTCCAAAAAGATTTGTGAACATCGCATACCATCCAAGCTGTTCACGGTACTGCCAGAACCTTTTAATTTCCTTGAACAGTACCAGATTATATCGATATTCCTCCATAACGCCTGTTCGTCCATAGAGATCTGAAAACAGGAGGAAATAAATGATAAATCCTATATATAACACGAACAGCACCTTCCCCAGAAAGCGCATGCCCTTTCCCCTTTTATTTCTACTCATATTAGAACATCAGTCCCTCTCTGTTCTTCAGAAGTCTTGCTCCTCCGATCACAGCTACCACACCGGCTGCCACACCGACAACCATCACCACGATACCGATCGCGATATTCGCTGCTCCCGTAAGTCCCATTGTCTTATATGCCTTTTCGTTCATACTTACACCTCCTGCTATTTTGCTCCATACTGCTCATAATATGCATCAATCGCAGCTTTCAAAGTATCATCGATCACGATCTTACCCTGACACTCTCTGTTATACAGATGCTCTACGACTTCTTTCATCGTAACGATCGCTTTTGTCTCAAATCCATACAGATCCTTCACTTCATCCAGCGCACACTTCACGCCGCCTTTGCCAACTTCCATACGGTCCAGAGATACCATCAGTCCTACAATCTCGACATTAGCTGCGCCTTTTACCTTCGGTACAGTCTCTTCCATAGATTTACCGGAAGTGGTTACATCCTCGATCATGATTACACGATCGCCGTCCTGCAGGCTGCTTCCAAGGAATTTACCCTTATCTGCACCATGATCCTTCTCTTCTTTTCTATCAGAGCAGTAACGTACTTCCTTTCCGTACAATTCACTGTATGCAATAGCAGTCACTACACTAAGCGGAATTCCCTTATATGCAGGTCCGAACAGCACATCAAAATCATCACCATAAGTATCATGGATCGCCTTCGCATAATACTCACCCAGTCTCTTAAGCTGCGAACCGGTCACATATGCTCCTGCATTCATAAAGAACGGAGACTTTCTGCCACTCTTTAATGTAAATTCGCCAAATTTCAATACATTACTCTCTACCATAAATTCAATAAATTCCTGTTTATATGCTTCCATTATCTATTAACCTCCATCACATCGTCATTCTTTATTAATGGTATAATTCTACCACAGGTAATACACATTTTCAAATGAAGTATCTGTGAACTCTGACATATCAATCATTTCATCATTGCAAAAAAACAGGGAAAACCGGAATCATTCCGGTTTTCCCTGTTACGCTGTCATATATTATGAAGGCTCATTGTCCTTTGTTTCAATCTGATCTACATTCTCTGTATCAACCAATCCCAGTTTTCTCTTCTGGAATTCCATGTTCGATAACATCAGGTTCATTGCAAAGCCTACAACCAATGCCCAGCCTGAACCCTTGAATGCCAGAACTGCTGCCATAACACCGGCAATACTCTTATCTGTGCTTGTCTTACAATATTCCATACCGATTCTTGCACATACATACGCCTGGAATAAGAGAGTGATTGCTGAACCAACACCCATGATCGGCTTCATGAATGACACGATCGGCACCAAAATAACACTGAGGAATGTTGCCATACGGAAAGAACTCATTCCACCGATCAGAGATTTCATTGCTTTCTTTCCTTCTTTATAACGCATAGCAACGGATACTGTCATACCTACCCAGAGCGGTCCGGCCAGTGGTGGGAACGGCGCAAATATTGCAAGGATCAAGTTTCTCAGACCACTGATCAGGTTCGATCTGCTTGAGTTAAAGTCAATATATTCATCACTTCGGCTCTCCTGTGCCTCTGCTACCAGTGTCTTAGACGTAACAAAATCTCCAAATGCCAGTACATAGCAGATCAATGCTAATGGGAGTGCACTGATGAATTTTGAAATCGGTGGAAATCCGACTGCAAAAATGCTGACTGTATGGAAGATATTACTGAAATCAGGGATTCTGATGACTGTTCCAAGTTCCAGAACCGGTTTTGATAATTCTCCAAGTGCAACTCCGGCTAACATAGCAACAAGATATGGGAATAAATTACCATATTTTGCCATAATATCCAGTATTTTATATTTGTCTCTGTTCTTTTCACAGAACGGTGAAAAACTCAGGAATGCAAGTAACAAGGTACCTGCAAGTGTTGCTATCGGTGCTGTCATCAACTGACTTCCGTCAGACAACTGTCCCTGCAATACCGTGATCGGGGCTGCGATCAGAATACCACCTTTAATCGAATTCGGCACACCATTTACAAATTTATCTGCAAGCTTGGTGATTCCCATAAATATAAATACAAAGGCTACCAGCAGCTGCAATGCGATCATTGCCTGAATTCGCTCAGGTCCTTTTTCAAATCCATTCAAATATGCCAAAGTAAATGGCAGGGTCGGGGTGATCCATCCAGGAACTACCGGATCTCCCAGCCATCCGTGAAGCATATACATAAATACTTCAATGATGACACAACTCCATGCAAGTTCATATGGAAGTCCAAGATTATCAGTCAGGTATGGAATCGAACTTAAAGCTGTAGCGCCAAGGATCAGGCCCTGAAAAAACTCTACATACTCAATTTTATAATGAACCCCTGGAATTCTCCACTGAAATGGACCAAGTGGAATATATGGAAGTTCATTAGGTCTTTTTGCTCTTTTCGGACTCATCTTTGAGCGTCCTCCTTTATCTTATAATTTATTACACAGCATTAAACTGTATACTTCCGGCAATTCAGTCGTCTAAACACAATGCCAGTTATTCTATAGATAAATTTTATAGAACAACTGGATTTTCCTCTAATTTTAAGTATATTTTTTATAAATGTCTTTTTTTTAACAATGCATTCTTAAAAAAACGGGACTGTATTCTTATAGATGATAACATCTTTCGGAACGCCAGTCCCAATTTTCTTTATTATATTCTACAATGCACCTTTTCCGAAGATTTTCTTGTGCTGAGCTACTAAGTAGAGGGAACTTAAAATAGCAAGAATTGCAAATACTAATAACATGATCATAAGGGTGTAAACTGCATTAGCCTCACCTGATGCTTTTGTAAGCTGTGCTGCTACTACCGGAATCAGGTAGCTTGCTGCACCCATGAATGTGTAATAAATACCTGTGTTTCTTCCTTTTGGTCCTGGGTTAAACAACTGAACCACTGCAAGACCTGTCTGAAGAGCACCACCTGCTGCAAAGAATCCTAACATTGCAATTGCGATGTAAATGATTGCTACCTGATGGATAAACAGTACACCTGCAAGTGCAACTGCTGTACAGATAGAATCGATCAGGATAACTTTCAGCGGACTCCATTTTAATTTAGCCATCATGAATGCCCAGAAGATTACTGCACAGATAGATCCGATTGTATAAATGGAAGTCATACCGGCTGCCTGCATCTCGGAAAGTCCACATACGGATAATCCAAATGCCTTTGTATACTGCTGTGCACCATACATGATTGCCATGCAAAGGAATGCATAAAACATTACCAGAAATACTACAAATTTGTTTGGCTTAGTAAGCATCGCTGCCTTAGCTGCATTAATCTCTGCCTGTACTTCATCATTTGATTTGCCATTTTTTCCTTCTGATGCCTTCTTCTGATCATCATAAACAAATGGAGCAACAATTGCAAGTACTAAACAAACGATTGACAGTACAACCGGAATGATTACATTTAATTTCCAGTTTCCATTGCTTGCGTTATGTACAACCAGGAGCGGATACACCATACCAGACAATGAAACGAAGAATTTGATTCCGATCAGCGCAGAACCAGGTGCTGCAGGATAAGCTTCCTGTACAGCCGGATATCCGGATGCATCCCAGAATCCTGATGTTGCAACTCCAGCAACAAATCCGCAGATAGAAGCGACTACAGCGCTGCTTGTAAATAAGAATCCAAGGAAGCAGATAATATATAAGATAGCTCCGCCGATCATTAATTTCTTACGTCCTACGCGGTCAGAGATTTCTCCACCGATCCACACACTGACGAATTTACCGAAACCAGTCCATGCAACTGCTGTACTAACTGCTGCAATACCTGCCGCATATGCTGCAGACTGTGGGTCTGACATATTGAATCCCCACTGTTTTGCAAAATTTACGTTATTCTGGCTTAAAATAATAGCTTGAATACCATGTGTCAAATAACAAAAATAAACACAAATGATAGACAATAAATATTTTTTTGCTTTCATTCCCTCAATCTCCTTTGTCGAATTGTTTTATTTTGCCTGTGCCTTCTGAAATTCCTGATACTCGGCAAGTGGCATCTCTTTTCCAACGAACAGTTCGTAGTTTACTGCCCCCTGCTGCTGAAGCATTCCTACACCACCGATTGCTTTGCATCCGGCTTCTTCTGCTTCAACGATCATCTTTGTCTTCTCCGGATTATATACTGTATCTGCTACAACCAGGTCTTTACGGAACAATGATTTGTCAACCAGTGTTACATCCTCATGTGGCTTCATTCCCATAATTGTTGCATTTACCAGAATATCACAAGCCTTAACTGCTTCTTCCAGTTTTGCCTTGTCATCCAGATCTTCAACGGTAACAACGCATTCCGGACACTTCTCTGCTAATTTAGCCTGTGTTCCTTTTGCTCTCTCGAAGAACTTATCCTGAATGCTGAAGATATTGATCTCTTTTGCTCCGTCAAGTGCTAACTGAACCTGAATAGCTGTAGCTGCTCCGCCGGCGCCAAGTACAACTACCTTTTTATCTTTTACAGGTACTCCGTTAAGTTCAAGGTTCTTAACGAATCCAACACCATCTGTAATGTGACCTGTGATTACACCGTCATCATTAACAAATACATTACAGGCACCAATGATCTCTGCTGCCGGAGAAAGCTTATCTACTAACTCTGCTGCAATATTTTTGCATGGCATAGTAAAGTTACCACCACGCATTTTGAATAAACGAATTGCATCAAATGCTTTTGGCATCTCTTCTTCTGTTACATCAAATGCCATATATGCATAATCCAATCCGTCATGCTGGAAACTGAAGTTGTACATTGCCGGAGATCCTGAATGTCCAACCGGTGTTCCAAATAATCCCATTAAGCCTGTGTGTCCGGAAATTCTTTTTTCCATAATCCTAATCCTCCTGGTTTTCTTTTCTATGACAGTCCGTATATCACGGACTGCCAGATGAATATGTATGTTATTATAAGATTTACAGTTTTAACGCAATATCGTATGCTTCTTTTGTAGCATCCAGTGCACGACGTGCTCTTACAGCGTCACCTACCATGTGAACTTCTGGTACGATGTCTTTTAATTCTTCAGCGAAGTCATATACTACGTTCTGACCGTCACGGTGTGTATAGCGTGAGCTGAATCCCATAGACAGAACTACGGTATCAAATCCTCTTGCCTCATAGATTGTCTCGTCAGATTTATCTGCTGCGTTCTTGTAGCTTACACCATCTGAGAAAATCTCTGATACAGCAGCGCTTGTGATCTGCTTGATACCATATTTTTCAAATGCTTCCATGAGGAATACACGGTGCTCGTGAATTACATCCGGTCCGATCGCATCTCTCATTTCGATAACAGCTACTTCATGTCCCTGTTCTGCAAGGAAGTCAGCAGTCTCTGCACCTACCATACCGCCACCAACAACTAAGACTTTGTGTCCTACCGGGCGTGTTCCTTCCAGACAGTCAACACCATATACAATATCCGGATTGTGGATACCTTTGATAAATGGAAGTACTAATGTCTCTGATCCTGTTGCAAGAATAACTGCATCCGGTGTATCTTCTTTTAACATCTGTGCTGTCACCTTTGTATTCATCTTGATGTTAACGCCGGCTTTTTCACATTTTACAATGTAGCTCCTGATCATACCGGTGATATCACCTTTTCCCGGTGGGTAAGCAGCCAGTCTCATATTACCGCCAAGCTTATCTGTTGCTTCAAATAAAGTAACATCATGTCCACGTCTCTTAGCTGTGAATGCAGCACACATACCTGCTACGCCACCGCCGATCACGTATACTTTTTTCGCTTTTTCAGCCTTCGGAAGTCCTTCAACCTCACGTCCAAGTACTGGATTCACCAGACAGCAAAGTGGCTTACCTGCATACATATTAGCAACACATCCCTGCAGACAGGCGATACATGGTGTCAGATCTTCAAGTCTTTCTTCCTGCGCTTTTTCCGGAGTATGAGGATCAGCCAGTGACTGACGTCCAAATGCTACCAGATCTGCATTGCCAAGTTTGATCATCTGTTCTGCAAACTGTGGCTCTGTATATCGACCAACTGTAATAACCGGAACAGATACACACTTCTTAATATTAGCAACCAGTTCTGCCGAGAAACCGCCGTGGATACCTGTAGGTGCCCACATATATTCATCTTTCAGATGTACTGCACGAGATACGTGAAGTCCGTCAATTCCACACTCTTCCAGGTAAGCTGCTACTGCACACATATCGTGATTATCAAGTCCGCCAAACATATCTTCTGTACTGTTGATACGTGCAAGAACGGCAATCTTTCCTTCTGTTTTCTTCTTAACTTCCTCAATGATCAGACGAGAAAATCTCATTCTGTTTTCAAAGCTTCCGCCAAATTCATCGACACGCTTATTGGTTCTTGGTGACATGAATGAATTTACAAGATAACCATGTGCCATGTGAATTTCTACTGCATCAGCTCCGCCCTTCATCGCGCGAACTGCTGCATCACCATATCCTTTTACAAGTTCATACACTTTTTCTGTAGGTACTGCTTCCGGAATGTCCCTTCCGTCTGCAGATGCAATTGCTGTTGCAGCCTCGATCGGTGCTCCTGCATTCTTTGCATTACCTTCCGGTCCTGCATTCTGAAGCTGGATAGAAATCTTTGCGCCTTCTGCGTGACAGGCATCTGTAATTCTCTTCAAGCTTTCAATACTGTTATCATCATACAGGCAAGGTTTCTTAGGGCCTCCCTTAGCACCTTTATGTACTACAGTTGCTTCAATCGTAATCAGACCAAACTGTCCTTTTGCACGTTCACTGTAATATGCAACGGACTGATCACTCCATGTTCCATCTGAATTAGCGAAGTTATTTCCCATCGGGGGAACTACAAAACGATTCTTAACTGTCATAGGTCCGATCTGAATCGGAGAAAACATATTTTTGAATTTCATTATTTTACCTCTTTTTTCAATGAATCTGTTTTCTGAATTAGTCTACCAGTTCTGGCCAGGCTTCTTTTAATACTTTTTCTGTGTTTTCATATGTATAAGCAGCTGCTGCATCGATTCCTCTTCCAAGGATCTCATCAGAGATTACTTCTACACCAACAACCTTTGGATCGATTCCGGCATCTTTGATCATCTTAACAAATCCTGCTGTATCCTTTGCTCCTGTTCCCGGTGCAAGACGGTCATGCATAGACTCATCTCTTAAAATTGAAGCTGCATACGGTCTGTCATAAGCATCATTAATCTGGATAGAAATAACTTTCTCAGCGATTTCCGGTGTCAGGATATCGTACGGCTGATCTGCTCTTACCCAATGCCATGTATCAAGAATCAGCATTGCATTGTCACATCCGGAAGCTTTTACAACTTCCCAGCCTTTCTGAAGGTTCGGAATTCCACTGTATGGCATCGGCTCAACACCAATAATGTATTTGCCGGCTCTCTGACACAGTTCTTTTAACTTCTGAGCTGTGTACTCTACAGAATAGTTTTCCATCAGTCCGCAGTTGATGTGACCTACTCCAAAGAGTTCGCACATATGGAAACACATCTGCTCTTTGTACTTCTGCTCATAGGAACGATGTTCTTCACACCACTGAACAATGTACTCTACCTCTGTTACTTTCATGTCATGTTTGTCAAGAATTGCAAGAATGTCTTCATCATGAAGTCCTTCATTCAAAGCATCAACATAAGTCTCTGCACGAAGACCGATTCCTTCATATCCTGCTTCTTTGGCAGCGATTACACGATCTTCAAATTTACACTGATCTCCAAGTGTCCATGAGCTTACTGTGATTGGATTCTTCTTTGACATAATTCTACCTCCATTGTGAAATTGAATACTATACCGTTAATTTGGTCGTTCAATCTTGTAATATTTTCTATGTCTAAATTATAACGAATCGTTAAATAAAAGACAAATTGATAATTCTGTCACAATCGATAGATTTTGTTTATGGATTTTATTGGCAATTCGTGGTACGATGATATAACTGAATACTAAATACTCACTTACAAATAACGGTAAGATACAAATATTAATCAGAAAAGGAGAAAACCTTATGAATCTCTATCATCTCAGATATTTTGCTACTCTCGCTCATCTGGAACATTATACAAAAGCAGCTGAAATCCTCTCTATTACCCAGCCCAGCCTGAGTCATGCAATCTCATCTCTGGAAAAGGAACTCGGTGTTAAGCTTTTTGAAAAGGATGGCCGCAATGTGGTACTTACCAAATGTGGACAGGCTTTTCTGGTTGATGTTGAACAGGCTCTGAATATGCTTGATTCAAGCGTCAATAAGCTTCAAATGACAGGATTTGGGGAAGGTCGGATAGATATTGCTGAACTTCGTGTACTCAGCAGCACTGTTGTTCCTAACTTTGTGAAAGGTTTTTTGGATTCCTCATCTAATAAGAAGATTGATTTTCATTTTCACAGTTCGACCGGTCTTACCTTTGACATGATCCAAGGATTAAAAGAACGGAAATATGACATTGCATTCTGTTCAAAGATGGATAATGAACCATTGATCGAATTTCCCCCTGTTGCCAAACAGGAACTTGTACTGATCGTACCCAAAGGGCATCCTTTAGAAGATAGGACTTCTATAGATTTGAAAGATTCACTTGCTTATCCACATATCGTCTTTTCTAAGCGAAGTGGTTTAAGGCAGGTTATTGATAAACTATTTGAAAAATGTGGCGGCTATCCGGAGATTGCTTATTCCATGGAAGAAGATCAGGGTGTTGCCGGACTTGTCGGTGCCGGATTTGGTATTGCTGTCGTTCCGAAGATGCCGATTCTTTCCTACATGCCTGTATCCATCATAGAAATCGCAACCCCATCCTGGGAAAGACTCTTCTATATGGCTACTTTAAAAAATGTATACCAGGCACCGGTTGTTATGAACTTTAAAAAGTATGTTACTGAACATGCCGAAGTATAATGCATGCCAAATGCAAATAAATAGCCGGTACACAGCACATCGAATCTATGATTCTTGACAGAACTGTGTACCAGCTATTTTCATTCTAATGATTATTTTGCCTTTTCTTCTTCCGGCAATTCTTTTCTGATCTCTTTTGTGCGGATCTCTTTGCAGATTGCATCGATGAACTCAGCAAGTGGCTTGGTTCCTTCATTACCTGCATAACGGCTTCTTACAGACACTGTTCCGTCTGCTTCTTCCTGCTGTCCGACTACTAACATATATGGCAGCTTATCCAGTCTTGCCTCACGGATCTTGAATCCAATCTTCTCTGAACGGTTATCAACTGTAGCGTCGATATCATTTTTCTTCAACTCTTTGCATACTTCATTCGCATAGTCTGCGTATTTTTCAGAAATAGGAAGTACACGCACCTGCTCCGGACACAGCCATGTCGGGAACTTGCCGGCGTATTTCTCGATCAGCCATGCAAGTGTACGTTCGTAGCATCCCATCGATGTTCTGTGAATGATGTAAGGACGTTTCTTCTCGCCATTCTGATCAATGTAATACAAATCGAAGTTATCAGCAATCGCACAGTCAAGCTGAATTGTGATCATGGTATCTTCTTTACCATATACATTCTTAGCCTGAATATCGATCTTTGGACCATAAAATGCAGCTTCTCCGTCAGCCTCTACGAATGGCACATTCTTCTCATGAAGTACGGCACGCAACGCATCCTGTGTGCTGTTCCAGTAATTGTCATCACCAAGGTATTTTGCTTTATTAGCCGGATCCCATTTAGACAGACGATATGTCACATCATCCTGCAGTCCTAATGTAGTCAGCACATAGTATGCCAGATCCAGACAGTTCTTCAATTCTTCTTCAGCCTGATCCGGGCGGATAACATTGTGAGCCTCAGTAATTGTAAACTGACGAACTCGTGTCAGTCCGTGCATTTCTCCTGAATCCTCTGAACGGAACAGTGTAGATGTCTCACTCATTCTGTAAGGAAGATCACGATATGACTTCTGTGTATTCTTATATACATAGTACTGGAATGGGCAAGTCATCGGGCGAAGTGCAAACACTTCTTTATCTTTCTCCTCATCACCCAGTACGAACATTCCGTCTTTGTAGTGATCCCAGTGTCCGGAAATCTTATACAGATCAGATTTGGCCATCAGCGGAGTTCTGGTACGTACATAGCCCCACTCTTTATCTTCCAGATCCTCGATCCATCTCTGCAGCTTCATGATCATCTTCGTTCCCTTCGGTGGGAAGAGTGGAAGTCCCTGTCCGATCACATCTACCGTTGTAAATAATTCCATCTCACGGCCAAGTTTATTGTGATCTCTGCGTTTTGCATCTTCCATTTTCTCGAGGTGTGCTTTCAGTTCCTCTTTCTTATTATATGCAGTACCATAAATTCTCTGCAAACGTGCTTTTTCGGAATCACCTCTCCAGTATGCCATAGATGATGATGTCAGCTTAAATGCCTTGATGCCCTTTGTACTCATCAGGTGCGGTCCTGCACACAGGTCTACAAATTCTCCCTGATCATAGAATGAGATTTCTTCGCCTTCCGGCAGGTCTTCGATCAACTCTACCTTGAATGGCTCATCCTTCTCTTTCATAAATGCGATTGCTTCTTCTCTAGGAAGTGTAAATCTCTTTAATTCATGTCCTTCTTTGATAATCTTCTTCATCTCTGCTTCCAGCTTATCCAGATCATCTCTTGAAAATGGTTCTGCTTCAAAATCATAATAGAAACCATCGTCGATTGCCGGTCCGATGGCGATCTTTGCATTTGGGAACACTCTCTTAACCGCCTGAGCCAGCACGTGAGATGCTGTATGACGGATAACTCTGAGTCCCTCCGGATCACTGGCTGTTACAATATTCAATTCACAATCCTGATCTACTACTGTTCTAAGATCAACGATTTCTCCATTCACTTCTCCTGCACAGGCAACTCTTGCCAAACCTGCACTGATGTCTGATGCAATATCATATACTGATTTTGCTTCTGCATACTCTTTGACAGATCCGTCTTTTAATGTGATCTTCATTTTAATTTCCTCCTCATGATAAAAATGTGTGCTCCTGTATATGAGCATAAAATAGATACTTCTGATTTTAAGATCATGCCTCTGACTTTCTACCCTCTTTAACATATAAAAAAGTCCCTGGCACTGTCTTAAAACAATGTCAGGGACGATATATCTATCGTGGTTCCACCCATCTTCATCTTCCATATCCTAAGTCATATCTCAACTAGAATTATCCATGCATAAATTACTTATGTATAAATCATCTATGGAAAATCTCATTACTGATGATAACGGTATCACCGGACCGGATTAGGGTCACTCAGAGCTGGTCTTCACATATGATCAGTCAAGAAGCTTCCACCAAATACTTCTCTCTCTGGGTCCTTCAACACATGCTACTCGTCTCTTCTTCGTGTTCTTTAATATACTAGTACGAAACACCCAAATAGTCAATATGAATCTTATTGATTTCTTATTCTTTTAAAAATTTCATACTGACGTTTCAGTTCCATATCCTCATCAATCAACATCTCTTTTGCTTCCAATATTCTCTCAATTGCCTGAGCCGGGTCCATAGTGTGATACGGTAAAAATAAACCGCGTAATTCCTTAGGTTTTACAATTTTATAAACTTGTGGTGATGTTAATTCATAAGTAACAGCAAAATATCTGTAAATATATCCAATCCAGTACATCTCATTGTGAGTATATTTCACAGAGCCATAATCAGACACACCATACTCTTCATCTACTAACTGCAAAATATCATTCGCCTGTATATTAGTTTCAAGGATCGATTCATTATCAAATCTTTTAGCTATCTCACTTTTCATAAATCGTCTGATAAAAATCTCTGAGCTTGACTCCATTTTATCCACAGAACATTCAAATGCCGTCGCCTGGAGGTCGCACAAAAGCAAGCCATTCTTATCTATCTTCTTCATACATCACTCACCTCTTTACACCAGAATTTCATCAATATATTGACCTTTTCCTCTATATTGCTTTCTCGCCAATTTCACTTTATTAGCACCCAGCTTCGACTCTTCAAATCGTACGTTCTTATAGTATTCCCTTTCATTCTCTGAAATATAGCAACGTTCTATAAGTTTTGCCTGCGAGGCAGCTTTTTCGCTTATAAGAATATACTGCATTCCAAGATTCGTTGCCGCAAGACAGTGCTTACATTGTTCATCCGTGATCTCTCCGTCAATAAATGAATTGATAATCTGAAACATACGATTATCTGCTATTGGCGCAATGATATAATCACAATCTCTTGACTGTTCTATAAGTTTTCTTATAGCCGGATGATTCTTATACTCATCCAGTGCACCTCGATAGTAGGCAATCGTCATCATCCATTCCTGATCCACTTTATATCTTTTACATTTCAGATTCCTGTCATCAAAACAAATATAATACACCGATGAATGCTCAAACCCTGATACAAACGATATTGCCTGTTCATAACTTTCTCCTGTATAAAATCCCTGTCCGAAATCATTATTGCATCTGCCTCTATGAATATCTATCTCTCCGTCAATTCCACTTTTCGCACCATGGAAAAGTAATTTTTCATTCTTTTCTAAGTCATCTCTCCAAAGCATTTCCTTTAATTTATTTATCTTTATATTTTTTACAAATGCATATATGTATACTCTCTCTAAAAGCTTTGCAGAAGGATCTGTTTTTCCCAGTTCATTTCTTGAAATTGTTACTTGTTCCACGCCAATCTGTTTTGCAAATTCGTTTTGTGTAAGACCTAATATCTCTCGAATTGACTGCAGGTCCTTTGAAAAATTATATTTCATACGTATCATCCTCTCAAACTTATTTATATCATATTACTTAAATAAGTTCAACCAAAACTTGTTTATATCATATTACTTAAATAAGTTTTTCAGAGACATATTCAGAGCCAGTTCACTTCCAAAACGCTACGCGTTTCGTCAGTGAACGTATCCGCCAAATAGAAGTAGAGGGAAGAACTATACCTCGTGCAAGCACGGCATAGTTCTTCCCTCTACTTCTGCCTGGCTCTGAACTGAACAAAAAAAGCTGCAAACCTTATGGTCTACAGCCTCTTCATATATACCTTCAAAACCGTATACAAGAAACTCTACATCTTCTTACCTATCTCCGTCTTGGTTATGCCCTCGACCGATTAGTATCAGTCAGCTACATGTGTTACCACACTTCCACCTCTGACCTATCTACCTCGTCGTCTTCAAGGGGTCTTACAACTTACGTTGGGATATCTCATCTTGAGGGGGGCTTCACGCTTAGATGCCTTCAGCGTTTATCCCTTCCCGGCTTGGCTACTCTGCCATGCTCTTGGTAGAACAACAGATACACCAGCGGCCAGTCCATCCCGGTCCTCTCGTACTAAGGACAGCTCCTCTCAAATATCCTACGCCCACGCCGGATAGGGACCGAACTGTCTCACGACGTTCTGAACCCAGCTCGCGTACCGCTTTAATGGGCGAACAGCCCAACCCTTGGGACCTACTTCAGCCCCAGGATGCGATGAGCCGACATCGAGGTGCCAAACCACTCCGTCGATGTGAACTCTTGGGAGTGATAAGCCTGTTATCCCCAGGGTAGCTTTTATCCGTTGAGCGATGGCAATCCCACTTTATACCACCGGATCACTAAGTCCTACTTTCGTACCTGCTCCACCCGTCGGTGTCGCAGTCAAGCTCCCTTCTGCCTTTGCACTCTTCGAATGGTTTCCAACCATTCTGAGGGAACCTTTGAGCGCCTCCGATACCCTTTCGGAGGCGACCGCCCCAGTCAAACTCCCCACCTGACATTGTCCCCCGCCCGGTTCACGGGCGCAGGTTAGAAATCCAGTACCACAAGGGTGGTATCCCAACAGCGACTCCATGGCAACTGGCGTTACCATTTCCTAGTCTCCCACCTATCCTGTACATGCAATACCGAATCCCAGTATCAAGCTGGAGTAAAGCTCCATGGGGTCTTTCCGTCCTGGCGCAGGTAACCAGCATCTTCACTGGTATTTCAATTTCACCGGGTGCATTGTTGAGACAGTGCCCAAATCATTACGCCTTTCGTGCGGGTCGGAACTTACCCGACAAGGAATTTCGCTACCTTAGGACCGTTATAGTTACGGCCGCCGTTTACTGGGGCTTAAGTTCAAAGCTTCGCTTGCGCTAACCTCTCCCCTTAACCTTCCAGCACCGGGCAGGCGTCAGCCCATATACCTCACCTTTCGGTTTTGCATAGACCTGTGTTTTTGCTAAACAGTTGCTTGGGCCAATTCTCTGCGGCCTGGTCTCCCAGGCACTCCTTCTCCCGAAGTTACGGAGTCATTTTGCCGAGTTCCTTAACAATGCTTCTCCCGTCGGCCTTAGGATTCTCTCCTCATCCACCTGTGTCGGTTTACGGTACGGGTACGGTAACAACAATAGCGGCTTTTCTTGGCAGTTAGCTCACACTCTTCCCTACTCTTAGTTCGGTACGCATCACGTCTTCGGATTGTTACGCGGATTTGCCAACGTAACTCCTACCTCGCTTGCCCCGGTTTTTCCATTCCCGGTTGTGCTCTCTTACTGCGTCCCCACAGTTCTGTATTACCGTAGTACAGGAATTTCAACCTGTTGTCCATCGACTACGTCTTTCGACCTCGCCTTAGGTCCCGACTTACCCAGAGCAGATCAGCTTTACTCTGGAAACCTTAGATATTCGGCCGGAAGGATTCTCACCTTCCTCTCGCTACTCATTCCGGCATTCTCTCTTCCATACAGTCCACAGCTCCTTCCGGTACTGCTTCTTCCCGTATGCAATGCTCCTCTACCAATCAACTAAGTTGATTCCTGAGCTTCGGTAGTGTGTTTCAGCCCCGGACATTTTCGGCGCAGGACCTCTCGACCAGTGAGCTATTACGCACTCTTTTAATGTATGGCTGCTTCTAAGCCAACATCCTGGTTGTCTTTGAAATCCCACATCCTTTTCCACTTAACACACATTTTGGGACCTTAGCTGCAGGTCTGGGCTCTTTCCCTTTTGACTACCCAACTTATCTCGTGCAGTCTGACTCCCATGAATCATCTACGCGGCATTCGGAGTTTGATATTCTTCGGTAAGCTTTGACGCCCCCTAGGAAATTCAGTGCTCTACCTCCGCAAGACTCTCATGAGGCTAGCCCTAAAGCTATTTCGAGGAGAACCAGCTATCTCCGGGTTCGATTGGAATTTCTCCCCTATCCACACCTCATCCCCACCCTTTTCAACGGATGTGGGTTCGGTCCTCCATTGCCTTTTACGGCAACTTCAACCTGGACATGGATAGATCACCCGGTTTCGGGTCTACTCCGACTGACTACTCGCCCTATTAAGACTTGGTTTCCCTTCGGCTCCATTCCTTAAGAACTTAACCTCGCCAGCCAGCGTAACTCGCCGGACCGTTCTACAAAAAGTACGCGGTTCATCTCATATGGATGTTCCACAGCTTGTAAACACAGGGTTTCAGGTTCTCTTTCACTCCCCTCCCGGGGTCCTTTTCACCTTTCCTTCACAGTACTATGCGCTATCGGTCACTAAGGAGTATTTAGCCTTACGGGGTGGTCCCCGCTCATTCAATCAAGGTTTCTCGTGTCTCGATCTACTCTGGATACCGCCATGTCGACTCGCCTTTTGCTTACGGGGCTTTCACCCTCTCTGGCTGGCTTTCCCAAAACCATTCTGCTAGACTCATCAATCAATTATGCGGTCCGAACCCCAGCATGCACGCACGCTGGTTTGGGCTCTTCCGGTTTCGCTCGCCGCTACTTCCAGAATCACATGTTGTTTTCTCTTCCTCCGGCTACTTAGATGTTTCAGTTCACCGGGTTCCCCTCCATACGTTATGGATTGGCGTATGGATACTTGAGGTTTGCTCAAGTGGGTTTCCCCATTCAGATATCTCCGGATCATTGGATATTTGCTCCTCCCCGAAGCTTTTCGCAGCTTATCACGTCTTTCATCGGCTCTTAGTGCCAAGGCATCCACCCTGCGCTCTTATTAGCATAACCAACTAGATATTGGAAACGGGTTGTTCCAACATCCACACATGTATAGCGTTACATGCGTTGGTTCTAGGTTTGTTTTTACTTGTTTTCTCAAGTGTGTAATCATTACTACATTACTCTGTTTATAACAATTACCTCGGATGTCTTGATTAAGATATTTAAAAATCTTATCATATTTCTTGTATGCGGTTTTCAAGGTACATATCTGACCNAGAACTTAACCTCGCCAGCCAGCGTAACTCGCCGGACCGTTCTACAAAAAGTACGCGGTTCATCTCATATGGATGTTCCACAGCTTGTAAACACAGGGTTTCAGGTTCTCTTTCACTCCCCTCCCGGGGTCCTTTTCACCTTTCCTTCACAGTACTATGCGCTATCGGTCACTAAGGAGTATTTAGCCTTACGGGGTGGTCCCCGCTCATTCAATCAAGGTTTCTCGTGTCTCGATCTACTCTGGATACCGCCATGTCGATTCGCCTTTTGCTTACGGGGCTTTCACCCTCTCTGGCTGGCTTTCCCAAAACCATTCTGCTAGACTCATCAATCAATTATGCGGTCCGAACCCCAGCATGCACGCACGCTGGTTTGGGCTCTTCCGGTTTCGCTCGCCGCTACTTCCAGAATCACATGTTGTTTTCTCTTCCTCCGGCTACTTAGATGTTTCAGTTCACCGGGTTCCCCTCCATACGTTATGGATTGGCGTATGGATACTTGAGGTTTGCTCAAGTGGGTTTCCCCATTCAGATATCTCCGGATCATTGGATATTTGCTCCTCCCCGAAGCTTTTCGCAGCTTATCACGTCTTTCATCGGCTCTTAGTGCCAAGGCATCCACCCTGCGCTCTTATTAGCATAACCAACTTGATATTGGAAACGGGTTGTTCCAACATCCACACATGTATAGCGTTACATGCGTTGGTTCTAGGTTTGTTTTTACTTGTTTTCTCAAGTGTGTAATCATTACTACATTACTCTGTTTATAACAATTACCTCGGATGTCTTGATTAAGATATTTAAAAATCTTATCATATTTCTTGTATGCGGTTTTCAAGGTACATATCTGACCTTTTTCAGGTCAAGTGGAGAATACGAGAGTCGAACTCGTGACCTCCTGCTTGCAAGGCAGGCGCTCTCCCAACTGAGCTAATCCCCCATATGTAGTTTTATTGGTATGATAACCAATGGGCTTAAGTGACCTTACCTCCTCAGGCGAACACTTAAGTAAGTGGGCTTAAGTGGACTCGAACCACCGACCTCACGCTTATCAGGCGTGCGCTCTAACCAGCTGAGCTATAAGCCCTTCTCAGTTCAGCCACCATCCGGTGCCCTTAACTTTTTCTTTTTTTGATCTGGCGGCCACCTACTCTCCCACACCGTCTCCAGTGCAGTACCATCGGCCGCTTGCGTCTTAACCATCGTGTTCGGTATGGGAACGGGTGTCTCCCACAAGCGCATCGCCACCAGAAAGATTA
>NZ_JAOQJV010000006.1:0-152439 GCF_025567415.1 Dorea ammoniilytica
GACATGATAATGGATCCTTTCTTTCATACTGGTTTAAGTATATCAGATTCATTAAAAACTGTCCGAAAAAGTGTCTTAATTTATGAGACCATTATATCCAGCTTAAATGTCGGCATTAACTGCAGTTTATGCAGGTTAATCGCATGCATCCGGTCAATCTTCTTCTTTATCTCTTCGTCTTCGCACTCACCGGTCAGTACGTAATGATCCAGTGTAGCGTATGTGAATCCGATCTTGTCCTCATCGGTCATTCCGCTGAGTCCGTCAGACGGTGCTTTCTTGGTCAGTCTCTCTGGGATTCCAAGTACTTCACCGATCTGGATAACTTCGTGTACGAGCAGATTAGCGAGTGGGCTGAAGTCCCCGGCAGCATCGCCGTATTTGGTAGAATATCCGATATAATCTTCGGAACGGTTACAGGTATTTACCACACGCCCACCATTTGGAAGTGCCTGAGCGATTGCGTAAAGTGTGCTCATTCTGAGACGTGGCGGCATATTGATCATGGAATCCCGGGAAAGTTCATTCGTATGAACGGTGTCACTTTCTGCAAGTGCTCTGTTTACCGCACCTGATAATCCATCTGCGCCGTCCTTGATATTAACAGTTACATTTTTTATACCTAATAGAGATACAATCTCTTGTGAATCACTGATGTCACTCTGTACTCCATTTGGCATCATAACGCCGACTACACGGTCTTTTCCAAGTGCCTCTGCCAGAAGCGCTGCAACCACGCTGGAGTCTTTTCCGCCGGACACACCAACAACGGCATCACAGTCTGGACCGTTTTTCTTGAAATAATCTCTTATCCATTCTACAATTTCATTTTTTGTCTGTTCAGGATTTTTAAGCATTTTCGTAGTTCCTTTCTTAAACCTCTCATTGTCATCTGAATCAATTATACCAGAATTTCTAATATATTTCCGCATGCATTTCCTATTTTCTATCTGCAGGATACCGTCTGTATATTTACGTATATTTCTTTCTCGACAGCCATTTCTGGTCGATACATTTCACTTCGCCGTCAAAACGGATATGCAGATGTACACCGCCGGGTCTCTGGTTGATCTTTTCTACCACACCGTTACCGAATTTTGGATGTGTAACGGTATCCCCAAGCTTATACTGAACAACCTCATCCTTCTGCTTCTGTGCAGTCTGCAGACGCCGATACGTATCACGGATCGGCACGGATTTGTCGTGGATCCGGTTCTTCAATACTTTATCATAATCGTGGTTCATCAGTGCTTCCCCGGCTTTGTAATAAGGCGTCGGCGCAGCGCCTACAAGTGAGCAGCAATATTTCCATGCACTTCCGTGCGTTCCTGTCTGCCATTTATACTGTTCGGGTATCTGCATATTGTACTGCATATAGTGTGCATACTCGTGTTTGAACAGATCTATACGGTCTTCTTTGGACAGTGGATTCTTGACTCCATATGCAATAAAAAGAAGTGAAAAATGAAAATGTTCCTTTTCATGGGCGCTCCGTCTGGTATAGGAGCCCAGACTGTCCGTATCAAATCCAAATGTCACCGGCACTTTTGCTCCGTTCAGATGGAACTTTTTATCCAATTCTCCATATAGATTCTTGATCAACGCGGTAAGGATTGGGATCTCTTTCTGCAGACGCTGGCGCAGAAACTGGTCTTCTCTGTCATAATATGTCATGTTCTATTTTCCTTCATGTTCGATTCTCTCTATTATTTTCCGGCACATGGATCAGCCCACGCTATACGCCCACAATGCCTGTATCTGTGATGCCAGTTCTGCATAATCCCATTCTTTGTTACTATTTGCTTTGCTGTTAGGATCATGCAACAGTATCTTACCGTCCTGCGATACACCTGTCAGCACCATAAAATGTCCATTATCGGTAAATGTCCCAGGCCCGACGACACAAATGATCGGCTTACCTGCAGCAAGTTCCGCTTTTATCGTATTTTCATCCAGCATGATGGATTCCGAGTGAAGTCCCAGTTCGCCGGCAAATGTCTCCATGATCGTCCACAACGAGCCTTCTCCATTCACATAATAACCTTCTGCATCCGCTCTTTTTGCGACCTCATAGGGATTCATATCTGTCTTTCCTGTCAGACCACTGTAAACCATAGACAGGCAGGTAGGGCCACAGCCTGTGACCGCCATAAAATTATCGCCATACTGTTCGTATCCCCAGCGCTTATCCCATTGCAGGAACAGCGGAATCGTGCCCTGCTGAACCTCTGCGGAAATGTCTCTGTTAACAGAAGCGCTGTCATAATCAAGATAGCCTTTGACAAAATCGATGGTCTCCGGATTGCGCTCTGCAAGATCCAGCAAAGTCTCCGGACAGCCGGCTGCTGCCAGCTTCTCCCGGTCAAATGTATCTTTTTTATCAGACTTATCTTTCTTAGACTTGTCCTTCGCTTCTTCCACTTTCTTTGCCGCTTCCTGTGCCTTATTCTGTTGATTTTGCCACAAAGCCAGACTGATAACGGAAGCCACAATCACCAGCATCAGAATTGCGATTTTTCTTTTTCTCTCATTTCTTTTCTGGTGGTTTTTTATCTTCATGAACTACTCACCTCTATCGTTTCTCCTGCATATGCTATCTCTTTCCCAGCTGCCAGAATGCTACCGCACTGGCTGCTGCCACATTCAAAGAATCCACTCCATGCGCCATCGGAATCTTAACCGTATAATCGCAGAGCTCCATGGTCTCCTTCATCAAGCCATCCCCCTCTGTGCCCAGGATCACCGCAAGCTTCTCTTCCTGCATCAGGTTCGGATCATCGATGCTGACCGAATCATCTGTCAGCGCAAGTGCCGCTGTCTTATAGCCCATCTGTTTTAATTCAGTAATTGCCTGCTTAGGCCAGAGTATTTCCCGCTGACACCTAATCTCATTATCATCCTGAATGGATGTCCACGGAACCTGAAATACCGTTCCCATGCTGACTCTGGACGCTCTCCGATAAAGTGGATCACTGCACCCTGGTGTCAACAAAACTGCTTCCATATGGAGGGCTGCCGCTGACCGGAAAATGGCTCCCACATTGGTCGGATTCATGACATTTTCCAGAATGGCGATCCGGCTCTTACCCGCACACAGTTCCAGATAATTCTGAAGTGGTCTGCGGTACATTGCGCAAAGCATTCCGCGGGTCAGTTTGAATCCCGTGAGCTTCGCAAGCACATCAAAATCTGCTGTATAGATTGGAATATCTGTGTTCTCATATCTTCTAAGAACCTGTCTGGTTTCGTCATTTTCTTCCAATTGTCTTCGCTCCACCAGCACTGACACAGGTGTATAGCCTGCATCCAGTGCCCTGCCGATTACCTTCGGGCTTTCTGCAATGAACATCCCATCTTCCGGGTGATCTTTATTCAGGAGCTGCGCTTCCGTGAGTCTTGCATACACATCAAGCTCCGGCGCGTTAAAATCTTTGATTTCTATTATATTTAGCATAATTTACTCCAAAAGTCTATTCTCCGGCGGTACATTTCTCATAGGCAAATAATGCTGCTCCCAGTGCACCGCAGAGCTGTGCCTCATCGCAGATATAGAGTTTTGCACCAAGTTTTTCCTCTAAAGCGTTGATGATGCCCTGATTCTTTGCCACACCGCCGGTCATCATATATTCTCCCGGATTCTTCTTTCCAAGACGGGCTGCGAGTGCACCTACCTTGGACGCAACGGATACATTTAACCCATGGATAATATCTGCCACATTTTTATTCTGTGCTACTAATGATACCACTTCTGACTCTGCAAATACAGTACACATGCTGGAAATTACGATATTTTCTTTCCATTCCAGACCTTTGGTGCTCATTTCTTCTAATGAAAGTCCCAGCGTTCTTGCCATCATTTCCAGAAAGCGCCCTGTTCCTGCCGCACATTTGTCATTCATCAGGAAATTCGTTACCGCACCATGCTCGTCAATACTGATTGCTTTGATGTCCTGACCGCCGATGTCAATGATCGTCCGCACATTCGGATTTAGATAATGTGCCCCCTTTGCGTGGCAGGTGATCTCCGTAATGCTGTCATCTCCACTGTCGATATAAGCGCGTCCGTATCCGGTCGTTACGATCCGCACGATATCTTCTTCCTGTATTCCGACTTTTTCTACTGCTGCCGCGAGACTCTTTTCTGCACTCATCATTGCTCCGCCACCGGTTGGAATGATCATCGTTGATTTAATCTTACCATTCTGATCAAGAATCACCACATCGGTGCTGGTGGAACCGCTGTCGATTCCTGCTACATAATAAACTCCTGATTCCATCTTCTTTCTTGCCTCCTCGCTGATTCCTTTTTCCGGATCCATATCTTCCGATCCTTCGATTGTTTCTGAAAATGCCTGAATTCTGGTCAGCAGCTGTCCTGCGCTCTGACTCGTGAAATCGGTTTCTATCTTAAGAAGCGGAACCTTGATATTTTTCTTAATGCTCGCATATTCGAATCCATAATAATCACAGAATTTAATCGTGTGGTAAATGATTCCTTTCAGATCCGGATCCAGATACAGCTGGTTTCTTCTGGTGCTGTTATTCATTCGGAAACATGGCATCTGTGCCAGAAGTGCATCCGCATATGCAAGAAACATGGCATCTTCATCCATAATCTCCATCTCTTCCGGCAGCACGGCCAGTCTACGACCTCCTGTACAGGTCAGGTTGTCAACCTTCATCTGGATGTTGTCCTGTATCATGTCTTCCAGCACACCACTGACACGCACACCCAATACGCCGATATAGGGTTTTCTCTCTTTCTCTGATTCGGTAAATGATCTAATGAAACGCTCTTTATCAAACTGCTGTCTGGAATATGCTTCATATGCTTCCTTCAAACGGCGGATTGCTCCGGCAAATTTGACCTTTTCGCATTCGTTATCTTCATGTGGAAGATCCAGCATGTATAAGAATTTGCATTTACCGGTACTTGCCACAATGTCGTACACACGGCGCATGGAATCGCAGCAATTGACCAGCACTAACTGATCTGCTTTTCCTTCCAATACCGCCTGTATCACAGATTTACCAAATCCACACAGATTCGCATGTGCGATCTGGTCCGACATTTCAAAATTCTCCGGCATTTCTTCCAGGACTGCACATTCTTCTCCAAATCCCTTAAAAAGTTCGATCGGAGTATATTTACAGACGTAATGTATCATGCTTTTTCTCCTCCTTACCTTCTTCTAACATTTCCACAAAGGCCTGAAGTCTCGTAGATACCTGCCCGTCACTGGTATTAGCAGGGTTACATCCATCTCCGTCCAGGATCATAGTCGGAAGTCCAACTGACTCCAGAGATGTTTTGATCAGACTGGATGCGCCGATGGTTCCTTTACATCCCCAATGTGCAAACAGGATTCCGCCGTCAGCTTCTGTCTCTTTGGCAAGTCGTTCCGCCATCTGGATTCTCTGACTCACATCACCATTGTAAATGCAATAAACCATTTTTTCTGCCATGGCTTCATAAGGATCCTCCGCATGCATCTCCCGAAATCCGTCTGCCACAAAATCACAGGCGCTGATATGCATCTTCTTACTATAGTTAAATACTTCCTTTACAGGCTCCTGAAGGAATGGCATGATATGCATCCAGAGCACATGAAGTCCTTCTCCTTTTGGGGCTTTTCTTACATCTTCCAATAACATTTCCGTGTATTTCACAGAGGCCTCTGAGCCAGATAATAAATGGCACATAAAGATAGCATACAATTCATTTGTCAGAGAGGTCACCGGATCATGATCTTTACGCAATGCCAGCTGTCTCTGATAATTTGCAGCTGCCTTTTTACTGTTAGCAACTGCCTGCTGCACCGCCTCCTCGGAGATCTTCCTTCCGCTCACGTCTTCCAGAAATTTCTTCATATCCCGCAGCTGATCCGCTACGTATTTCACAGAAGCCTGATTTTTTTCATATGGTACATCTATATAGAATCCAGGTAATTCGTTCTTCTGTTTCAGATAAGGAAATGTCATCATATTGCCATCGCAGGCAAGGTTGGTATAAATAGTGCACTTTGGTGTCGGCACAAGACCGGTCAGGGCAGCTCCCAGAAAAACTCTGTGATAAGAGCACATGGTCTCTGGGAAGCCTTCTTCCTCTGTTCTTCGCAAGAATGCCTGCTCACATCTGGTTCCTGCTATGAAGCATGACAACGCCTCTACCGAATACGGCGTCAGTCCTGCTGCCGTCAGCAATTCTCCCGGCACAAAGATACTTACCATTGCTGCATTTTCAGGCTTTGCAAGCGCCTGGATAATATTACGCATGACAACTCTTGCTACGTACTGACCAGACGATGGTAACTCTTTATCCGGAAAGAAGCGTAATCTTTTTTCCTGCAGGCGATATCCTGTCAGAAGAAGTCTGCGTGCCTTCTCCGGATCTGTCAGGGCTTCGCTCCCTACTTTATCTCCAAAGTTCTTTATAATATCCATTCTTATTCCTTCTTTTCTGTCTTATATTTCAAGCAAACATAGCTTATTATAGCAATTTCGAGAAAAATGTAAACATCTACTTATACAGAAAAAGCCGCGGCTTTCGCCACGACTCTCTCTTAATTTTATCTACCAGATTCCCATTACATGCTGCATGATCAGACTTACAACGGTAATGCCTGCCCAGCAGGATGCTCCAAGAATGATCGGCTTACCACCGGTCTTAATCAGCTCAACCACATTACTGTTAAGCCCAATTGCTGCCATTGCCATAATGATCAGGAACTTGGACAGCTCTTTCAGTGGTGCAAATACATCCGCACTCACACCCATATGGATACATATAGTTGTGATGATTGCTGCAATCACAAAGTATAAGATAAACATTGGAAATGCTCTTTTTAAGCTGAATCCATTTGTCTTCTGATTATCTTTTGCTGCCTGCTTTGCCCTGATTGCAGATAATCCCAGAGTAATCGGAATAATCGCAAGAGTACGGGTAAGCTTTACGGTTACTGCTTTATTCAGTGTCTCACTTCCAAGATTCCACATACTGTCCCAGGTAGATGCAGCTGCTGTTACGGAAGATGTATCGTTGATCGCGGTTCCGGCAAAGATTCCAAATGCTCCTCCCGATGTAGTATCGAAACCGATGACTTTTCCTAATATTGGGAAAAATATCGCTGCGAGCACATTAAAGAAGAAGATAACAGATATCGCCTGTGCCACTTCATTATCATCCGCATCAATGACCGGTGCCGTTGCCGCAATTGCAGATCCGCCACAAATAGACGATCCCACGCCTACCAGAATCGATGTATTGGACGGCACATGGATAACCTTGCGAAGAATCCACGCAATGATCAGGGATGTACTGATCGTACACACAATAATCGGCAGTGACTGTTTACCGGTCTGGAGAATGACTCCCAGATTCATTCCAAATCCAAGCAGTACAACCGCTGTCTGGAGAATAATCTTAGACGTCCATTTAATACCAGTCTCTGCATTTCCCTTATTTTTCCATACCATCGTAATCAGCATGCCAGCGAGAATCGCAATCACAGGACCGCCAATGATCGGAAATGTCTTACCGAGAAGCCAGGACGGTACTGCTATGATAAAGCAGATTAATATGCCCGGCAGTTTTTTCTTTATTGATTCCATCATAAATACCTCATTTCATTTTTGACTTCATTTTTCAACACTAGGATTATATCACTGGACATTGATAATTTAAAATTATATAATTCTATCGATGCATAAAATATTTTTATTGTTAGAATATATGAGGTTTCTTATGTTAGATTACCGAACAGATACATTTCTTACCGTATGTAAGACCATGAACTTCACTCTTGCAGCAAAAGAACTGCACATTACACAACCAGCCGTCTCCCAGCACATCCATTATCTGGAAAAACAGTATGACACCACGTTGTTCGAATATCGTAATAAACAGCTCTTTCTCACCAGATCCGGTGAGATTCTCAGAAAACATCTTATGACTATGAAGAATGATGAAAAAGCAGTCATAAAAGAACTGAAAGATCATATTGTGGGCATTGAATCGCTTTCTATCGGCGCTACCATGACCATTGGAGAATATGCAATTGTAGATAAACTGGCTGCTTTTCTCAACCGACATCCGGATGTTAATATCCACCTTCACTATGGTAATACTGCCCAACTGTTAAAGCTTCTGGATGAAGGACAAATCAGTCTGGCCATTGTAGAAGGCAACTATCCCAAAGAACACTACGGTCACATGAATTACAGCACAGAGGACTACATTGCTGTCTGCTCAGCCGACCATCATTTTATCCAGGACACTCCTTCTTCCGTCCGTAATCTTCTGCCAGAGCGTCTGCTGGTTCGGGAAAATGGCTCCGGTACCAGAAATATCCTGGAAGAGAATCTGCTGGCACGCGGTCTGAAAATCTCTGACTTTATTCATTTTACCGAAGTCGAAAACATGCACACCATTATCGGTCTCCTGAAAAAAGACTGTGGTATTTCCTTTATGTATAAAATAGCGGTCATCGATGAACTGCAGAATCATGTTTTAAAGGAAATACAGTTATCCGATTTTAAAATGCAGCATGATTTTGATTTTATCTGGGAAAAAGGAAGCATTTACACAGATCGGTACATAAGCATCTGCAAAGAATTACTGGAAAGCTGATAGAAAAGTATATAAGGAAAATATATAGTCACTCATTTTTTCATAGTGACTTGTATTTCTATCCTATATAAGTTATACTATTTTCGACATATGACGGAAATATTTTGGAGGACTGATATGGCACGACCAAGCAAATGTAGAAAAATATGTTCGGAACCTGTATACGACAGTTTCAGACCCGAAGGATTCCCTTCCGATGGTACAATCTGCCTGACCCTGGATGAGTTTGAAGCTATACGCCTGATTGACCTGGAACATTTTACACATGAAAAATGTGCAAAACAAATGGAAATCTCTCGTACAACCGTTACAGAAATCTATGAATCTGCCCGATACAAAATCGCAGACAGTCTGATTCACGGAAAAACTCTGCTGATATCCGGCGGACATTATCGCCTGTGCCAGGGTGATATGTCTTCACATTGCTTCACTCGATGCACATCAGCGTACGATTCCGTCGCAACATCAATCATTGAAAAAAAGGAGAACGGAACTATGAGAATTGCAGCAACTTATGAAAATGGTATGATTTTCCAACATTTCGGACACACCGAAACATTCAAATTGTACGATATTGAAAATGGACAGATTACAGGAACACAGATTGTATCTACCAACGGTCAGGGACATGGTGCATTATCCGGATTTCTGACACAGGCACAGGTTGATATCCTGATCTGCGGAGGTATCGGTGGCGGTGCACAGGCTGCACTCGCTGAAGCAGGAATCAAATTATATGGTGGTGTGTCTGGCTCTGCTGACGAAGCAGTCAATGCATATCTTGCAGACGGACTGAACTATAATCCTAATGTGCAATGTTCTCACCACAGCCATGACCATTCCTGCGGCGAGCATCACTGTGGCGAAGACAAACACGGCTGTTCCGGTAACCACTAAGCGTCTTGGATCCGATATCATAAAAAAAGGCGTCGCGACGAAGCGCAGCAACCTAAATAATCAAATATAGTTTAAATAGTTTTCAAAAACTGCTTTTTTGTTCATTTTTACGTCTAGACATATTCACATAAATGTGTATAATGTAAATAAATCATCATTGTTTTACACACTTGTTTTCAAGTGTTTTTAGCTGACGAAGCTAAAAAAAATAATAATTTGACCGACGAGGTCTCTCTGGCTTGCCAGAGTAGGGTATGGTTAGCGCCATACCCTTTGTTTTTTATAAGATTTCAAATACCACAATCCGCTCCCTCGGATCATCCCCAGGAAAAAGATCACGACAATCGATTTCATCTACAAATGACAACTCGTCTACTGTCATCAGGTATGCGATATACTCATCTGATGGATAATAGAAAAATAACTGCATGGATCTTGGACATGCATAATATGACTCCAGGATCCGTGCAATGACTTTCTGAAGTATCTCTACTGAAAATGGATTGAAAAAGTAAGCACAGTCTACCGACTCTGGCACCTGATAATATTCCGCATTCGCTAATTCAAATGTCACCCTGCCTGAAGACACTGCTAACGTATGATTCTCCGCTGCCTTTTCATATATCCGTTCATCATATTCAATTCCGATAGATGCACATCTCGTCTGATAAGACAGAAAAAAATCCACACGCCCTTTACCGCATCCATAATCAAGCAACGTATTTCCTTTTCGCATATATCCGGCATTCGCCAGACGCTCCAGTACCGAATATGGAGTCGGTTCATAAGGATATCGATACCTGTCCGCATTAGAGTCATCCCGTCCCATTGTCCGAATATGCAATAACTTATCCCATCTTGTCTCGTTCTTATCTTCTTTCATCATTATTCATTAACAGCCATCGAATTCCTTTGGCAAGCCTCTTTCCCGAATCCGCAAAATGACCTCCCGCATTCCATTCCAGAATCACCTGCTCTGCCAATGGATCCGCCCGTAGTATCCTTTCCTGTTCTCTGGTACGTTCTCCCACCGTTGCCATCACTTTATTCTTTGTCTTCTCCTCTTTTCCACCAAGGCTCAGGTACACTCTACATTTATGTTGAAGCTTATGTTCTCTCACATAAACAGCCCAATCTTTGAACCACATAGAACCCGAACAGCATACGATTCCTGAAAACATATCACATTCATATGCTGCCCATAACGCAAATAAGCCGGCAAGAGAATATCCCGTCAGCCAATATTCGCGATCTTTCACATCATATGTTTTTTCAATATATGGAATACATTCCTCTGTTAGCCATCTCAGAGTATTCCTGCCTTGTCCGGCAAATCTTTCTGTTCCAAATGCTGCTGGTGCTTCCCAAGGTGAAAAATCCCGGTTCCAGTCTTCCACCTGAAATGCCACAAGCAGAAAGTCATTCTCCGATACTATTTCTAACAGCTCTTCCCATAAATGTTCCACTTCATGCTCCTGATGTGGATACATCCCCCAGAAAATAACCGGACCTCCATGCCCGTGCTCTGCTATATGCAGTTGTATTCCATCTACAAAAGTCTCTGTCATCTCTATATCTTTTCTACTGAAACAATCATTACTTGCCACCATTCTTATCTTCATCTTTCTTTAAAGCATCTGATACATTGCCATAAATTTCTGCCATATCCTTTGGTAGCTTTGTCACCAGATACATGATTGGGATAAGGAAAAATGTTACCCCAAAAGATATTGCTAAGAAAAGCTGACCATATGGATTGCCTGCAATTAACAATATAATGGTGATTATATAAAGTACTGGTATTATAATGGCACATACCAAAGCCAGGATTTGTCTAAAATTCATTTTTCTTTTCATATATCTATATCCCTTCATTTCCTTATTATCAATACCATGCATCTTCCCAGTAATCATACGCATCGTCATATCCATCATCATAGTCTCCATCTCCAAATTCCTCTGCCCACTCCTCTGCAAAATCATCTGGATCATCATAATCGTATACATCATAAGGATCTGTTCTTCTGGTGGAAGCATTACCACTTGAAGTTGATGTATCAAAAGAATCGCCACCAAGTCTGCCACCTGCAGTAGCTGTATTACTTGAACTTTCTGCAGTCTCAGGCTCTTCTTCTTCCTGCACAGTATTAACTGTCACGCCACCAACTAAAAGTTTTGACTGCCCGTTGCTGGTATCCAGACAGTATTCTGTTCCCTGATGTCCTTTGATATTAATTGCACTACTGCGATCTGCATTGCCAATATATACGGTAATTGTCTGATCTCCGTACTCTATGTCATGATTATGGTCTCCCGGTGCATGCCCTTCGTTCATCACATTCTGTTCATTCTCCATCAGCCGGATAAATGATTCATAACTTCCGTCTTGTGTGTCTTCCGCATAAATCTGATCAATACTTTCGCTACTATAAGATACTGCATAATAATATGTATAATTTACTTCCTCACTGCTGGTATACTTCTTAAAAATATCATCTGTCAAGTCATCGTAAGTAACTATAAGATCATCCACACCTGCCAAACGCATCTTATCCTGTAACTGTGACGCATATTCTTCTATATAATCTTCCGCTTTGGCATCTACTTTTTTCTGTTCAGCGGCTATCTTTTTTTGTTCTTCCTCATACTTCCCTGCTTTATACTTTGGATAAGCACCCTGTGACAAAAACAACAGCACGATTATCACTGTCATAGATATGAGAAATACTTTCCCTTTCTTCTCATCACTCATTGTGTTCCCTCTCATTCCTCTTCATCCCCTGAACATGATCCACGGGTTAATCAATCATCGTAATGATTCCAGTTTTATATCCATCTTCTTCCGCAATCTCTCTTTCACATCATCCCTTGCAAATGCTGTCTCCACCGCATTCTGCATCATTTTTCGAATCTCTTCATCACTCACGCCATACGTTTTTTGCACAAATTCTAGTTCTTTTGCGAGACTGGTATTGCTGACCGTCCGGTTATCGGTATTAATACTCACTTTCAGCCCTGCATCCAAGAACTCTCGAAGCGGATACTCCGCGGTGCCCTGCACCGCTTTCGTCTGGAGGTTGCTGATTGGACACATTTCGATACCAATACCTTTCTTCGCCAACTCAGACTGAAGCTCCCGATGTCCACGCATGGCAATACCATGACCAATACGCCCAGCTCCTGCTTCTACCGAGTCAATGATGTTCTGAACATTTCCACACTCGCCTGCGTGAAGCGTAAATGGCATACCAAGTTTCTTCACAGTCTCAAATACATTCATAAATTCAGACATAGGATACAGTGCCTCTGCCCCGGCCAAATCTGCTGCACAAACACCGTCACCCAGGTATTCTCTGGTAATTTGGAGCATCCGCAGATTCTCCTCTGCGCTGTGATGACGCATGGCACAGGTGATAATCCCATATTCTACACCAAAGTCCTGCTTTCCTTTATTCATACCGGCAATGACCGCTTCGATCACCTTCCTGCAATCCATGTCCGAGGTCTCGGACAACAATGGTGCAAAACGTACTTCCGCATAACACACATTTTCCTGATACATACTGCGAAGCACATCATATCCTGCTTCCCGAAGACCTTCCTCATCCATCAGACATTGTCCCGGAATGTCGAATTTCTCCAGATACTCGTTGAGACTCCGGCAGTCATCCGATACGCTCAGTTCTTCCTGTGATACCTTTCTGCCAAGTCTCTTTTCGATAAAGTTCCTACTCAGCGAACCGTCTAAATGGCAGTGAAGTTCCACTTTCGGTAATGCAACTAATTCGTCTCTCGTCATAATTAATCACCTCTCATCACTTTCTTTCATAATCCCCTGATATTCATCCAGCACATTAAACAGCATATCGCCTGAACACACCGGCTCTTCTGCCGTCGTTCCGCCAAACTTCTCATATCGATACAGATCTTCGGCTCTTGTCAGCACAAGCACCGGAATCACCTCGTATTCCGGTCCGAAGATCACTTCCAGATACGGACTGTACTTTGCTGCCTGACTGAGTTCGTCCGGATCAATCTTGTCTTTCATTTTGAATTCCAACGAGAATACATAGCAATCCGTGACCACTAACACATCTGCATAAATGCGAATATATCTGGATCTACGGATTCTCAGTTCAAATACGATCTCCCATGTTTCATATTCTTCTTTGTCTGCTCCCATAGTATCCAGATCCGCAAATAAACTACACATGACTTCTCTGGCATCCCGAAACGAATGAAACAAGCCTCTGGTGTCATTGAGATTCCGTCCGATCCTTTTGCATCCCGCAAGCAGCATTTCAAACCATTCATCTTCAGTAAGCTCCAGAAATTCTTTTACCGTTCCATAATATCCGCTGTAATCCACAAGTCCAAGATGAGGACGTCCCTGACGGATTAACGCATGCCATCTATAGTCCTTGTCCTGGTAGCAAAGATCCCGCATGTAGGGCGATCGATAAAGATAATGATTCACTGTTTTACGGTCAATATGCAGTTTCTTTGCTATATCTCTGGCACGGATTCCTTCACCGGATGCGATCTGTGAATAAATACCATACTCTATTCTATCTGTACTCATATCATTTATTTTCTACAATATCCGATTTTATCCCGGATTCTTTCTTTCATCTTAACAACATTTTAATCCATGCTATAATAATTGAAAAGTAAAATGTTACATACGCTAAGAATGAAACGGAGGGATATCTTATGAAAAGTATACTTGGTTACACCAGAACATCCTTAGATACCTTTGATGAACGCCCATTCTGTCAGGTGGACAGTCTGGTGCTCTCCTCCATCGCATATACATTTTTCCCAAAAGAAATACTGCCTGAAGGAGACTGGAACGGCATTCACTTTGCAGATCTTTTGAAAGCAGAATGCTTTGAACAGAACTGGACTGGTCATTTTTATAATAATTGGCTCTTTATCACAATCCACTCAAGTAGTAAAGTATGGTCTAACAAAGAGATAAGAACATGAAAGAAGGAAGAGACTATGAATACAAACTTGAAGAAAATCGTAATGGCAGCTTTATTTGCCGCATTGGCTTGTGTGGCTACAATGTCAATCCGTATCCCTACTCCCGGAACAAACGGATATATTCACCCAGGTGATGCAATTGTAATCCTCTCTGGTGTAGTACTTGGACCTGTATGGGGACTTCTTGCAGCCGGTATCGGATCTGCTATGGCTGACCTGCTTGGTGGATATTTTGTATATGTTCCGATTACATTCGCAGTAAAAGGGCTGATCGCACTGTTTGCAGGACTTGTTTACCAGAAAATGGCTACAGATAAGAAGAAAAAGTACATTGCTGTTCTGATTGGCGGCGTAATTGATATCGTGCTGGTAGCCGGTGGATACTTCATTTGTGAATATTTCCTGTACGGCGCATCTGCTGCAGCAAGTATTCCGGCTAACATTATTCAGGGCGTTGGTGGACTGGTGATTTCTATCATCCTGTATCCAATCCTGATTGCCATTCCTGATATCAATCAGATGGCTTCGCCGGCAAAGGCACAGTAGATTTGTTTAAAGTATCTTAACGCAGATATAAAATAAGTGTATAATAAGGAAGCACACGATTGCAGTATGAATATTCACCTGTAACGTGTGCTTCTTTTAAGCTATACTGATCAAAAGGAGCAGGTAAATGGACAACAACGAACAGAATTTTATAAATATTGTCAATGCAACAGAAAATAACCTGAAACATGTCTCATTAAAAATTCCAAAGAAAAAGATTACCGTCTTTACCGGTGTATCCGGATCGGGTAAGTCTTCCCTTTGTCTTGATACGATCGCGGCAGAATCAAGAAGAGAACTGAATGTAACATTTCCAAGTTTTGTGCAGCAGTTTTTGCCGAAATATGGTCGTCCGGAAGTAGAACGCATGGAAAATCTTCCGGTCACTATTGTGATCGATCAGAAAAAGCCGGTAGCAAATTCACGGTCTACAGTCGGCACTTATACCGACATTTATGCCTTGCTGCGTCTGCTTTTTTCACGTGTCGGAAAACCTTTTGTCGGATATTCGGATAGTTTTTCATTCAATCATCCCAGTGGAAAATGTGAACGCTGTGAAGGTCTTGGCGTCGTAACAGAGTTGGATATCCATAAGTTAGTAGATTTTGATAAATGTTTAAATGATGAAGGTGTTATCAAATGGCCGGCATTTACAACAGGTGCCTGGAGATGGAAACGATATGCTTACAGCGGCTTGTTTGATCTGAACAAGAAAATAAAGGATTATTCAAAAGAAGAAATGGATCTGTTTCTCTATTCTCCACAGATCCGTCTTAAAAATCCACCGGCCAACTGGCCAAAAACTGCGAAATATGAAGGTATTTATCCACGTATGTACCGCAGTATCATCCGATCCAAGGAAGGTCAGCTTCACAAAAAGGAACTGGATCGTATCGTTCACACATTTACCTGTCCGGACTGCAACGGAACCAGACTGAATGCCAAAATCCGCAGTTGCCTGATCAATGGCAAAAATATCTGTGAAGTTTCCGATATGCCAATTCCTGATGCAGCAAAATTTATACATCAGATTGATGATCCGCTGGCACGCGATATCAAATCTGAGCTTTTAAAACGGATGAACGCGCTGACAGAGATTGGACTGGGGTATCTTTCGCTTAGCCGGGGAACTGATACACTTTCAGGCGGCGAAGCACAACGAATTAAAATTGCCAGGTATATCAATTCACCACTTACAGATATGATGTATGTACTGGATGAGCCAAGTGTAGGATTACATGCGAGAGATATCCAAAAGCTTAAAAATTCTCTGATCAAATTAAAAGAACACGGCAATACCGTTATGATTGTAGAACATCACCGAGAAGTTATTGCACTGGCGGATCATATTGTGGATATGGGACCGGAAGCAGGTATCAATGGCGGACAGATTATGTACCAGGGCAATTATAAGGGGCTCCTGGAGTCAGATACAGTGACAGGACGTATGTTGCGAGCAAAAACTCCGATAAAAATGGAATACAGAAAGCCGACAGGCTGGTATCAAGTTGAACATGCAAATCTTCATAATCTGAAAAATGTAAATGTGAAGCTTCCGCTTGGCGTTATGACAGTCATTGCCGGTGTGGCCGGCTCCGGGAAAAGTTCACTGATGGAATATTTTACCAGCCAATATCCAGGCGAGGTTGTTTCAATCCGACAGAAGGATATAGGAATCAATTTGAGGTCAACTCCGGCTACATATCTGGATATTGCAGATGAGATCAGAACCCTGTTTGCAAAGGCAAATCATGTTGCAAAGGCATATTTCAGCTTCAATTCCAAAGGCGCCTGCCCTGCATGTCAGGGAAAAGGTGTAATTATATCAGAAATGGCATATATGGATTCTATCGAGACGGTTTGTGAGATATGCCATGGAACCAGATATTCTGAGGAAGTGCTTAAATATCAATATAAAGGAAAAAACATTGCTGAAGTTATGGATATGACAGTACGTCAGGCAATCAAATTTTTTGAAAATGTCAATTTTGTAAGCAAACTGGATACACTGGCACAGGTTGGTCTTGGATATCTACATCTGAATCAGTCAATGTCAACTCTTTCCGGCGGAGAACTGCAACGTATCAAGCTGGCGAGCAAGCTGGATGAGCGGGGACAGATATTCATTCTGGATGAACCGACAGACGGACTGCATCTGGATGATATCAGACGGCTTATGGAACTCTTCAATAAGATGACGGATCAGGGCAATACGCTGTTTATTATCGAACACAGTCTTGATATTATAAAGGATGCTGACTATATTGTAGAGCTTGGACCTGAAGGTGGTCTGGCAGGCGGCAAACTTCTCTTTGCAGGAACACCAAAAGAAATGTTAGAATCTTCCCGCAGTGTGACACGTGAATATTTAAAAGACAGTTTGTAAATTCTGTTATACTTTTATAAAAGAAATTGGAACCTGCATTCACAGATTCCAATTTCTTTATAATATGCAATTAGAAAAGATATAAGAATATCTATTCTACGTCCTTAAGTGCAGCCAGATCTTCTTCTCCTGTACGGATCTTAATAATCTTATCTACACTGTATACGAATATCTTGCCATCTCCGATATGACCTGTGTACAGTGCCTCTCTGGCCGCCTCTACAACAGTATCTACCGGAAGATTACCAATAACTACTTCAACTTTTACCTTTGGAAGAAGTGTTGCATCTACTTCTGCTCCACGATAACGCTCGCCGCTTCCTTTCTGGATACCGCATCCCATAACCTGTGTTACAGTCATTCCGGTAACACCAACTGCATTCATCGCCTTTCTCAATTTATCATAACGTGACAGCTTCGCCAGAATAACAACCTTATACATACCTGTATCCATTGCCGGCTGACGTACCACCTTAACGGCTGCATTCTTCTGTACTTCGGATGCTGCTTCATATTCTGATACGCCAAGCTGTGTATTTTCATTTTCTTCCATGATCATAGATCCTGATACGTCCATCAGACTGAAGCCTGCATATGCAGATGCCAGACCATGTTCACAGGAATCCAGACCTTCAATCTCCTCTTCCTCACTGACACGAAGTCCTACAGTTGCTTTGATAATCATAAATGTAATCGTGATAGTTACTACCGTCCATGCGATAACTGAAAACATTCCCAGAAGCTGTTTCCCAAGAAGTGTAAAGCCTCCACCGTAAAACAGTCCTGTCAGTGTATCGTTACCAGGCGCCGATGTTGTTGCAAAAAGTCCTGTTGCAATTGTACCCCAGATACCGTTCATACAATGAACTGCAACGGCTCCAACCGGATCATCAATACGAAGTACATAATCCAGAAGCCATACACCAAATACTACTAGCAGACCTGCGACAGCTCCGATTATGATTGCTCCAAAACAATCAGTTACATCACATGGTGCTGTGATCGCTACCAGACCGGCAAGTGATGCGTTCAGACTCATGGACACATCCGGCTTACCATATTTAATCCATGTAAAGATCATACATACAACAGTTGCTACTGCTGGAGCTACTGTTGTTGTCAGGAAAATGGAACCCAGTTGTTCTACCGATGTAGCCGCTGCTCCATTGAATCCGTACCAACCAAGCCACAGGATAAATACTCCAAGTGCTCCAAGTGCCAGGTTGTGTCCCGGAAATGCATTGACTTTTGTAATGTTTCCCTTTTTATCTTTCGTGAATTTACCAATTCTAGGTCCAAGCATTTTTGCTCCAATAAGAGCTGAAATACCACCGACCATATGGATTGCACAGGAACCTGCAAAATCATGAAATCCCATCTGTGCAAGCCAGCCACCTCCCCAGATCCAGTGTGCTTCCACCGGATAGATGAATGCTGAGATTACTGCTGAATAAATACAGTAGGATAAGAATTTGGTTCGCTCTGCCATAGCTCCTGACACGATAGTTGCTGTGGTCGCACAGAACACTAAGTTAAACACGAAATTGGACCAGTCAAAATTAGCATACGATGTGAAAATATCAAATCCCGGTTTTCCGATCAGCCCGATCATATCCTCTCCAAGTAACAGGCTGAAACCAATCAGGATAAATGTACAGGTACCGATACAGAAGTCCATCAGGTTCTTCATGATAATATTACCGGTATTCTTTGCTCTGGTAAATCCAGCCTCCACCATTGCAAATCCAGCCTGCATCCAGAATACCAGTGCCGCTCCGATCAGGAACCAGACACCGTATACCTGCCCGTTGATTACGCTCAATATCTCGTCTGTCATAATACTTCCTCCTTTAGATTCCTAAAAATAACAAGAAAAAAGGCGCTATAGAAATTAATCTATAACGCCTTCGTTCGATGTATGCATAATAGCATTTGCATTTTTATTTGTCAATTAACTTTGTGCTTTTTGTTGAATACAGAGATTTTTATGCATTACATTTCATAATTTTGTAAAAATACGCTAATTAATAGCCAAGTAAACTGTAATCTACTGCTCTGGCAGCATCTCTTCCTTCACGGATTGCCCATACAACCAGAGACTGTCCGCGATGCATATCGCCAGCTGTGTAGACATTTTTCACGCTTGTCGCATATGCCCCCGGCTCCGTCTGTACATTCGTGCGGGCATTTCGCTCTACGCCGAATGCCTTGGTAACATACTCCTCACAGCCTAAGAATCCTGCTGCGATCAGCACCAGATCTACTGCCACTTCATATTCACTGCCTGCTACTTCAGCCATCATTCTGCGCCCACTCTTCTCGTCCACTTTGCTTTCCAGTTTCACCAGAACAGCCTTGCATACATTTCCGTTTTTATCCTTGATAAACTCCTTTACCGTAGTCTGATAGACACGAGGATCCTTACCAAATACTGCTGCCACTTCTTCCTGACCATAATCCGTCTTCAGAATCTTAGGCCATTCCGGCCATGGATTGGATGGCAGACGTTCTTCCGGTGCTTTCGGCATCATTTCCAGTTGAAGGACAGATTTGGCTCCATGACGCATCGCAGTACCACAACAGTCATTTCCCGTATCACCGCCTCCGATGATCATAACTCTCTTGCCTTTGGCAGAAATACAGCTTCCTGCTTTCAATAAAGATGCTTTTGCCTCTTTTCCCTTTTCCGGATCTGCCCAGAGTGCCTTCGTAGTGGAAGTCAGGAAATCTACAGCAAAATAAATCCCTTTCGCGTCTCTTCCCGGTACTTTGATGTCACGTGGATTCTTGGCTCCGCAGGCAAGGATAACACGGTCATATTCCTTCAAAAGCTCTGCCGCTTTCTTATCCTTTCCCACATTACAGTTATAGACAAAGGTTACGCCTTCCTGCTCCATGACTGCAATCTTCCGGTCGATGATATGCTTCTCCAGCTTCATATTCGGAATCCCATAGCGCAGCAGACCGCCTGCTTTATCTTCTCTTTCATATACGGTGACCAAATGTCCCCGCTTATTCAGCTGATCTGCTGCCGCAAGTCCGGACGGACCGGAACCTATGACAGCCACTTTCTTGCCAGTACGCGTCTTTGGCGGCTTCGGAGCAGCATATCCTTCAGCATACGCCCGTTCTATGATTGAGTATTCATTAGAACGCGTTGCCACCGGATCTCCATTTAGATTGCAGGTACATGCCTTCTCACAGAGTGCCGGGCAGACTCTGGACGTAAATTCCGGAAAGTTATTCGTCTTATGAAGTCGGTCATAGGCAAGCTGCCAGTTGCCATGATAGACCAGATCATTCCATTCCGGCACCAGATTATTTAACGGACATCCACTTGCCATTCCGGCGATCATCATACCCGCCTGGCAAAACGGTACTCCACAATCCATACATCGGGCTCCCTGTTTTTTCTGTTCTTCTTCCGTCAATGGCTTATGGAACTCCCGGAAATGGCTGATCCTTTCCTTTGGTGCTTCTGCCTTTTTATCCTGTCTCTCATAATCTAAAAATCCTGTTGCTTTTCCCATGGTTCACCCCTCCTATTCCTTTCCGTTCTTGATCGCATAAAATGCTTCGATCTTTGCCTGTTCGCTGCTTAGACCTTTCTCTTCCATCTGAAGCACGAAGGTCTGCATCTTCTCATAGTCAAACGGGATGACCTTTTTAAATTTCGGCAGATATTCTTCAAAATGATCTAATATCTCCTGTCCGATCTCGGAACCTGTATGCTTCACATGTTCTTCGATCATGCCCTGCAGTTCCAGAATGTCATATTTAGAAGTGACATGCACCATATTTACCATACCTTTATTAATCTTACGGTAAAGCGTATTATCTTGATCCAGCACATACGCGATACCGCCACTCATACCTGCTGCGAAGTTCTTGCCGACAGGTCCAAGGATTGCGACACGTCCACCGGTCATGTATTCACAGCCGTGATCTCCGACACCTTCTGCGACCGCCATTGCACCCGAATTACGGACACAGAAACGTTCGCCGGCGAGTCCGTTGATAAATGCCTTACCATCTGTTGCACCATAAAGTGCTACATTACCGATGATCATATTTTCATTGTGGCGATAGGTAACTTCCTTCGGTGGGAATACCACAAGCTTACCACCGGACAGACCTTTTCCGAAATAGTCATTGCTGTCACCGGTCAGTTCCAGTGTCAGACCCTTCGGGATAAATGCACCAAAGCTCTGTCCTCCGGCACCTTCACAGTGGATCACAAAATGATCCTCCGGCAGTCCTTCCGGATAATGTCTGGTAATCTCCGAACCAAAGATTGTACCAAAGGTACGGTTTACATTGGATACCTTTACATGGATACTCTTCTTCTGCTTCTTCTCCAGTGCCTTGCCAAGTTCTTTCAACAGCACCTTCTCATCCAGTGTCTTCTCCAGTTCAAAGTCAAACTTCTTCGCCGGGTTAAAGGTCTGTTCTGCTGATCCTGCATAGTCCTGTCTCAGAATACCGGACAGATCCAGTGTAGACGCATGTCTGGACTTCGGATGTTCTTTTACACGCAGCAGATCTGTTCTTCCTACCAGTTCATCAATCGTATGTACGCCGAGTTTTGCCATATATTCTCTTAAATTCTGTGCAATAAACCGCATAAAGTTCACCACATATTCCGGCTTTCCACGGAAACGTTTACGAAGTTCCGGATTCTGGGTTGCGATACCAACCGGACAGGTATCCAGATTGCAGACTCTCATCATCACACATCCCATAGTTACCAATGGTGCCGTGGCGAAACCGAATTCCTCTGCTCCAAGGATTGCTGCGATTGCCACATCACGACCACTCATTAATTTTCCATCTGTCTCGATGCGTACACGATCACGCAGGCCATTCTGCAGCAGTGTCTGATGCGTCTCCGCAAGTCCGAGTTCCCACGGAAGTCCCGCATTATGGATTGAACTTCCCGGTGCCGCTCCTGTACCGCCGTCATATCCAGAGATAAGGATCAGTCCTGCTCCTGCCTTTGCTACACCTGCGGCAATTGTTCCGACTCCCGCCTCAGATACTAATTTGACCGAAATACGTGCGTCCTTGTTCGCATTCTTACAATCATAGATCAGCTGTGCCAGATCTTCAATCGAATAAATATCATGATGCGGCGGCGGTGAGATCAGACCTACACCAGGGGTTGAATGTCTGGTCTTAGCAATCCAAGGATAGACCTTTCCGGCTGGCAGATGTCCACCTTCACCTGGTTTTGCTCCCTGCGCCATCTTAATCTGGATTTCTTTTGCACTTACCAGATAACGGCTGGTGACACCAAAACGTCCGGATGCGATCTGTTTGATGGCAGAACAGCGGTCAGAATCCAGTCGTTCGATTTCTTCTCCACCTTCACCACTGTTGGATTTACCATGCAGACTGTTCATGGCAAGTGCCATCGTCTCATGAGCTTCCTTTGAGATAGATCCATAGGACATGGCTCCTGTCTTAAATCTTGTCACGATCTCGTCTACAGATTCTACTTCTTCGATTGGCACGCCTTTCTCCGGGAAGTTAAATTCAAACTGTCCTCGCAGATTAATTCCGGCACCCTCTTCATTGACCAGTTCCGTATATTCCCGGAACAGTTCATAATTGCCTGTCTGTGTAGACTGCTGCAGCAGATGGATTGTCTTAGGATTATACAGATGCTGCTCACCCTGGCTTTTACTCTTGTGCTGACCTATGCTGTCCAGCGTCATATCAGAATCATAGCCCAACAGATCAAAGGCTTCCGCATGCATTTTTGCATAATCTTCTGCAATCTCCTCGATACCAATACCGCCAACACGGCTAACTGTATCGGTAAAATATTTATCAATAAAGGACTGTTTCAAACCCAATGCTTCAAATATCTTGGCACCCTGATAAGACTGAATGGTAGAAATACCCATCTTAGATGCAATCTTAACAATCCCCGCCAGTATACCGTTACTGTATGCTTCTACTGCCGCATAGTAATCCTTCTGAAGCATATCATCCTCAATCAGCTGATGGATGCTCGCGTATGCCAGATATGGGTTCACCGCACAGGCTCCGTAACCGAGAAGGGTCGCGAATTCATGTACAGCCTTCGGTTCACCGGTTTCAATAATGATTCCTACCGCAGTACGTTTCTTGGTTCTTACCAGATGCTGCTGTACCCCGGATACTGCAAGCAGTGACGGAATTGCCACATGAAATTCATCCACTCCTCTGTCAGACAGGATTAAAATGTTCGCTCCTTCATTAATTGCCTTATCTACCTGTACAAACAGATAGTCCATCATGGTTTCCAGATTTGAGTTTTTATAATAAGTAGTCGGAATCACAGCTACCTGATAGCCATCCTGCTTCATTGTCTTAATCTTCAGGAGATCCGTATCTGTAAGAATTGGATTATTCACCTTAAGCATCCTGCAGTTCTCTGCTTTTTCTTCCAGCAGATTACCATCTTTTCCAAGATATACGGTAGTAGAAGTTACCACTTTCTCACGTATCGCATCGATTGGCGGATTGGTTACCTGTGCGAATAACTGCTTAAAATAACCAAATAACGGCTGTCTCTTATCAGACAATACCGCCAGCGGCACATCAATACCCATGGAAGAAATGCCTTCTCCACCTTTTACTGCCATAGGCAGGATTGTTGTCCGTACATCTTCATAGGTGTAACCAAATGCTTTCTGCAGACGCTTGCACTCTTCTTTGGTATAGGTCTGGACTGATTCATTCGGAATCTTCAAATCCTTTAATTCGATCAGTGCTCCATCCAGCCATTCACCATATGGTTCTCTGTCGGCATACATATTCTTCAGTTCCTGATCGTCGATCACGCGGCCTTTTACCGTATCCACTAACAGCATTTTACCAGGATGCAGACGTTCTTTTACCACAATACGTGCCGGATCTAATGGAAGTACGCCTACTTCTGATGACAGAATCAATGTGTCATCATCCATAATATAGTAACGTGATGGGCGCAGACCATTACGGTCAAGCACTGCTCCCATACAGTCTCCATCTGAAAACAGGATGGATGCCGGACCATCCCATGGCTCCATCATTGTCGCATAATACTGATAAAAGTCTTTTTGATTCTGTGGCATGCTGCGGTTATTCGCCCATGGTTCCGGAATAGAGATCATGACTGCAAGCGGCAGTTCCATACCATTCATTACCATGAATTCCAATGTATTATCCAGCATTGCAGAATCTGAACCTGTATTATCGATAGCCGGAAGTACCTTCAGCATCTCACCTTTCAGATATGGTGATTCCATCGTCTCTTCCCTTGCACGCATCTTATCCACATTGCCCCGGATCGTATTGATCTCACCATTATGTACAATAAAGCGGTTCGGATGTGCACGCTCCCAGCTAGGATTGGTATTCGTACTGAAACGGGAATGCACAATTGCAATCGCGGATTCAAAATCCGGATCCTGCAGATCTTCAAAGAACAGACGAAGCTGTCCGACTAAGAACATACCTTTGTATACGATAGTACGGCTGGACAGAGAGCATACATAGGTATCATTACTCTGCTCAAATACCTTTCTTACCACATACAGACGACGGTCAAAATCCAGACCCCTGGCAATCTGAGATGGACGGCGGATAAATGCCTGTTCAATGCACGGCATACATTCCAGTGCTTTCTTGCCAAGCACTTCGGAACGGATCGGCACTTTTCTCCATCCCAGAAATTCCAGACCTTCTTTTTCGGTAATGACTTCAAAAATCTTCTTTGCCTGATTTCGCTTCAACTCATCCTGTGGGAAGAAAAACATACCTACACCGTAATCCCGTTCTCCGTCCAGACGGATTCCTAACGGTTTACAGACCTTTGAGAAGAAACGGTGTGAAACCTGTGACAGAATACCAACACCATCTCCGGTCTTGCCTTCTGCATCCTTACCGGCTCTGTGCTCCAAATTCTCAACGATCTCCAGCGCATTCTCAACGGTTTTGTGAGATTTTTCTCCTTTGATATTAACGATCGCGCCGATTCCGCAGTTATCATGTTCAAATTGCGGTCTGTACAGACCTTTACTTGCAAATCCACTCATATAAGCATTCCCCTTTCTGATTTATCCAGATACAAAAAGGCGCACTGAGACACTGCTCTTTGCAGTATCTACAGCACGCCTTTGTGATGCACATGTTCGATTGGGATTCATTATATAGGAAACATCTGCTCAGGTCAATCCTGTTTCGCCATTTTTAGTTTTATGAAATGAATTAGTTAAAAAGTATCAATTCATTTTTCTTGATTGTTTTTAACATTTTGTTTAATTTTTGCAAGTTTTAATTACATGTCTTTCATTTTTTCTTCGTGCTAATTCCGCATCCATGGCCTCCAGAAATGTATATGGAACTTGCAGATCACCATATCCACAGGCGAGATCCAGACCCTTCTTCATAGCTCCATGGAAATCACTTCCACCAGACCTCAGGCATCCGCATTCCTGCGCAATCTGCTCTGTTGCCTGACGCCATTCATCATCAAACTCACAGTACTGGGTCTCCAGTCCGTCCGCTCCCATGCGTATCAGACGTCTCGCCACATCCTTACAGTGTTCCGGATCCTGCGGATCGATCTGATGCAGATGTGCTACAAAGATCAGTCCTCCCGCATCATGAACTAATTGAATACACTCTTCCGGTGACAGGACTTCCTTTTGTACATATCCCGGTGTGCCCTTGGACAGATACTTGCGCAGTGCTTCTTTGAGTTCTGTGGCATATCCTCTTGCAATCAGAATCTGGGCAATATGCCCTCTCGCCAAGATTTTCCCCTCTCCAAGTGCATCCAGATCTCTTCTGTCTATCTGAAAGCCCGCTTCATGAAGCTTATCTACCATCTTATAATTACGTTCCTGACGGCTTGCAGCCATATCATCCAGTCGCTTAATTAGTCGTTTATTTTTACAATTGATAAAAAGCGAAGTCATGTGTACATCGCAGTCATCTACGCGGGTGCTGAGCTCCGCTCCAGGGATCACCCGAATCCCCAGTTCCTCACCTTCCATAGAAGCTTCTTCCACTCCTGCTACGGTGTCATGGTCTGTAATCGCAATCGCGCTAAGTCCCTTTTGCTTTGCGTATTTAACAAGCTCTGTCGGCGTATATGAGCCATCCGACGCGGTTGTGTGAGTATGCAGATCTACTATCTTCATAGTGTTCCATCACCCCTTTCATCTCCTAGTCTACCCTGTTTCTCAGTGTTTTGCAAGTATTTCTCATTTTACTTATTTTTAACTCATTTTTACACGTTTTACCCTTTACATAGCATGCATTTCATGTTATTGTAAAAATGTAATCAATAAATTTGCAACGGGTTTTTTACATTTGCAAACATCAACTCTTTTTTTAAGAGCGAACTGAGAGGAGGTTCACTATGAAAAAATTTCTGTCACTTTTAGTATGTTTGATGCTGACACTCGGACTGATCGGCTGTGCATCCGGCAGTGATGACAAATCTGCTGACACCGACAAAAAAGAAAGCAGCGACGAAGCGACAAATGACGAATTGAAAGGACACCTGGTTATTTACACATCAGAGCCTCAGGATCTGGTTACTGAGATGTTAGATGATTTCGTATCTAAGAATCCTGGCGTTACATACGAACTGTTCCGTTCTGGTACCGGTGATGTAAAGACCAAGCTATCTACCGAGCTGGATGCTGGCAGTACAGATGCTAACGTTCTGTGGTTTGCAGACCTGGGTTATATGTATGACCTGGACGATCAGGGTCTGATCTACCACTACTCTCCTGAGAGTGCGAAGGATCTTCCGGATACTTATAAGTACAATGACGGTATGGGTCATGAAGTACGCGCGATCTACTCTGTACTGGCTTACAACACCACACAGATTGACAAAGCTCCTAAGGATTGGGACGATGTTACATCTGATGACTACAAAGGATCTCTTGCAATTGCAAATCCTGCATACTCCGGTGGAGCTATGACAACACTTTCTGTTCATGTAGAACCGGACAACGAATCCACAGTTGGATGGGACTGGTATCAGAAGCTTGCTGACAACGATGTCAAGATGGAGCAGTCTAATGGTACCCTCCTCACTAAGGTAGCATCCGGCGAGTACAAAGGTGCTGTTATCGTTGACTACCTGCCACGTAATTCCAAGAACGAAGGTTCTCCGATCGATTACGTATATCCGGAATCCGGATCTGTACTGATTCCTACACCACTCTGTCTGATGGACAATATGTCTGATGAAGACAAAGCTGCTGCTGAAGCATTTGTTGACTATATGTTCGACATCGAGACGCAGAAGCTGTTTGTACAGCAGGGCTATGTTCCAATGATCAGCGAAGCTGCTGAAGGAACAGAAGTACCGACTATCGATGATATCAAAGTATTACCGATGGACGTTAACTACATGAGAGAGAACTCAGGCTCTATGCTTGAAAAGTTCACAAGCATTTTCGGAGCACAATAGCACACCGCTATAGAAGTAACTTCGACAGCAGGAGCCGCGCTTTTGCCGGTTCCTGCTGTTTTTATATAATGCCAGGGTCTAAGATCTTTCATCCACATGAGCTTGCTCATAAATGGACAAAAGCATTATTTAACCAATATTTTTAAGAAAGGACGTGATACCATGTTTAAGAAAAACGGCTCCAATTCTTCGCGCGGTTCTCTCGCGCCTACGATCATCTGGTGGGTAGTCGTAGCTTTTCTTGCACTGTCTGTTATCTATCCTTCTATCCGTCTGATACTGAACAGTTTGAAGGTAGGTGACGGATATGGCCTTGATAACTATGTTACCGTATTCTCAGATCCAGGTATTCTGCGGAGTATGAAAAACTCGTTTATCGTAGTAATTCCTGCTACCATATTTTCCACCATCATCGGTGTATTTTTATCATGGGTAGTTGTCCGCACCAATGTTCCCGGCGTGAAATACTGGAAAAGACTCCTGTCGATTCCTTACTTTATCCCTCCTTTTATCGGGGCGATTGCATGGACATTTCTTTTGGGACCGGTAGGATATTTCAACAAATTTTTAATGAACACTTTCGGATTTGAGCAGGCTCCAATGAATATCTACAGTCTGGGCGGCATGATCTTTATCATGTCCATGTACCGTTATGCGGTATCTTTTATCGTAGTATTACCTACCATGAAGCGTATCTCCGCTTCTGTTGAGGAAGCAGCACGTATCTCCGGTGCCTCTCCATGGCGCACCCTGCGTGACATTACGCTCCCACTGATCACCCCTTCTATTATGGGTGCCATGTTATTGACATTTATGTTCATTCTGGCGGACTTCGGTGTATCCTCTGTATTAGGTGCCCCGAATCAGATCCACCTGATGACCACTCAGATATATTACATGATCAACAACTCAACGATTGCAAACAACCTTCAGGTTGCATCCGCATATTCTCTGTTCTTATCCCTCTTTGGACTGGTCGGTCTGTGGGTATACAACAGAGTCCTTGCAACTAATAAGTTCGTTGTTGTAAGCGGTAAAAGTGCAGCGGTAGAACCTACCAAGTTGAACAAGGGACCTCGTTGGATCCTCTTTGCAATCCTGGTAATCTTCTTCCTGTTCACAACCTGTGCACCAATCCTTGCAACGCTGATCACATCTCTGACCAAGACCTACGGTCTTCCTTTTGGTCCGGAAAATATGACATTCCAGAACTTTGCACAAATGCTACAGATTCAGAATGTAGCAAGGGCATTTAAGAACAGTCTGTTCCTGTCTGTTACCTCCAGTCTTGTGATTACGATCGTTACTATGATCATTGCTTATATCAGCATTCGCGGCGGTATCCGTGGTGTAAAGGGCGTGAAATTCATGCAGATGACCGTTGTACTTCCTTATGCAGTACCTGGTGTCATCATTGCACTGTCCATGATCCTTGCATTTTCACAGCCTATTGCAGGCGTGAGACTTTATAACACAATCTGGATCTTATTGATTGCTTATATTGCCAGGTTTATGAATCTGGGCTACAACAATATATCCGGTGCCATCAGTCAGGTAGACACCTCTCTGGAAGAAGCTGCCCGGATCTCCGGAGCATCACAGCTCCGGGCATTTAAGGATGTCATGCTTCCTTTATTAAAGAGCAGTTTGATCAGTTCCTTCTTCCTGGTAGTAGCACCTACCATCTCCGAGCTGTCACTTTCAAGCCTGCTGTGGTCAGTAGGTAATGAGACCATCGGAACTATTGTATTCTCCGCCAAAGAAGAAGGACGTATTCTTTTAACTGCAGCAATTGCTATTATACTGATTATTCTGGTTGTCTTTATCAATCTTCTGGTTAACAGCCAGACTGATAAAGACTGATACAAAAAGGAGGTACTGAATAATGGGAAAATTATCTATTCGCAATCTTACAAAGTCCTATGGGGACCATACTGTTGTTAATAAAGTAAATATCGAAGTGGATGACAGTCAGCTTCTGACCATCGTCGGCCCATCCGGTTGTGGTAAAACGACAATCCTCCGCATGATTGCAGGATTCATCGAGCCTACCGGTGGACAGATCTATCTGGACGATAAACTGTTGGTTGATGTTGAGAACCGCATAGCTCCGATTGCTCCTGAGAAGCGTAATATCGGCATGGTATTCCAGTCATATGCCGTATGGCCACATATGAAAGTATTTGATAATGTAGCATATCCGCTAAAACTTCGCAAGGTCAGCAAAGACGAGATTAAAAGTGAGGTCATGCGTGTATTGAAGGTTGTACACTTGGAAGGACTGGAGAACCGCATGGCTCACGAGCTGTCCGGCGGACAGCAGCAGCGTGTTGCCCTTGCCCGTGCACTGGTCATGAAGCCAAAGCTTCTTCTTCTGGATGAACCACTCTCCAATCTGGATGCAGCACTCCGTGAAGAAATGCGCGGTGAGATCAAAGAGATCCAGCGCACCCAGCACATTACCATTATCAACGTAACACATGATCAGATTGAGGCCATGACCATGTCAGACCGTGTAGCAGTCGTGAGAAAGGGAGTTCTGGAACAATTTGCTTCTCCTTATGAACTCTATGAAGAACCGGTCAATACATTTGTGGCACGTTTCATCGGATCTGCCAACATTCTGCCAGCCACGAAAAAGGCGGATGCTGTCCGTGACAGCGATGGCATGATGGACGTCATGGTAGCCGGATGTTATCCGTTGAAAGTACCATATGTAGATTCTAAAAATGAGCAGGGATTTGTAGCTGTGCGAACTCATCACATGGCTCCAAACGAAGCCTCTCCATTAAAAGCGCATATCCGACGCGCTCTGTATCAGGGCAGTCAGATCGAATACTATCTGGAAGCTCCAGGATGTGAGATGTTCCGTCTCCTGACCGATGTAAGCTTTATCCAGCCAGAAGGAGCAGACATCGCAGTAGATATTACAAAGGCGGTGTGGTTAGATGAGTAATTTTAATAATTTTACATTTAAGATCAATATCTTAGGCTGGTGGGGCGCATTTCCACAACCGGGCGGTGCCACCTGCGGCGTGCTTGTCACTACGAGCGAAGGTAAGTTCCTGTTAGACTGTGGCGGCGGTGTGTTATCCAAATATTTTGAGCACGCCAATCTGACCGATCAGTTCCAGGGGGTACTTCTCTCCCATCTTCATTATGACCACATGGGAGATGTCGGATGCCTGTATTACGCTATCAACTATGCGCTGCGTGTAGGTCTTCGTTCCAACAAGCCACAGGTCTATGCGCCAAAGACTCCGGAAACTATGTGGGATGCAGTACAATATCCATTCTGCGATACCCACATACTGGAAGACGGCATGAAGATACATATGGCAGGCGCAGACATTACCGTCAAGAAGGTCAATCATACGATCGAATGCTATGCATTTCGCATTGAGAAAAATGGTAAAACGATCGTATATTATACGGATACCACATATGATCCGTCACACACAGATTTCATCAAAGGTGCTGACCTTTTGATCTGTGAAGCAACCATTTCCATGGGAACCAGACACACCATCGGTGCCGGTCACATGACCGATATCGAAGCAGGTCAGACCGCTGCCAACGGCAATGTCAAAGAGCTGTGTCTCTACCATCTGCCAAGTGACGGCGATATCCCATTCATGCGGATCCGCGCAGGTTCCGCATACAACGGCGAGATCTACACTCCGGATATCCGTTCAGAATTTATCATCTGACAGGAGGCAAGCTGATGCTGAAACTATTTGACCCTATCCGGGACTTTTCATTCCTGTCCATTGCACTGCGCGTCCTGTTCACCTGTATTTCCGCAGGACTGATCGGTTATGAACGTGGTCTGGAAGGAAGAGCCGCCGGATTTCGTACGCATATTCTGGTAGCACTCGGCGCATGTATTGTCATGTGTGTCGATCAGTACCTGGTTACTATGATCAATCCCAATGCTGATCCTGCAAGACTTGGCGCACAGGTTATCAACGGCATTGGTTTTCTCGGTGCCGGCACGATCCTTGCCAACGGCAAACGTGTAACCGGTCTTACTACAGCCGCCGGACTATGGACCATGGCATGTGTCGGTCTTGCATTTGGCTGCGGATACTTCGAAGGCGGATTTCTCGCCACTGTAACCATGCTGATCGTATTGATCGTGCTACACAAAGTAGAAGGCCGCACTTCTACTCTGGTAGGAATGGAACTCCTGATTGAAATTGAGAAGTCCGATGATATCCCGTACCTTCTCAAAACCATAAAGCTATGCGGTATCAAAGTCGCAAATATTACCATCAACGACGCACCACAGGGTGCTTCCAAAGGGCATCTGGAGGTTCGCCTCTCTCTTCTGGTCGGGCGTAATTTTGACGCTTCCCACCTGTTAGACGAGTTAGCATTCCATATACCAGTGGTTAAATTCGAAGAACTCTGATCATACCGCAACCTGAACTTTATAAATAGGATACTACTTTATTTCCGCAAATGAAATGTCCTGTGTTTGTCAGTTTTCACAGCTTTTCCGTTGGAATCACCCGAAAAAGTAACAAGGTTTTCCATTTACAAGCATCCTATGTTGTACTATAATAGAAACTGTATGTTTTTGCGCATATTTAAAAAGCACAGATAACAAATGACAGATATATTATAGAAGAAACACAAGGATTTACAGGCTGTTATTGGAGGAAAAAGCTATGTATAGAAACAAAACAAGACAGGTAATGGTGGGCAATGTCCCAGTCGGTGGTGACGCTCCTATTTCCATTCAGTCTATGACAAATACCAGAACGCAGGATGTAGCCGCAACGGTAAAGCAGATCAATGAACTTGCTGCTGCCGGATGCGAGATCATCCGCTGTGCTGTACCGGATATGGAAGCAGCCAGAGCTATTTCGGAAATCAAGAAACAAATTAATATTCCTCTTGTGGCAGATATCCACTTTGATTATCGACTTGCTATCGCAGCAATCGAGAATGGAGCAGATAAGATCCGAATCAATCCCGGCAATATCGGAGCACCGGAACGTATCCAGGCAGTCGTAGAGAAAGCGATTGAATATCATGTACCGATCCGTATCGGTGTCAACAGCGGTTCTCTGGAAAAGCACCTGGTTCAAAAATACGGCGGCGTAACTGCTGAGGGACTGGTAGAAAGTGCCCTCGACAAGATCCACATTGTAGAACAATACGGATTAAAAGATATCATCGTCAGCATCAAGTCATCGGATGTCATGATGTGCATCAGAGCTTACGAGCTGATGGTACAGAAAACAGATTATCCTCTCCATGTAGGAATCACTGAATCAGGTCCTCTGGGTGGAGGCATTATTAAGTCCAGCGTCGGACTGGGTGCTATCCTGTATCAGGGCATCGGTAATACGGTTCGTGTATCCCTGACCGGAGAACGTGTCGAAGAGATCAATACAGCCAAGAAGATCCTGGCTGCCTTAGGACTCAGAAAGGCCGGTATTGAGGTCATCTCCTGCCCGACCTGCGGACGTACACAGATCGATCTGATCACACTTGCCAACCAGGTAGAAAAGCTGGTAGCTCAGTATGATCTGGATCTCAGAGTTGCCGTTATGGGTTGTGTAGTCAACGGTCCCGGAGAAGCCAGAGAAGCAGATCTCGGCGTAGCCGGCGGATGCGGTGAAGGACTTCTGTTTAAAAAAGGCAAGATACTCCGAAAGATGCCGGAAGATCAGCTGTTAGCTGCCCTCAAAGATGAGCTGGACCACTGGGAGGAAGAAAGGATCTAGCGAAATATATTTATGAGAAAAATTGTTGATAACGAGCGTATGATGCTGCGTGTATGCGATCTCTATTACAATCGTGATATGAGTCAGAGTGACATTGCTAAGATTATGGACATCTCCAGACCTACCGTTGCCAGACTTCTAAAAAGCGCCAAACTAAAGCGAATCGTAGAGATCACGATCTCCGATCCGCAGGAACGGCGTTATTCTGAACTGGAGCAGAAACTGGAAAAGACGTACCATCTGCAGGAAGTCATTATTGCAGACACTGTAAGCACCACCAATCAGCAAAAAGATGTTCTGGGAAAAGCCGCAGCAGGTTATCTGAAGTCCATATTGAAGGACAATGATATCATCGGCGTAGGCATGGGTACAACAATCCGTTACATTGCACCATATGCTCCCAGACAGTTTCAGAATCTCACATTTATCCCGCTTCTAGGCGGAACCGGTAATGTAGATTACACACTGGATGCGAATCACGTCGTAGACCACCTGTCAAAAGCCTTCTGTGGGGAAGGGCAACATCTGTATGTCCCTGCGGTTGTCTCTCATGTACAGACCAAACGTACTCTTATGAAAGAAGACAGCATCAGACAGATCATGAACGCTTATGATCATCTGAATGTAGCTCTAGTCGGTATTGGTACAGCAGACAACACCTCTTCCGCTTTCCGAAGCGGATACTATTCGGACGAAATGAAACAGCAGGCAGTCAAAGACCAGGTATGCGGAGATATCTGTATGCATCTCTTCGATAAGGAAGGGCAAACTGATCGCTTCCCGTATAATAAACAGATCGTCGGTGTGAATCTGAACAAATTAAAAAAAGTCCCTTATGTCATCGGTATTGCTAACGGTGTACGGAAGGCAGAAGCCATACGGGGTGCCATAAAGGGAGGCTATATTAACGTATTAGTTACGGATGCTCAGTGCGGAGAGGCACTGACCAGATTAAATGATTAATTGAATATTGGAGGGCAATGATATGTATACAAAGAAAGCGAAAGTCGTTAACCCATTAGGAATTCATGGCCGTGCAGCCAGTGTATTTACCCACACAGCCAGTCAGTTTTCTTCTCATGTATTCGTAGAGCGCGCGGATGATTCCATGAAAAAGGCAAATGCTAAATCCGTCGTATTCGTCCTTGCACTGTGTCTTGCGCAGAATGACGAGATCATCCTTTCTGCTGACGGACCGGACGAGAAAGAAGCGGTTGAAGCCCTTATAGAATGCCTTAAGACATTAGATCAGGCAGAATAATATTCTTAAAGACATATAAGATCACACAATGCACCCTCATTGTGTGATCTTTCTTTATCCCATATTCTCTTCTTACTCTGCTTCTCGCTTCACATGATTCAATTCATAAAAAATTGAAATCAGGTATCCGGCTACGCCCGCATAACCTCCTGTCAGAAATGCTGACCACAGACATTCTGATAAATCCCAGGAAACACTGAGTCCAAACATCATCACAGGCAGTGCCACAACTGCCACACAGATAAATGTAAACACTCCGCGGAACAATGCTGCTGTATATTTTTTCCCACAATTTGCTGCCAGTAATTTCCATAGTTTTTTCATAATAAAACTACCCTCTTTCTGCGAGTTATCTCTTTTCGCTTTCTGAGGGTAGTATAACAATCCATGGTTAAATCTCCATGTATCACTCTGTTAAGTTTAAGTTAAATTAGGCATGCAAATGTTAATCCTTCTATCACACTGTAATCTTCTCATAACTGTGCGTCCAGTCTGTCTTTAACAAGAACAGCAGAAATACCAGACTGCTCAGTGACCATGTGATCGGATATGCCCAACAAATAGTCTTAAATACCGGAACAATACGGATTGCGATCGTCACATACACAATACGGAACCCGCACCAGAAGCCAAGCATCGTTGCCATAGGTATCACAGACTTGCCGCAGCCTCTCAGCACACCTGTTGCGCTGTGTGAGAACGCAAGCAGAAAATAGAACAGACACACTGTCCGCTCCTGTATCACGCCAAATTCAGCCGCTTTCGGTGCCTTGGCAAATATCCCTACCAGCCATGGTGCATAGATGTATTCTACGATACCGATCACCGCAGCGATCACGGCACAGCTTACGATACCAAAGACTGCTCCCTTCTTCGCGCGTTCGTACTCCTTTGCACCCAGATTCTGGCTGATGAACGTAGACATCGTTAAAGACATCGCCATGATCGGGATAAATACAAAGCCTTCCACTTTTGAATGCGATCCTGCGCCCGACATGGCATATTCTCCAAAGGAATTGATATTGGTCTGTACTACCAGATTACCAATGCTGATAACTGAATTCTGGATACCAGCCGGAAGTCCCTGACGAATCACATCTCCCATGATATTCGCATGATATTTCAGCTTCTTAATGCTGACCCTTGTGCATCCCTGATTCTTCCTCATCCTTAATATACAGAGTACAGCACTTAAGCCCTGTGCGATCACCGTTGCGATAGCCGCTCCTGCCACGCCCCAGTGAAAGACTGCCACAAAGATCAGATCCAACACCACATTCACAGCAGAACAGATCGCCAGATAATACATCGGCCGCACACTGTCTCCAAGTGCCCGCATAATGGACATGAAAATGTTATACATGATGATCGTCGTACTGCCTGCGAAATAAATCTTAAAATAGGTCAGCGACTGTGGCAGCACATTCTCCGGCACATCCATCATATTCAGAATCTGTGGAGCAAAGATCAACCCAATCGCCGTCATCAACACCGATGCAATGATACCGAACAGGATATTGGTATGGATCGATCTCTCGATATTTTTCTCATCCTCAGCTCCCACATAGCGGGATATTACCACTCCTCCTCCGATAGCAATACCATTAAACATTCCTACCACCAGAAAGACGAGGCTTCCCGATGTGCTTACCGCTGCAAATGCCGTATTGTCCGCAAAGTTACCGACTACCCAGGCATCTGCCATATTATATAATTGTTGTAATAGTTGTCCGAAAATTAAAGGAATCGTAAATGCAACGATCCCCTTCGCAACTGATCCCTTGGTCAGATCAATCGTCTCTTTCTTCTTTTTCATTTGATTACCCCAGTAAATGTACACCGCCTAAAAGTACATATGAAATAAACCACATAATCACTGTCGCCATACAGATTCCAAGCACAACTGCCGGAAATGCTTTGCGGAACTTCACACCCAGAAGTGCTGCGATCAGTGATCCTGTCCATGCCCCTGTACCCGGAAGCGGAATTCCTACAAAGAGTACCAGTCCCCAGAATTCGTATTTCTCAATCTGGTCACTCTTACTCATGGCACGTGCTTCCAGTCTGTGTACCATCGGTTTGAAAGTCTTCGTGCCTTTGAGCCAGGTAAAGATTGGTGTGATCAGAAGCAGAATGAATGGCACCGGTATGATATTGCCAAGCACACAAAGCGGAATTGCCTTTGCTACCGGTACACCAAGCACAGGTCCTGCCACCAGAAGCGCTCCTCGGAGCTCCAGAATCGGGATCATTGAGATCACAAATACAATTGCCTCTTTGCTCAATGTGCCGCTCAATGCATGGATAATCCCCTGCACAAGTGTCTCTGTCATAATTATTCTCCTTTAATATATCTTCTCAGGAAAGCGAATAAAGCCTCCATCTCTTCTCTGGTGCCCACAGTCACACGCATATACTGTTCAATGCGCTCACTGCCCCAGAATCTTACATAGATGTCTTCTTTCTTCAATGCCTCAAACATCTCTTTCGCATCATATTCCGGATGCATCACAAATATGAAGTTTGCCTGCGAATCCAAGCATTTAAATCCCAGTTCTTTGAATTGTTCCACAGACCATGCTCTCGTCTCTACGATCTTCTGAACGGTCTCCTCAAAATATACCTTATCCTTCACAGCTTCCGCGCCACATACCAGCGCCGCCTGATTCATAGTATAGGAATTAAATGAATATTTGGCATCATTCAGATATTTGATCAGCGTCGGATTACTGATGGCATATCCAATACGCATTCCTGCCATAGAGCGGGATTTGGAAAAGGTCTGTACCACGATCAGATTCTCGTACTTATCGATCAGTTCCAGTGCAGACTTTCCTGCAAAGTCAATATATGCCTCATCTACAATCACGATCACATCCTGATTGTGCGCAATGATATCTTCTACAAACTCAAGACCCTCATAGATTCCGGTCGGTGCATTCGGATTCGGAAATATGACGCCGCCATTCTCCTGATAATAGTCTTCCTTGCGAATGCGGAAATCATCCATAAGCTTCGGACAGATATACGGAATCCGGTAGAGATCTGCCCACACCTTGTAGAAAGAATAGGTAATGTCCGGGAACAGGATTGGTTTCTCGGAATTAAAAAACGTCAGGAAACACATCGACAGTACATCATCTGATCCCACGCCAACAAATACCTGATCTTTATTCACGCCATAATACTCTGCCAGGCTGTCTACCAGCACACTGGCTGTCGGATCCGGATACATCCGGAGCTTATCCGGACTGATCTGTTCCATTGCCTTCTGCACGCCCGGTGCCGGCGGATACGGATTCTCATTGGTATTCAATTTGATCACCCTACGGCCAGGCTGCTCGCCCGGCACGTACGGCTCTACCTTTCGTATATTCTTCTCAAATGCTTTCATAATTCTAAAAGTACTCCTTCGCAAGTTCAGCAAATTTCGGAAGTGAATTTACAATCGTCTCATAAGATACACAATATGCCAGTCTCACATAACCTGGGCATGCAAAAGAACTTCCCGGAACCATCAGAATGTTGTATTTCTTACCTGCTTCGCAGAATTCCTTTTCATTTTCAACCGGCGACTTCACAAATAGATAGAATGCTCCCTCTGGCTTAATGCAGTCGAATCCACACTCTTTCAAGCCATTGTACAGTGCTTCTCTGTTTCTGTCATAGTAGGAAATATCCGTCTTTTCATTCAGGCACGCCTTTACGATCTTCTGCTGTAAGGTCGGTGCATTTACGAATCCAAGGATCCGGTTTGCTACGTTCGCTGCTGAAAGCATATCTTCGCTGTCTGCCACTTCATCCGGAATTACCAGATATCCGATACGTTCACCCGGCAATGACAGGGATTTGCTGTAAGAATACCCTACGATCGTATTATCATAATACTTGGTCAGATATGGTACCTCTGCTCCATCGTATACCAGTTCACGGTAAGGCTCATCAGAAATAAGGAAAATCTCTGTTCCATACTCTTTCTGCTTTGCTTCCATAATAGCTGCCATCTTTTTAATGGTCTCTTCGGAATATACCACACCGGTCGGATTGTTCGGTGTATTCACGATAACTGCCTTGGTCTTTGGTGTGATCTTCTTCTCGAATTCATCCAACTTCGGCTGAAAATCTACGGTATTCGGAGATACCTCTACCAGTACACCGTCAAAGTTATTGACATAGGCTCTGTATTCACCGAAATATGGGGCAAATGTCAACACCTCATCTCCTGCATTGATGATCGTCTTCAGGATAACATTCAGGCCTCCTGCTGCACCTACGGTCATGATAATATTCTTGCCCTCAAATGCTGTACCAAAACGTTCATTCAGAGACTTTGCTACCGCTTCGCGGACATCTGCGTAACCACTGTTGCTGTTGGTGTATCCATGAAGTACCAGCGGATCCTCATTCTCAACCAGATCTTCGATTGCCTTCTTTACAGCCTCCGGAGCCGGTACATTTGGATTACCCAGGCTGAAATCAAATACATTCTCAGCACCGTAAATACCTGCCAGACGGTTACCTTCTTCAAACATGGCACGAATAGCGGAACTGTTCGCTACCAGGCCTTTCATTTTCTCTGCTATCATTCTTCTACCTCCCGTGTCTGATCATCTTGTGTCTTTTCTCTTACCCATCCCTTTTCTACCATGAATACCGGACGGTAAGATCGTTTCGCTTTTCTGAGTCCTTCGGAACCTGTATCTTCTTCGCGGTTCACGTATTTATAATCCATACAGGCATGCTGTACAAACTGCTGATTGATCATCGTGTAAGCGCCTTCGATCTCTCCCAGCGCCTTCTCAATGTGCACAACAAATGTATCTTCAGAAAGCGGCTCTCCGATGGTAAATGCTATGATCTTGCCATCCACTCTTAATGCGCCGCCTACCAGATCTAATTCTTTAAAGAGTCGCAGGGAATTCAGCGTCACACAAAGTTCTGCATTCTTCTCTTCATCCTCTTCACAGCCATTTTCATTACGCCATTTCAAACCTGTCTGTACACATTCTTCCAGATTATCCTCACTAATCGGTTCATAAGACCAGCGGTCTGCATATACGATTTTAAACTTATTAATATGGTTACGTTTGCTGTGAAGCTTCTTGCCGGAAAGTGTGGCCAGTTTCTCAGATTCATATACATAATCTGCATCACTTTCCACATATTCAATCTCAAACCTTCCCGGATACCATTTCTCCAGATATTCAAAATTATCCGGTGTCACAGTATACATGAGGAACGGAACTCCCCGCTCCTTGCTATATACCATCAGCACATCCAGCGCTTTCTTAACATTCTCCGGTTCTCCCGCCGGGTATGCAAAAGAGAATCCATCCTCATCCTCCGTACGGAATACCAATGTATGTTCTACCTCAGCAAACTTCACATGATAAAATCGCGCCCATAAATATACATTCACAAATGTACGCTCGCAGCTTCTGCTGGTATGATGCTTGAAATAATGTGTGATGAGATCTTTATCTTCCAGTTCTATCTTCTTAAAGCCTATCTCTATCATAACTTACCTTCTTATATTACTTTTCTTACTTATTCTCTTTCTTATTTTTTCTTGCACGGATTTTAGTATAGCATATCCGAACAACCAATACAATCAACAGGATCAGTACCAGAATAACAGCATAGATCACCAATGCGATCTTATTCGGGTGTTTCAATAACTCGATCGGATTCCGGCTGTCATTGATAACCTTGCGGTTCTCTGCCTTCTCATAGCGTTCAGGTACTACAGACACACCCTTAGCGTTTTCAGAGAAGGATTCAAGATAGCTTGCCAGTGCGTACCATTCTTTTACTTCCGCGCCATTCTGATCGTGGATAATATACTTTTCAAAATCTGTAATAGGCTCTCCATCTGCATTCTTCGGTGTAATCTTAAGGATGCCCTTAGACTGTCCTTCTACTGCGCCAAGCATCTGCGCAGAATAAAGTCCCGATACCACACGGTACAGCTTATCATCCTGAATATTCTCAAGCTTCTCCTGTGTTAAAGGCTCTTCCTCCCCCACCTGATCAGTCGTCATATACACATCCGTCACTTTATTCAGAATCATGCGGTGCGGGTTAAATGTCCACGCCATACCGCTTGGATAAAGCTGTGCGGCACTCATCAGCGAAGACACCGAAGCATCCACCTCTGCTACCGTCTTAAGTTCTGCTCCGGTCAAATATACACTGACCAGCGGATATCCTGTAATACGGTCTGCTCCGATACCAAGAGCGCTTACATTAAATGCGTCCGATACCGTAATTTCTCCCTTTGGGAAGGAATCACGAATTACACCTGTCGCTACAACTGCCAGATCCACCGGCTCGTAATCTTCACCTTCTGCCTGCTTCACTGCATAGATATAAGAGTCAGATATCAGATTACCAAGTCCCGCCTCTCTGTGTTCTGCATACATATCATCTACTGAATCAAATGCCACGTCATTTTCTGCCAATACCTGATTCATTGTATATCCAAATCTGGACAGATATTCTTCATCAATCACACTGCGGTACTGTGCAAGTTCTGCTTCAATATCCGCATCCTTCTCTACCGTGCCATCCATTGCTTTTAACTTATATTCTTCCAATGTCCATCTGCCATCACCATCCGGTACAAGGCTCATCTCACCAAGATTTGCTCCATAGCATCCTGCTGATGCGATCACCGTATTGCCATGAATGATCGGCTGTTCCAATGTAGTATGTGTATGTCCGCTGATGATCACATCAATCTCTGGTACTTTCTCCGCAAGAATCTCGTCCTCAGACTTATCTTCATCTTCATTGGTTCCACTGTGAGACAGACAGACAATCATATCTACATCTTTCTTCTGCAGTTCTTTTACTACACGTTTAGAAGTCTCTACAATATCGTCAAATTCCAGACCGCTCTCTGGCGCACAGGCTGCTGCATCTTCTCCCAGTACACCAAACACGCCAATCTGCACACCATCATGCTCAATCACCGTATATTCTTTACTACCATAATCTTCCAGTGCTGTCTGAATCAGTTTATTATCATCGGATTTATTCTTTTTCCAATCGATATTCGCAATCAGGAACTGTGGCAATGTAAGCTCGGCATCTTCTTCTGCATTACGTAACGCACTGTGGAACATATTGGAAAGTCCCACTGCACGGTAGTCAAATTCATGATTGCCAAAAGTAGTTGCTTCCACACCAATCTTGCCAAGCATGGTAAGCTCTGCCGCATCTGTCTCATATATCGTCTGATAGAGCGTACCCATAGAAAAATCTCCGGCATCAAATACAAATGCTGCCGGATCTTCCTCTTTTACTCTGTCAATCTCTGTTTTAATTCTGGCAAGCCCGCCTATCATCTCAGTCTCCCCGTCTGCCTGGCTTGCCTTATATTCATCCAGTCTGGAATGAATATCATGTGTAAATAATATAGTCACCCTGTCGCCTGAATTTGTCGCAGACTCCGCCTCCGCCACGACAGAATTCACACACAGAGTACATACCATTATAATCATCAGCATAGCTGATTTAATTCGTCTTCTCATCATTATTCTCCTTTTTATATTATACTCCCTCTAATTCTTATCAAAATATACTATACATCGTATTTACACTGCTGGTTGTGATCGCAATCGTTGTATTCAAAAAGATCACATCTTTAATATCATTCTCTTTAATCAGATTGACCAATCCACCGCTGTAATACCGGTAATCAATTACATATACATCATGGTAATTATTAACCAGAAACGGCACAAACGCATTACCGTAAGATTCCTTTATCACCACGCAGGATGAATCATCGTCAACATTGGGATTCTCGATTTTCTCATACGGCTCATCACCTTCTATGAAACAGAGATACTTATTCTCCTTGGAATATGAATCCGCATCTTCTACTACTTTTCCTTTCTGCTCAACTCCGTTATGGTCAATATATGTAAGTTCATTCACCTCCGGAATATATGCATTCACCGTATCCTGATTATTATAAAGCACTTCTGACTGGTTACTGAACGAATAAAATGATCCTAAGAATCCGTCAAATTCTTTCTTAGTATAATCTTTCAACGGCGAAGCCTTCTCGCCCTTTATCTTCATAAACTGCTTATATGCATAATACGCGCCATCTGCAGTCCAGTGATGATCGGTTCTGTAATAGAGATACTCACTGTTATGCTTCTTCAATACGTCCAACACTGGAACAAACTTTACATTCTTATCCAGATTCTTCTCAATATATTCAAACGCATCTTTCTGACTGCTGGATCCAATCTTGGCCTGCATCTCTTCATCCAGATCAATTGCAACACTGGTTGGTGCTAGGATATCATACACCGTAGATGTCCCTTTCAACTGATCAGCCAGTTCACTGACCATTGCACTGTAATTCGTCGCTCCCTGTGCATCGAATCCATATAACCCGAATGCCCTGTCTTCTGCGATATATACCGTGCCTACCTGCTCCGGCTGAGTAGTAATCTCTGCCTTATCATCTCTTCCGTCATCTTCATCAGAAGAATCTGACTCTTTCTTTTTATCCTTCTTCAACGTAGACTTCATCTCTCCATCTACCGGAATATCGTCAGCCACAACCGTACCTCCGTGAATTTCTTCTGTATTCAATCCATACAGTCGCTGAAACTGGGAATTCATTGACACGAAATTCTCTCGAAACGGAAAGCTGTCTGCATACCAGGTACTGATCTGATCTGTAAATTCACCATTCAATACCGTCTTCACCGTCGGCTTCGGAAATTCTGTAAGTGTTCTTTTCTCAATATCTGACTCTTTCGGTCGCAGAGGCAAAATCAATCCAAGGATCCCAACTGCTGTTAATGCAATCAAGAACACGCGTATCGTATACTTTTGAAACCTGTAACGTATCTTCTTTCTTTTCAATTTGTATATTGATTCACTCATCTTTATTCTGCTCCTCTAAAACTGGAAGTATAAGAATGGATTGTAACTATTTCCGATCAATGCCATGAATGACAAAATCATAAGACCTATTGGCGCAAGCATATCATATATATACACCAGATACGGAATCCTGCACAACTTATTCGCCAGCCCCCTGAAAAATCTTCCAATATATTTAATCAATGGTGTGGATGCTATCACACAAAAAATCAACAGGAATATATGATTCTTGATCACGAGTGATGTCGACATATCCATCCAGCCATTTCCATTCAGTCCAAACATGCCTTTTAGAGAAGTCCCAAGATCAGCAATTGACTCCTGACGGAACAGTGCCCATCCAAAGTACACTACAAGCATTGCATATAAATGTCTTACTCCACCCGGTAGCTTTTTTAGCTTATCAAGCCATCCTTTATTCTCAATACAGATAAATACAAAGAAGTACAATCCCCATAAGATATAATTCCAGCTTGCTCCATGCCAGAATCCGGTAAGCGCCCACACTACCAATAAGTTGATTGTTCTTCTTCTGGCTCCTTTACGATTACCTCCCAGTGGAATATACACATAATCTCTGAAAAATGTACTCAGAGAAATATGCCAGCGATTCCAGAAATCCTTAATTGATGTAGCTATATATGGATAATTAAAGTTTTCATTATAATGGAAACCTATCATCCAGCCCATACCAATCGCCATATCAGAATATGCCGAGAAATCCAGATAAATCTGAAGCATATAGAACAGCAATCCAATCCAAAGCCCGCCTGCCGGAATGGCAACAATCGCCTTATGTCCTGATGGAAACAGCGCATCTGCTACAGATGCACAACTATTCGCCAGGATTGCTTTTTTGGCAAGTCCGACCATAAATCGCATGATACCTTTGCTAAACTCATCTACCCGAACCTTACGGTGATCGATTTCATCTGCCACCAGCTGATATCTTACAATCGGTCCCGCAATGCACTGATGGAACAATGCTGCATATAACAGTAAATGCCAGTATTTACGCTGAGCAGCCACTTCTCCTCTATATACATCCACCACATAAGATAAAAGCTGGAATGTATAGAAAGAAATACCTACCGGCAATACAATCTTTGTTGCTTCCGATGGAAGTCCGATCAGCGAACTTGTAATTCCGGTGAAGAAATTCAGATATTTAAATATGCCAAGAAATCCGATCAACAGCACACAGGCGAGAGTCAGATACTTCTTTTTCACACTCTTCTTCCGGCTCTCCTCAATCATAATCGCTGTAAACCAGGATATAAATACCATTCCCAGAAGAAGGATTAAATATTTCGGTCCTGCCCATGAATAAAAAATCAGGGAAAACACCAGCATGACCATGTTCTTCTTTTCAATCCCGTCTACCAGATTATATAGCAGCAGATTCAGGGTCAAAAAGAAAAACACAAAAAACAGACTCGAAAAAACCATTTAAACTTTCACTCCATAATAACTAATAACTTTTCTTTTTTTGACACTATGCCATTTATAAATTATATAGAACTCTCTCTGCACTGTCAATCAAATCGAACGTAAAAAGAACAGGATGAACCACGGTTTAACTCCGATTCATCCTGTTTCTTATTCTTCCTTTTATTAATCTTCATTCATAGAAGCAATCTTAGCTGCCTGATCTGCCGCGATACATGCGTCCAGAATCTCCTGGATATCTCCATTCATGATCTTATCAAGCTTATATAAGGTCAGACCAATACGATGATCTGTCACTCTTCCCTGCGGGAAGTTATAAGTACGAATCTTCTCAGAACGGTCTCCGGTACCGATCTGGCTCTTTCTTGCCTCAGCCTCTGCATCGTGCTGCTTCTGACATTCCAGATCGTATAACTTGGCACGCAGTAATGCAAATGCCTTTTCTTTATTCTGCAGCTGTGACTTCTCTGTCTGGCTATAGATTACAATTCCCGTAGGATAATGAGTCAGTCGTACTGCTGAGTCTGTGGTATTGACACACTGTCCACCATTACCGGATGCACGCATGACATCAATACGAATATCCTTCTCATCAATCTGTACATCTACATCCTCTGCCTCAGGCATTACTGCTACTGTGATTGTAGATGTATGAATACGTCCGCCGGACTCTGTCTCAGGCACACGCTGTACACGGTGTACACCGGATTCATATTTCATAACGGAATATGCACCCTGACCGTCAATCATAAAGGTCACATTCTTCATACCACCGATACCGATCTCTTCGCACTCAACCAGTTCTACCTTCCATCTGCGGCTCTCTGCATAGTGTACATACATACGGTAGATCTCTGCCGCAAACAATGCCGCCTCATCTCCACCTGCACCTGCACGGATCTCCACGATAACGTTCTTATCATCATTAGGATCCTTAGGAAGAAGCAGAATCTTCAGTTCATTCTCAAGTTCCTCTACTCTCGCTTTCGATTCATTTAATTCTTCTTTTGCAAGCTCACGCATCTCTTCATCGGACTCTTCATTCAAAAGCTCCAGACTGTCTTCAATATTCTGCTTGCACGCTTTATATTCCTTATATGCTTCAACGATCGGAGTCAGTTCTGCCTGCTCTTTCATAAGCTTGCGGAAACGGTTCTGGTCATTCGCTACATCCGGCTCCTGAAGCTGATTCAAAACTTCCTCCAGACGAAGCACGATATCTTCTAATTTATCAAACATCTTTTTACCTCCTGATCGGTGATCTTACTCACCTGACATTATTTTATTGTAACGTTCCATACACTACCCGGTCAAGTCCTGCCAGGTCTTTTTTTACGGTTATCTGTTCATAACCGGCATTTTTCATAAGTTCTTCAACTGCCTCTGCCTGATCACAGCCAATCTCAAACATAAGTTTCCCCTGCGTTTTTAAATATTTACCTGCTTCGGAAATGATCCTGCGATAGAAATACAGACCGTCTTCTTTCCCATCCAGTGCAATGTACGGATCATGAAGCCGTACTTCCTCCTGCAGTGTGTCGATCACAGCTGTCTCAATATACGGTGGATTAGACACGATCACGTCATACTTCTCCTCTTCCGGTATCTTCGCAAAAAGATCACTCTGTATCCATGTCACCGGGACTCCCAACCGCCTGCCGTTCTCTCTGGCCACTTTCAAGGCTTCTTCTGACACATCTGCGCCGATCCCCTGAAGATCCGTCATATAGTATTTCTCTCTGCACATTTTCAGAATGCTGAGAACAATACATCCGGATCCGGTACACATATCAAGGACCTTCATCTTCGGACGCATAACCTGGATTGCTTCTTCTACCAGAATCTCCGTATCCTGTCTCGGAATCAGCACATGTTCATTCACACAGAACGGATACCCCATGAATTCCTGTTCACCCGTAATATGCTGCAATGGAATATGCGCTGCGCGCCGTCTGATACAATCTATATACCTGTCCGCATTTTCTTCAGACACAGCACGCTCTGGCTCTGCAAAATACATTGCCTTACTGACACCTGTGACATACTCCAACAGATACCATGCATCCAATGAGAATTCTTCAATCCCTTCCTCAGCCAGTTTTACTGTTCCTACCTTATATAATTGTTTCAGTGTTAAAGTTTTCTGCTTCATAAGTTCTCCAGTCAAATACCGCTTCCACTGCCTGAATAGCCACCTCGATCATACTGTCATCCGGTTCTTTTGTCGTAAGCTTCTGGATTGCAAGTCCCGGCTTACTAAGCAGATTGACCAGTGGATTGTCACTGTTACCTGCAAGTCGCAGAATCTCATAGGAAATACCTGCGATAACCGGAAGTAATGCGATACGAACCACCACACGCATCAGTACCGTTTCTACCCTCACAATACAAAGAAGACAGATACTGATAATCAATACAAAGAACAGAAAACTGGTTCCACAGCGCTTATGCTGTCTGGAACTGATTCTGACATTTTCCACTGTCAATGGCAATCCGTGTTCAATACAGTTAATACACTTGTGTTCTGCACCATGGTACATAAAAGTACGCTGAATATCTTCCATGCGGGAAATTAGCAGTATATACAAAATAAAAATGCCGATTCGCACCAGACCCTCGATTACAGTACAAACTCCATAAGAGGGAATCCATCGTTTCAAAAGGCCGGACAACAAGTACGGTAACACCATAAAAATTGCAACCGCAAATACAATTGACACGATCACTGTCCCGGTCATCAACGCACTTTCCTGTTTTTCTTTCTTTTTCTGTTCTGCCTCTGTCATCGGCTTCTTTTCTTCCTCATCCTCAAAAAAGGAGGCTGAAAACATCAAGGTCTTCATACCGATGATCATCGAGTCGATAAAATTAAACACACCTCTGACAAATGGGATTCTGGTCAGAGCCTTATGATTTCCAACAATGCTGCGGTATGTCTGCTTATCCACTACAATCTCTCCATCCGGCTTCCGCACTGCCACTGCATAGTCATCCTTATTCTTCATCATGATGCCTTCCATCACAGCCTGTCCGCCGATACCTGAAGATTTCATATATTGTCCTCCTGATAATAGAAAAGGTTGAGATTCCGTAAAATCTCAACCCGTTACCTTCTTGGATTATTTTAATCCGTATTTCTTGTTGAACTTGTCTACACGACCACGAGCCTGTGTTGCTTTCTGCTGTCCTGTGTAGAATGGGTGGCACTTAGAGCAGATTTCTACGTGGATATCTTCGCTTGTAGATCCTGTTACAAAAGTGTTACCGCAGTTACAAGTTACAGTTGCCTGATGATATGCTGGATGTATTCCTTCTTTCATTTCGTTTCACCTCTTCTTTATTATCGTCGTGCTTAATGCACTTTATTTCGTTTCATAAACAGCTTGTTTATTGTATCATAAAACTTTTACATTGTCTAGATTAATTTTGTCTTTTTTACCATTTGAATTAATTCTTTATTACTTCTGGTTCTCGAGAACATATTTAAGATATTCTCTACTGCCTCGTCAGAGCGCATTCCATTGAGTGCCTTGCGCATATGATCCACCGCTTCCAGTTCTTCCGGAGACAACAGCAGATCTTCTCTTCTGGTTCCGGACTTCGGAATATCGATTGCCGGGAACATACGCTTCTCAGAAAGCTTTCTGTCAAGCACCAGCTCCATATTACCTGTTCCCTTAAATTCCTCATATACCACATCATCCATACGGCTTCCCGTATCTACCAGTGCTGTAGCAAGAATGGTCAGGCTTCCTCCTTCGCGCATATTTCTTGCTGCGCCGAAGAATCGCTTCGGCATATGAAGTGCTGCCGGATCAAGACCGCCGGACAGAGTTCTTCCAGACGGTGCTACCGTCAGGTTATAAGCTCTTGCAAGTCTGGTGATACTATCCAGAAGAATCATAACATCTTTACCATGCTCTACCAGTCTCTTAGCACGCTCAATCACCATCTCGGATACCCGCTTGTGATGCTCCGGCAATTCATCAAATGTGGAATAGATTACTTCCACATTTGCTCCTTCAATTGCCTCCTTAATATCGGTTACTTCCTCCGGGCGTTCATCAATCAGAAGAATCAGCATATGCACTTCTGGATTATTCTTTCGCACAGACAATGCCACCTGTTTTAAAAGCGTTGTCTTACCGGCTTTCGGTGGTGATACGATCATGCCTCGCTGCCCCTTACCAATTGGAGACATAAGATCCATGATACGCATGGCAGTGCTGGTCTTTCCCGTCTCAAGGGATAATCTCTTATTCGGAAAAATTGGTGTAAGATCTTCAAAATTTGGTCTCTTGGCAGCAATTGCAGGATGAATACCGTTAACTTTAGATAAATACAACAATGCGCTGAATTTCTCCTGCTGTGTCTTAATTCTCGTATTACCTTCCAGGATATCTCCCGTCTTCAGGTTAAATCTGCGGATCTGTGAAGGCGATACATATACATCGTTCTCTCCCGGCAGATAATTTTCACAACGGATGAATCCAAAGCCTTCCGTCATTACTTCCAGAATACCGCTGGCCGTCTCACCGCTGTCCAACTTATCTATATCGTGAATCTCCTGCTTGTCCCGGTCTCCGGTATTAGCAGAACGCTCTTTATCGCGAATATCTTCTTCCAGCATACGTTCTATAAGCTGTGCCTTCTTCATGCCTGATATACCGGATATATCACGTGCTTTAGCAAGCTCTTTTAATGTAGCCAGAGGAAGCGATTCATACTTTTCTCTCATCATATAATCTTCGTTTCCTTTCTGAGTTCTTTTCTGATTATTAACTTATTAACCACCGTTATTAATCTTCATTAATCTTCAATTTTAATTCACACTCATTAGCATAGGGAATGCAGCCGAACTGGCTGTTGAATTTATGTATCTTATTATACACGATTCTGATATTTTTGCAAACCTTTTTTGTCCATTCTGATAGCTCTTCCAATTTGACTTGAACTGTTAAGAATGTTATGATATTTAATGTCGTCGGAACACTCCGAAGACATTGTATTCTAACATTAACGAAGATAAAGAAAAGGTGAATCAATATGACAGCAAATGAACTTGCATTACAGATGCACAAGAAATGGAATGGTAAGATTGAAACCACTGCCAAATCTCACGTCAGAACAAGAGAAGATCTGGCTATCGCATATACTCCAGGTGTAGCAGAACCTTGTAAGGTTATTGCCAAGGATCCAACGGCAGCCTACACCTATACAATGAAAGCAAATACAATTGCCGTTGTCTCTGACGGAAGTGCCGTACTGGGACTCGGTAACATCGGTGCTCTGGCAGGTATGCCTGTTATGGAAGGTAAGGCTGTCCTCTTCAAAGAACTTGGTGGTATTAATGCTGTACCAATCTGTCTGGACACACAGGATACAGAAGAAATCATCCGTACTGTAGTAAATATCGCACCTGCATTTGGTGGCATCAACCTGGAAGATATCAGTGCTCCACGCTGTTTTGAAATTGAGGAACGACTGAAGGAACTCCTGGATATTCCGGTATTCCACGATGATCAGCACGGTACTGCCATCATCGTCCTCGCAGGCATTATTAACGCTATGAAAGTTGCAGGCAAAGACAAAGAGACTGCACAGGTCGTTGTAAATGGTGCCGGTTCTGCCGGAGTTGCCATTACTAAGCTTCTGCTCCGTTATGGTTTCAAGCATGTCACCATGTGTGACATCAATGGTATGTTAAATGAATCCTCACCGAATCTGAACTGGATGCAGAATGAAATGGTGAAAGTAACCAATCTGGAAGGCAGACAGGGAACTCTTGCCGATGCATTAAAAGGTGCTGACATTTTTGTCGGTGTATCTGCTCCAAATATTGTCACCAAAAAAATGGTAGCTTCTATGAACCACGACGCTATCCTCTTTGCCATGGCGAATCCTGTTCCGGAGATCATGCCTGATCTTGCAAAAGAAGCCGGAGCCAAAGTTGTTGGTACGGGACGCAGCGATTTCCCGAACCAGATTAACAACGTTATGGCATTTCCTGGCATTTTCCGTGGTGCACTGGAAGGACATGCTACTAAGATCACAGAAGAAATGAAGCTTGCCTGCGCAGAAGCAATTGCAAGTCTGGTACCGGACGACGAACTGACAGAGACACACATCGTACCGGATGCACTGGATCCGATCATTGCCGATGTCGTGAGCAAAGCTGTCAAAGAGCTGATATAATATGCAGAAAGAAAACAGAACGCCCCAGCCAGTCCGCTGGGGCGAAAAACGCTTTTATTCTCTGGATTACTACCTGAAACAGACTTACGGGCACAAGCTCTACAAGATCGCACTGGATGCCGGCATGACCTGTCCTACCAGAGACGGTACGCTGGGGACACGCGGCTGCATCTTCTGCAGCGCCAAAGGTTCCGGTGACTTTGCAGCCGACCGGTCGCTGTCTGTCACCGAGCAGCTTAGTCAGGGTAAAGAGATCATCCGGAACAAATTCCACGCAGATGGATACATTGCTTATTTTCAGGCATTTACGAACACCTACGCGCCTGTCGAACGACTGCGCCAGGTTTTTACCGAAGCAATCAATGCGCCGGATGTAGAAATCTTATCCATCGCTACCAGACCGGACTGCCTCGGACCGGAAGTATTAGAACTTTTGCAGGAACTGTCTCAGATCAAACCAGTCTGGGTCGAACTTGGATTGCAGACCATCCATCCGGATTCTGCTGCATTCATCAGGCGGGGATACGAGCTTTCGGTGTTTCTGGAAGCCGTAGAGAATCTGCGCAGGATTGGAATCTCTGTTATCGTCCATGTAATCCTCGGACTTCCGGGTGAGACTTTCGACCAGATGCTTGAGACCGTTCAATATCTAAATACACTGGATATCCAGGGCATCAAATTACAGCTTCTCCACATACTGGAGGGCACGGATCTTGCAGATTATTACCGCGAGCATCCATTTCCGGTTATGACTATGGATGAATATCTGGCACTCTTAGGTGACTGTATCAGCCATCTGAAACCAGACATTGTGATCCACCGGTTAACCGGCGACGGTCCATCTAAGCTCTTGATCGAGCCGCAATGGACCACGCGTAAGCGCGACACGCTAAATCGGCTAAATGCCTATCTAAAAACCCAGAACATCTGGCAGGGAAGGAGTTATACCAATGGCACAACCACTTACACTGTATAAGCTAATCGTATTATATATGCTGGATCGTGTAGATTTTCCACTGTCCACATCGCAGATATCAGAATTCGTGCTGGACAAAGGCTATACTACTTACTTTAAGCTGCAGCAGGCTCTGTCGGAACTGATGGATGCCGGACTGATCCGGGACGAGTCCACACATAACCGTACCCTGTATCATCTGACAGAAGACGGTTCCTCTACGATTGATTATTTTAAAAACAACATTTCACAGGATATTCAAAAAGATGTTAATGAATATCTGAAAGAAAAGAAATATGATTTAAAGAATGAAAGTTCTGTCAAAGCAGATTACTACCGCAATACCAATCAGGAATATTCGGTACACTGTCAGGTAACCGAGAACGCACTGCCGTTGATCGATCTTACGATTACAGTGCCTTCCGAAGCCGAAGCACAGGCTGTAACCGACAACTGGCAGAAAAAGAACCAGGAGCTCTACGCCACTATTATGGCAAAGCTTCTTGGATAGTCATTCATTTTACAAGGGAGGGTATGACTCATAACGAGTCATACCCTCCCTGCTTTGGAACTATCTATTTCCCGACAGCCCCTTTGTATGTTCTTATATGTTTGTCTTACTGTTATACTGCCATTGCCCGGTCATACACAATCTTACGACTGATCACGCCGATATCTTCCAGTTCATTGACCATCCGATATACGGTTGCAATTCCAATCCCACTGTCTACCTTAGAGGCAAGATAGTGGATCTCCTTGCAGCTGGAACACTGATTATTAAGTATAACATCCAGAAGTTCCAGTCGCTGCTTTGTGATACGGCATCCTTTTTCCCTGAGCCTTGCAATGATCAGTTCTTTCTGTTCATTCATATTGAGACCTCTTATTTCTTCTTTGTCTGGTTTATTGATGTCGTATGTTCGGATGAACAGCTTCCGGCGCATCCACTGCATCCAGCGCATCCCCCACTGCATTTTCCGTTCTTTTTATCACGAATCACGCTTCTTGCCGCGAAATATACGATCACCAACAAAACCGCCAATACCACAATTGTTCCCATGACAATTCCTCCCTTAACAGGCAGGAGAATTATTTAGCGCCTGCCACGCTTCTTACATTTACATTTAATGTCTTACTTTCTTTGTATGGTCTAAACAGCAGATAAACAAATCCAAGGATCAGAATGAATGCCACGATTGTTCCAATTCCGAATCCACCGCCCATAGCAAGTGTACCAATCTGGTAAATGCAAAGTGAAACAATGTATGCAAGACCACACTGATATCCGATTGCAAACCAGAACCATTTTGCATTGTTCATCTCTCTCTTGATAGCTCCCATTGCTGCGAAACAAGGTGCACACAGGAGGTTAAATACCAGGAATGAGTAGCCTGCTGCTACAGTCATACTTCCTGCGAGCTGTCCCCAAATCTCTGTACCATCTTCTGCTACTTCTGCAAAACCAAAGAGCTGTCCGAATGTTCCTACTACGTTCTCTTTTGCTACAAGTCCTGTAATAGCTGCAACAGCCATCTTCCAGTTGCCCCATCCCAGCGGTGTAAAGATCCATGCGATCAGGTTACCGATCTTAGCAAGGATACACTCAGCCTGAGCTGCTTCCATTGCTGCTCCTTCAAGTCCGTCGAAGTTCAGCATTCCAAAATGTCCGTTTACCCAACCGAAGTTCAGCAAGAACCAAACAACGATTGTTGATAATGTAATAATTGTACCAGCTTTTTTGATGAATGACCATCCACGCTCCCACATACTTCTCAGTACGTTTCCAGCGGTTGGCATATGGTATGCAGGCAACTCCATAACGAATGGTGCCGGATCTCCCGCGAACATCTTCGTCTTCTTCAGGATAATACCTGAGCAGATGATAGCTGCGATACCTACAAAGTAAGCACTCGGTGCTACCCATGAAGCTCCATTGAAGATTGCTCCTGCGATCAGGGCAATGATAGGAAGCTTCGCTCCACAAGGGATAAATGTTGTAGTCATGATTGTCATCTTACGGTCACGATCATTCTCGATGGTACGGGAAGCCATAACTCCAGGAACACCACAACCGGTTCCGATCAGCATCGGGATAAATGATTTACCGGACAGTCCGAATTTACGGAAGATACGGTCCATGATAAACGCTACACGAGCCATGTATCCGCAGGACTCCAGGATTGCCAGGAAGAAGAACAGTACCAGCATCTGTGGTACGAATCCAAGTACGGCACCTACACCAGAGATAATACCATCAACGATCAGTCCTGTTAACCAGTCTGCGCAGCCGATTCCTTCGAAGAAAGACTGTGCCGCCGGAATGATCCATTCTCCAAACAGTGTATCATTGGTCCAGTCTGTCAGGATAGAACCTACAGTTGTTACAGATACATAATAAACGATCCACATGATGACTGCAAAGATTGGAAGTGCTAACCATCTGTTAGTCACGATACGGTCAATCTTATCAGATGTTGACATTTCTTTGGCTCTGTTCTTAGTTACGCAGTCACCGATGATAGATGAAATATATACATATCTTTCATTTGTGATAATGCTTTCTGTATCATCATCAAACGCATCTTCCATCTCTTTGATCTCAGCAGATACATCCGGTGCACTCTTCATCTGAGATGCAATCTTATCGTCCTTCTCAAGAAGTTTGATAGCGAAGAATCTCTCCTGTTCTGCCGGAACAATACCAGTCAGACGGTTTTCTACTGCACTGATGATCTCTTCTGCCTTGGCACTGAACTCGTGCGCAGGCTCGATCACTTTTCTGGCATTAGCCAGCTTCACTGCTTTTTCAGCTGCTTCTTTAATTCCAGTTCCCTTCAGTGCGGAAATAGATACCACTTCACAGCCAAGTTTTTCTGAAAGTTTATTCAAGTGAATCTTATCACCATTTTTTTCCAGAAGATCAGCCATGTTAACTGCCATAATTACCGGAATACCAAGCTCCATAATCTGTGTGGTCAGATACAGGTTACGCTCGATATTGGTTCCGTCTACGATATTGATGATCGCATCCGGTCTCTCGCCGATCAGGTAATTTCTGGCAACCACTTCCTCCAATGTGTATGGAGACAGGGAATAGATACCCGGAAGGTCCATGATCACAACGTCTTTGTGTCCTTTTAATTTACCCTCTTTTTTCTCTACTGTAACGCCAGGCCAGTTTCCTACAAACTGATTGGAACCTGTCAGTGCGTTAAACAATGTTGTCTTACCACTATTCGGATTACCCGCAAGTGCAATTTTTACTGACATTTCATTTCTCCTTTTCCTATTAGTTTGTCATTTCTTCCCAAAGTAAGTTCTTACTAACTATTGGGTAAAAAATTAATCTACACAGATCATTTCAGCATCTGCTTTTCTGATGGAAAGCTCGTATCCACGAACAGTGACTTCGATCGGGTCTCCCAGCGGCGCTACTTTTCTTACAAATACATCTACACCTTTGGTGATTCCCATGTCCATGATTCTTCTCTTAACCGGACCGTCACCTGTCAGTTTGGTTACTTTTACTGTCTGACCACAGGCTACATTTTTTAAAGTCTTCATTTCCTTCTTCCTTTCTTACCTTCCTAAACCATAACCTTCATTGCAATATCTTTACCGACCGCAACTCTGGAATCTCTCACATTAACAATAACGCTTCCCTGAACATCTGATACTACTGTGACAGTTCCACCAACCGTGAAGCCCAGACTTTCCAGAAACTTCCTAGTCTCTTCTTTTCCGCCAATCCTCTTAATTGTTACTGGTTCACCTACATTCGCCATAGTAAGTGGCATCATAATCGACCTCTTTTCTTAATGCGTTAGATTAAAAATGATATTTCTTATCATCTATGATTTTCATCGTTAGTATACACTAACATATATTAGATGTCAAGTATATTTCTTAGTTTTAACTAACTGACGAAATATCTCATTTTTAATTGGATTTTTTCTACATATTTGCCCTTTTCGTTTAAATATGGTATATTAATAAGAAAACAAGATACTAGCAAACGAGGTATGATAAATGATAAAGAATGAATCCGCTGAAAATTATCTTGAAACCATCCTGATCCTCAGCGAACGGTGTCCGGTTGTTCGCTCTGTAGATATTGCTACCGAACTGGATTTCAAGAAATCAAGCGTAAGTGTTGCTATGAAAAAGCTCCGCCAGAGTGACCACATCGTCGTATCGCCGGAAGGATATATCACACTTACTCCGGAAGGTAAAGAAGTTGCAGAACGCATCTATGAACGTCATCAGGTCATTTCCGCATGGCTGACTAAGCTTGGTGTCAATGCTGAAGTTGCCGCTGAAGATGCTTGCCGTATCGAACATGTAATCAGCGCAGAGAGTTTCGCAGCACTGAAGAAGCACATTAAAGAAGACAACTGATAACTTTTGCGTTATCAGTTGCCTTCTTTTTATTTTCTCTATGAGCTCTTTTTACTAATCTTTTCTAAAATTCTTTTCGCTGACTCTGTTACCGCAAGTCCACCTGTACTGGTCTCCTTCAGACAAACCGGAAGATCATTGCCGATCCGCCGCATACTGTCAATCGTATCATCCGGTGTAATCGCGCTGCGGATACCAGCCATAGCAAGCTGTGCTCCTGCTACTGCATTCATCACTCCTGCCACATTCCGCTTAATGCACGGTACTTCTACCAGTCCTCCCACCGGATCACAGGCAAGTCCCAGCATATTCTTCAGAGAAAATGTCGCCGCCTGTACGATCTGCTCATTATCACCGCCCTGCAGATAAGCTAGTGCTCCTGCTGCCATGGCACTTGCCGAACCAATCTCCGCCTGGCAACCGCCAGACGCTCCCGCAATCGATGCATTCTCTGCGATTACTTTCCCGATCCCCGCTGTCACAAAGAGTGCCTGCACGATCTCTTCTTTCGATACATGCTCACTGTCCTCATAACTAAGCACTACCGCAGGAATCACTCCACAGGATCCCGCTGTCGGTGCTGCCACGATCCGTTTCATACAAGCATTGGACTCTGCCATCTTAAGTGCCTTTTCCATCGCCAGACTGGTATACGGACTACAGAGATTCTTCCCACTGGCATTATATGCACGCATCTTCTCACCGTCTCCACCGGCTGCACCACTGCCGGATCGCAATTCTGCATCATAATTCTCATCTGCCAGACGCATTGCTTCATACATGCGCTCCATCTTCTGAAATACCTGTTCTTCCGTCAATCCGCTTTCAGCCGCTTCCTGTTCCATTACAACTTCCCAGATCTTTTGATTTCCACATTCACATATCTCCAGCAATTCTCTGATACTGTGATATTCTGCCATTTACTCGTCCTCCGCTTTCTTCAGATAAGTTACTTTCAGGATGCCTTCTACTCTCTCCAGCCATCGTATGCCTTCTTCCGGAATCTCCTGATCACATTCTACTACCATAACTGCCCGCCCGCCTTTGCCAGAGCGGTATAGCTGCATCGTAGCAATATTGACCGACTTGTGCGCAAGCATCGCCGTCACTTCTGATACATGCCCCGGCTGATCCAGATTGTGTACGATCAGCGTCGGATTCTCTCCTGAGAAATTCGTCTCGATACCATCAATCTGTGCGATATTGATTCTCCCACCTCCAAGAGACTCTCCGATAATCTCCAGCTTCTTACCGGATTCTCCTTTCAGGCGAAGAAGTGCGGAATTCGGATGTCCTTCTTTTAGGATTGCCTCTCCAAAGCTCAATTTGATTCCCCGCTCTTTTGCAATCTCTATACTATTCGGGATTCGGTAATCATCTGGCTTCATCCCCATCAGACCGCCTACCAGTGCACGGTCTGTACCATGTCCTCTTCCGGTAGCCAGAAACGATCCATATAACAGTATCTCCGCTTCTTTTACCTCTTCTCCCAGAAGATTACGCGCCACAAATCCAATACGCGCTGCACCAGCTGTATGTGAACTGGACGGTCCAACCATCACCGGTCCTATGATCTCAAATATATTCATGCTGCTCTCCTTTCTCAGGCTGCTGCCACAAATTTCATTTTCACTTTCTTACGTACAAACCAGTAACAGATCACCTGCATAACAATTGTGATAAACCAGGATGCCGGATAAGAAATGAACAACAGATCCAATGCTCTGTGTGATGGAAAGATCATAAAGATCCACACGATTCTGGTTCCTACTGTACCAAGCACCGACAATATCATCGGTACTGTTGAATATCCCATTCCACGCAGTGCTCCCGGGAACAGATCCATGATTCCGCACAGGAAATACGTAATTGTGGTACATGAGAATATTGCCATGCCATTTTTTATTACATCTGCCTCTGATGTGTAGATCCGCAGAATCTCCGGACCAAACATATATGCACATGTTCCTAATACTAACAGTATCCCGCAGGACAATATCATACAGTCAATCAGTACGCGATCCATCCGCTTCGGCTTCCCTGCACCATAATTCTGACTGGTAAAACTCATGCATGCCTGTGTCACTGCATTGGCAGACATATATAAGAAGCCAAGAATATTGTTTGCAGCTGTATAACCTGCCATTGCTACAGAGCCAAATGAATTTACTGATGACTGCAGCAGCGCATTGGACAGATTGATGACCATACTCTGGATGCCGGCCGGAATGCCCACCTGAAAGATCTGCTTCAAATACACACCTTTGATCGTCAATTTAGAAAATCTAAGCTGATAACTACTCTCCGTCTTGTACAGACAGCGCAGGATTAAAATACAGGATATCATCTGGGAAATGGCTGTAGCAATCGCCACTCCCGCCACATCCAGATGAAATGCAATAACCAGGATCAGATTCAGTATTGCATTGATCACTCCGGATATAATAAGAAACATCAATGGACGCTTTGTATCTCCTACCGCTCTCAGTATCGCCGCACCATAATTGTACAACATAAAAAATGGCATCCCCATAAAATATATCTTCATATATAATGCTGCCTGCTCAATGACATCATCCGGCGTTCCCATGATCTCCAGTGCATATCTGGAACAGATTAATCCTACGAAAGCCATTACAACACCGCTGATCAGGGCAAATGTGATCGCTGTATGTACTGTCTCAGACATCTCCCGGTCTCTTCCGGCAGCATAGAATCTGGCCGCAAGTACATTGGCTCCCAGCGACACGCCGATAAACAGATTCGTAAATACATTGATCAGCGCCGTTGTAGAACCAACCGCCGCCAATGCCCAACTTCCACTGAACCTTCCTACCACGATAATATCTACTGCATTAAACAGTAACTGCAAAATTCCTGACACCATAAGCGGTACTGAAAACGAGATTAACTTATCCATAATCGTGCCATTGCACATATCTATTTCATATTTATTCTTCTTCAATCTGACTCACTCCCTCAGAATCCTTTATCAATAATTCCCTTCTCTGTCTATCATACCAGTATTTTACAATAAAAGATACGCCCTGTCCGAAAACAGGGCGCTGTGTCTGATCTTACCAATCAGTATACAGGTCAATATTACCTTTTCCACTTCCGCTGTCATACACTTTGCCGGCTCCTAATGAAGTCTGAACAACTGTGCCTTTCGGATAATCATCACTTGCAACTACGATGTAATTATCCTTGTCGCGAATCGTACCATCGCTCGCAATATGGCGTCCAGGAATCGCCAGTCCACCTCCCGGAAGTACTTTCTGTGAATAATAGGTCTCAGAATGTCCGTTAAACCAGATACGTCCCTTAGACGGGGTCAAGCCACCTGATGGGATCACATAGTTGCCATGATTAGTTCCGGAATTGCTCCCAGAATTGCTGTTAGATGAACTATTGCTTCCGGAATTCGTGTTACTTGACGAACTATTATTCTTATTAGAAGAAGTCGTTGTGTTCGCAGCTGCTTCTGCTGCTTTTTGCTTCGCTGCTTCCTCTTCCTTTGCCTTAGCATCACGTGCTGCCTGAAGCTGTGCATTAAATGTAGCAAGATCTGTCGATGTGGCATCAGCCTTCGCCTGCAATTCAGCCTGCTCGCTGTTCAGCTGTTCCTTCAGATCTGCCAGTTCTGTCTGCTGGCTCTTCAGGTCATCTTCCTGTGTCTCGATACCTTCACGTACTTTCACCAGGTTCTCCAGCATATCCCTGTCATACTCGGTGACATTCTGAACAAAATCTGCTTTATTCAGTAAATCTGCCATGCTGTCTGCACTGAGTAGCATGGAGATCATACTCTCCGAACCATTCTCGTACATGTACTTAATACGGGACTTCATATTTTCATATTGCTTCTCTTCATTGTTACGCGAAATCTGAAGTGATGCTTCCAGTCGGAACACTTCATTGTTCGACTCTTCAATCTGTGCCTCGGTCTCAGCGATCTTATCACTGATCTCAACCATATCCTGATTAATCCCGTCCAGTTGATCCTGCAGATTACTGGTCTTATTCTCAAGGCTCTTAATGTCCTCTGCATGCACCGGCATAGATGACAGTGCGACACCGAATGCACAGATAAGGGCTGTTCCGTACCGTGCGATTCGTTTTTTATGCATTCTCATAAATATAATCCTTTCCTGAATGTTTTGGGGTTAACACTTAGGTATTATATAACATTTTCTCAAAAAGAACAACCCCATAGAATTCAGAGGTCAAATGTTAAGGAATATTTAAGCCTTATCCATCCAATGTGCATCCTCCATATCATCTCCCTCTGTAATACATTCCGGAAAATCCGGAAATGTAATCCAAAAACCTCCTTCTTCAGCAGTATGAAATATCGCCGGATAAAATAGTTTATTCATATACATAACCTCCGCTATGCAGCTACCATGTTGACATGCGAACCATTTTGACTTATCTCTTGAAAGCCACTTTTTTTCAGATATTTTATTAGTTGTTTCGGCGTCATCGGCATCTTTTGTATCCCCTATATTACATCACGTAGCATTACGTATTAAAAAAGTTGTATCAGTTATGTAATTTGTATATCATCATATTAAATTTTGTTTTCAACATAATTTTACGTTTAAAATAAAAGACAGCACATTTCATTCCATGTCTGTCTCGCATTTTCCAGTTTTCCGTAAAATACACATCAAATCTTTTTTAAAGAACTTTAAATCTATGTAAGATTTATTGTTAACCCACAAGATCAATGATATATTGAAAGCACTTTTGAGAAAAAGGAAAATATCAGACGTAAATTCGCATAAGGAGGCGTATCATGAAAAATCGTACAACCAGAATCGGTATGACTGCTCTGGCAATTCTGTTAGCAGCCGGAGCCACAGTAAATGCAGTTCCATCTTTTGCAGGTCTCGCCGTTGTACATGCCGAAGAACAGAACTCACAGACCTCTACAGTAATCAACGAAGGAACCCTGTGGAAATATCTTGACAACAACACAGACCCTGCTGAAGGTCAGGCTTCGCTGACCGCTTGGACTGAAAAAGGATTTGATGACACAATATGGAAAACAGCCTCAGGAAAGTTCGGTGCCAAACGAGGTGCTCTTACTTCTTTTGACGGTTTTACACCAACCATTTTACTTCAGCAGTACATCGACGGAACTGCAACTGATATCCCGACATATTTCTTCCGTACAACCTTCAACGTCAGCAATCTGGAACAACTGACATCTATCACCGGAACATTATTTCACGATGATGCAGTTGCCGTATATATCAATGGACATCCGGTAAAATCGGTAGATATGCCAACAAATACTCAGAGCAGTAACATGTTCTATGCAGGTGTTTCAGCCGGAGCCCCAAAACAAGCTGACCTGAATTTATCTAAAGCAGAGATTCAGAATTACCTTACAGATGGTGATAATGTACTTTCGGTAGAACTTCATAACGACAGAGAAGCAAGTTCTGACATTTACTTTGAATTCCAAAATCTGACTCTGAATTATAACGAAACCGACGGCAACGAGCCTGCTGTCACTCCTGTGAATCAGAAATCTGTCATTCTGACGGTAGGCGGCGACACTACAAGCCAAGGAATCACCTGGTACGCTGATACACCCGACGCCGGAGAAGTGCAGTATGCTCCGAAAAACGGAGACACGTTCCCGGATAATTATCAGACTGTACCGGCAACCGCATTCATTTCTAATGATGCAGGTTTCTATTCTAATCAGGCAGTCCTTTCTAATCTGCAGTCTGGAAGCGAATACGTGTACCGTGTTGTAAATGGAACGACGGTCAGCAAAACATACAGCTTTAAGACCAGTGCAAATGACGGATCTTACAGTTTTGCGTTTGTTGGTGACCCACAGATTGGTGCCAGCGGTAATGCGTCATCTGATGCAAACAACTGGAACGAAACCGTAAGTCTCATCACCTCAACATTAAGGCCGGATTTCCTGTTATCTGCCGGAGACCAGGTGAATACTGCTTCCAACGAATCACAATATGTGGGTTATCTGAATGACGCATTTGCTTCTCTTCCAAGTGCAACAACAATCGGTAACCACGACAGCAGTTCTGCAGCTTACAACGAACACTTTAATCTTCCAAATGAAAGTCGTAACAAAGGCATTACCAAAGCTGGTTCCGACTACTGGTTTGTATATGAGAATACATTGTTTATTGATATTAACTCTAACAACCGTTCTGCTGCTGAACACAAAGCATTTATCGAGGAAGCAATTGCTGCCAATCCGAATGTAAAATGGAAAACTGTAGTCTTTCATCATTCCATTTATTCGACAGCATCCCATGTAAATGATGGTGATATCATCAACAGAAGAAATGAACTTCCGCAGATATTCGACGACCTGGACATTGATGTTGTATTAATGGGACATGACCATGTATACACCAGAACCTATATGATGAATGGATCTACTCCTGACACCTCTCGTGGTGTTCAAAGCAGTGTGACCAACTCAACCGGCATTCTTTATCTGACAGCCAACTCTGCCAGCGGAAGTAAATACTACGATATCAAGGCTCCGAATGCAGAATATTCTGCAAAGATGGATCAGTCATACCGTAGAACCGTAACGGATATTGATGTTACCGATACTTCTTACACGATGACTACCTACTATGCAGATGATATGTCTGTGTTGGACACATTTACCATTAATAAAACTGATTCCTCTGCTCTCAAGAATCTGGTGAATGAAACAGAATCAAAAAAACTGAATTCCAATGACTATACAGAAGAAAGCTGGAATACATTCCAAACAGCACTGACAAATGCCAAGTCTGTTCTGGAAAATGAAAATGCTTCTCAGAGCGAACTTGATGATGCCTACAATGCTCTTAAAAGTGCAATGGATGGATTAAAAGCTCCCGAGAAAAAAGATCCAGAACAGAACCCTGAAACTCCTGTCAAACCTGGAAACGGATCAGGTTCTGACAATGATTCTAATACCAAGAAGCCTGCATTCACCCCTGTATCAGATACCAAACCATCCGCAACAGATACTAAACCTGCTTCTGATTCCGGCAAGAAAACCGTCAGAACCGGAGATACTGCAAACGCTGCATCTGCAGGACTGGTGATGCTTGCGGCCGGAAGTGTAATCGTAGTTTACATTAGAAAAAGGAAAGGAATCTAACAGATACTTATTATGAGAAAAATAAAAGATAACAGCATTGTGCTCGCTATCATTTTACTCTCATTGATCCTGATACTTTTTTTACAGAAATTTGGCTACAAATCTTATTCACGATATGTATCAGATACTCTCCACTACAATCAGGGAATTGTAGTGGAGATTTCTAATGAAAACATTGAATATGATGAAGGTCTTAAATTATATTTGGGTACACAGGATCTGAAAGTAAAAATGACAGAAGGCAATGAAAAAGGCTCTATTATAGAAGTAACTAATTATCTGACCAAAACACACAGCGTATATGCTAAAGAAAACATGCGCCTGATCATTAATGTAGATACTCCTGATGATATAGAGCCCTATTATACCGTATTTAATTATGACCGTCGTTTTTCCATGGCTGCCTGCGCGGCAATTCTCATAGCCGCAATTATATGTATCAGTGGAAGCAAAGGTCTGAAATCCCTCGCAGGACTCCTGTATTCGATGTTTATCATCATAGAATTCCTACTTCCTGCAGTCTTTTCCGGATGGTCACCTACCTGGACAAGTATCCTGACTGCCGTATTATCTACAGCCGTCACCTTACTTTTATTAAATGGGCAGAGCAAAAAAACAGCCGGAGCCATCCTTGCTTCTACAACAGGCGTATTATGCTCACTGATCCTGTTCGGTGTCATGTCTGCCCTGATCCATATCGATGGATTCTGCAGTTCCGATACCGAAGGGCTTCTGCTGATCAACGAAAATACCAATCTGCAGATTCACGACGTCCTATTTGCCAGCGTGTTAATTGCATCTCTGGGAGCTATCATGGACGTTGGCATGTCCATCGTCTCTGCCTTGTATGAAATATATATGCACAATCCTGCACTCTCTGCTGGCGAACTCTATCATTCCGGCATTGAAATCGGTAAAGATATGATCGGAACCATGACAAATACACTGATCCTGGCATTTACCGGAAGTGCATTTGTCACCCTTCTGGTATTTTTCTCCTATCAGGTGCAGTTCAATCAGTTGATCAATTCTAACTACCTCAGCATTGAGATTGCACAGGGAATCTGCGGAACCTTCGGTATCGTGCTGACAATTCCTGCTGCATCCGGCATTATGGCTCTGCTGCTTACCAGGAGCAGAACCAATAAGAATCTATAAAAATATTTTTTCTATTCTATCCAGAGCAGCATCCAGTGTTGCTCTGGTCACTGCAAAATTCATGCGGACAAATCCACGTCCTTCTTCGCCATGTTCCAGACCATTATTCAGCTGAATTCCTGCCTGCTCCATGAATACTTCATCTACTTTCTCCGGATCAATACCAGATTCTCTACAATCAATCCAAAACAGGAAACTGGCTTCCGGCTTTAATGGTGTGATCGGCAGTTTTCTTCGTTTCACTTCTTCGATAAAGTAATCTCTGTTGGCAGTCAGGTATACGGTTACCTGCTCCAGCCAGTCATCCGCTTCTCCACCAGTCACTGCTGTTACTGCTGCAATCGCATAAGAATTGGATGCATATGCAAAACTATATGGAATCAGATAATCCATCCATTCCTTCTGCATTTTCTCATTTGCAATAAACACAATTCCATGTGGAAGGCTCATGATGTTAAAGCCTTTACTGAAGCTGAATACCTGAATCGCAATCTCTCTGGCTTTCTCTGATACAGCAAGAATCGGAATGTGCTTATAATCTTCATACGTAATCAGAAAATGTACTTCATCGGATATAATCCGCACCTGATTTGCCGCACAGATATCTACCATTATTTTCAGCTCATCCTGTGTAAATACACGCCCAGTCGGATTCTGCGGATTCACAAGCAGAAATATCGAAGGCTTGTACTCCTTGATCTTTTTTTCAAAATCATCAAAGTCAATCTCATATCTTCCACCCTGAAGCTTCATAGCGTTTCCCAGAAACTTTCTTCCGGATGCCTCTATCGCGCTTCTGAGCGGAGTGAAGTAAGGTGTATGCATCAATACATAATCGCCTTTTTCACTGAATTTCTCCATAACCAGACGAACCGCTCCGATCGTTCCCGGCACATTGCTCATCCAGTCTTTCTTCACATCTAACTGATAGTTTTCTCGAAACCATCGTATCACAGACTGAAAATAACTCTCCGGCTTGAATCGGTAATTATATGTATTCTCCTCGCAGATTGGCTGCAGTACTTTCCGTATACACGGTGCACAGGTAAAATCCATATCTGCGGTTCCCATTCCAATGATATCGTCTCTGCCTTTCGGCTGTTCCCATCGGATCGATCCATCCTGCCTGTGATCCCCTGTTTCATCAAAATTATATTTCATTCTTATTCCTCAATCTTCTTTATCTTTACCTGCAAAATGATAAATGCCAGTGAAAGAATCGGTGTCATCCAGTTCAGGAATGCATACGGCATATAAGCCAGTGTCGATACGCCTAATACTCCTGCTGCAAACTGTGCGCCTACATTCCATGGTACCAATGCACTACCAAGCGTACCTACATCCTCCAGGATTCTGGATAAGTTCTGGCTCTTCAAATTGTATTTCTGGAATGCACTTCCAAATAAGGTTGCAACCATGACAAAAGCAAAGTTATTATCCGCAATAACCAGAATACACAGCAGTGTTGCACACCATGCCATCAGCATAATACCTCTTGGTGATTTGTATTTCTCCGTAATGTAATGGAAAATAGGTTCCAGCATTCCTGTCTTATCCAGGATTCCACCAAGTCCAAGTCCTCCTACGAATACTGCAAGCAGACTCAGCATACTTGTCATACCGCCACGGTTCAACAGGCTGATCAAAATCTCATTCTTGGTCTCACAGGTAAATCCGCTATATAAAAATGTTCCCATATCAGCTACAGAATAGCCCTGATAGAACACTGCGATCAGAATCGCAACCACGGTTCCTGACATCATAGACACGATGGTTCCCTTTTTCATCAGAATCATCACAATTACAACTACAATCGGAATAACCGGAATCAAATTGATGTGAAACATTCCCTTTAATCCGTTCATAATACTGTCGACAGTACTTGCCTCGTAGCTATCGCCGGAAATACCGATACCGATTCCCAGATAAATAACTAACGATACAACTGCTGCAGGAATTGTAGTCTGCATCATGGCTTTGATATGATCCATAATGTAAGTCTCTGTAATCGTAGAACACATAATCGTGCTGTCTGACATCGGTGACATCTTATCACCAAACCACGCGCCGCTGACTACCGCACCTGCTGTAATTGCAGGATTCACGCCAAGTCCAGCGCCAACACCCATCATCGCAATACCTACCGTTCCAAGGGTTCCCCATGAGGTTCCCATGATTACTGACATGATACAGCACATGACGAATGTAAGTGCAAGGAAGAATTTAGGAGTGATCAGTTTCAATCCGGCTACTAAGATGGTCGGAACCGTTCCGGCAGCCATAAATGACGCGATCATCATGCCAACCGCAAGGATGATCGCTGCCGGAGCAATACATTTCTGTGCCATCTCATATGCAAAGCCTTCCATTTCTGAGAAGCTGTAACCCAGATGCGCTGCAAATGGCCACATAATCATCCAGCATAAAAACAATAGTATCGCAATATTTACATTAAATACGCCAATCCCTACCGCAATAAATGCGACAATCAATACGATTGCCAGGGACGAAAGAGCAAGGGATGCTTTTTTCTTTTCCATAGTAATCTCCATTCATTTTATACAATTATTTGTTACTATTTCATCTGGCCAAATGAACTGCTGCCCTGTTGATATAACTGTTCAGAACAACAGAAAAGGCGTTAACGAATCTTCCTTACACTTTTTCCAAAGCTCGGCTTTCCCGGTATGCCGATAGCAGGAGATTCGCTAACACCTTATATTCAATGCAGTCAGTATAGCATCAAAGTTTTTAAAACACAATTTAAGAATACTTATAACTATTTATTTTCTATTCTAATACTGCCGCTTTGCGGAAGAAATAAATTCCAATTACAAACAGTACTGCAATCAAGAGGTTCGTTAATCTCTCATCTGATATATATCCTTCCGGAAAATGCCACATGCGGAAGTTCATAAAAGCTGCTGTTCTTTGGACAGATCGGGCGATACAGCGGATCTGCCACAATGATCTTTGCATCTTTCAATGCCTCTTCCATTGCTTCTTCTCCAAGCAATACTTTATCTTTTCCACCAAGTAATGCTTCACATTCTTTCAACGGACACAAGACGCGGACTGCACATCCATACTTTTTCTCGATACCCGCTGCTAAAGATCCCATCGTAACAGGTTCACCGATCAGTGTAATGTCTGCATCCTGCTGCATGCGGTTCTGCAAATATACCGCCGGCTGTTCTGACTCTCCGATTACAGCCTTGTCCAGTGCGTTCGAAATATCTTCTGCCATCCATTGGTTCGGTGTTCCGATTACATATGGCGTTCCGAATTTTTCCCAAAGCACTTTCGCTGCGCGCAGTCCCACAGCTGATACCACCAGGTTCACATCCGCTTCCGCAGATCGCTGCAGCATCTCAAGTTCATCTCCCATTGCCCACGTTGAGATAACCTTCCATCCGTACTGCTCCAGATTAGCTTTTAATGATTCAACATTTTCCTGTGGCCCAAAATCCAGTGGTGTCACGCCTAACAGGTTAACACTGCGGAAAGAACCGTCTTTCTTGCTATCGGGCACTTCAACAAACCGCTTTGCAATTTCTTCCAGCGCAATCCCCGCACCATACACATAGTCATGCATGCCATTCGTCGGCACAGAAAATGCGGGGATCCCGGTTTCTGTCTCAATAACTTTTGCAATTGCCGGAAAATCCGTACCGTTCATAAATGGGATCGGAGAACCTGCCAGTGCGATGAATTTGGGATGCAGTTCTCTGACCGCATGCTCGATATCATCAATGAATTTCCGGTCATTTCCAAGGATTGCATCGATCTCTGTCAGGCCTGAGATAAAGATCAGGCTGTCCTGATCGTACCAGCGGATCTCGTCATGCGTATTATAAGTAGAGTTACATCCGGATGGATCATGCATCACGGTCATTCCACCCAGCTCGTACAGTGCGGAACATACGCCGGACACATCTGCCGTATAAATCGGTATGATTCGATATGATTGTCTCATAGGCAGCACTCGCACCCCCATCCCTTTTGTACTACAAGTTGTTCTGTATCTTTTTCTTCGCGGTATGCCTCCATCATCAGTTCTGCTGTCCTGCGGATACCGTCAAATCCATACAGGCCTTCTCCCTGCACCAGATTAACAAAATGACAGCTTCTGCTAAAATACGCTGCCTTCTGTCCGATGGCAAGCACTTCCTCTTCTCCGCCTCTTGGCAGCACCCGCATTTTCACCTGGATTGTTGCGATCAGTTCCAGTTCCGGTGCACACTCCTGCAGCCAGTCAAATGCGTCTTTTTCCTCCGGACTGATACCGTCCAGATACACCGCTTTGACGTTAAATCCATGTATTAGAAGCAGTTTCGCCAGTCCAAGGGGTCTCGGATGATATAGATAATCCAGCACGACCGGCATGTCTCCGATCAGATCCTTTGCTGCTGTCAACACAGCCTCACAGGATTCCTTCTCGCGTGTCAGTTCCACTTCTGTCAGCTCCGGAAGTTCCAATGCATCCGTAAGCTGCTTTAACTGTTGCTCGATCTCTTCATAATTGAAACTTCCCGGCAGATACAGATGCTCCCGATTCAGCCTGCGCGCCTGTGTCTCCATCCCGTATTTGCCAGCCGGATAAATATCAAGAAATATCTTGCCTTTGCTCATATCCAATAGATCCTGCCACGTGTCGCACGTTGGAAGTTCCCGCACAGTATAACCATATCGTTTTAATAAACGCTTGATATCACTGCTCTCATTCAATGCAAAGTCACTGCCCAATACGGATACCGCCCTTTCATCCGGCTCACACTCCGGCAATGGATCATACACGGCTTTCCGCAGCTTCTGATCCGGCGTTAGCCCATGCTTTTGCATGATTGGATCCATATAACATCGAATAAAGCAGATATCCGGGAAACGATGCTCCAATTCACTGTAAATATAATCCAGATTGCTTCCCACAAAATGATGCAGACATACCGTAAACAGCAGCACCGCTTTTGGATGATCTCCACGTTTGTTCAACACATCCGTCACACCCTCAACGGTAATATCCTCCAGATTACTGTTCAGCAGGTCCTGCTCTTCCAGAATAACAAATGAAAAACGATCTGCCGCATTCATCTCCGCCGCTGTCAGCACAACACCACGCATACAATTGTCTGCACAGACATAGATCTGAATAGATTCCGGTACCTGCATTCCGGTGTGTACGATGTTCCAGTTACCATGCACCGGAGAATTATATTCCAGTTCCGAAGCAAATGGCGCCGGATATGATGCGTCTTTGATTTTTAACACAGCCTCTTTTGAATCTATTTTTTCCCCTGCTCGTTGCAACATCTATACATCCTCCCTGCAGATGGCATACATCTGTTTTGCAAGAGTGCGGTATTCCCCTGCCATAGCACTGTCCGGATAGCATTCCATTAATGTCTTTTTCTGTTCCTCAGAAAGTGGCACCTGCTCACTGTAAGACAACGTGCCAATGACAGATGTACAGAAGTCTTCTGCCAGTTCTTCCACTTTCTCCTCTTCTCTCGGAACATCTCTGCGGTTTAAAATGAATCCGCCAAGTTCCGCATATCCACGGTTTTTAAAATTATCCACTGCCATCGCGATATTCGCAGCTGCGTGAATTGCCATATTTTCTCCGGACGTAATGATAAATACTTTATCAGCGTAACCATTCCGCATCGGCATGGAAAATCCACCGCAGACCACATCACCGAGTACGTCATATATAACCACATCCGGCTTATACACATCATATGCACCCAGTTCTTTTAGCTTTTCCAGTGCCGTGATAATCCCGCGGCCGGCACAGCCAAGTCCCGGTGTCGGTCCGCCGGCCTCCACGCAGATGACACCGTTATATCCGATGCGGATCATATCCTCCAACTGCAATGCCTGTTTTTTCTCATTATACAGATCAAGCACTGCCGGAACTGCTTCCCCATGACGGAGCAATATCGTAGAATCTGCTTTCGGATCACAGCCAATCTGCATCACCTTAAGCCCCGTCTCTGCCAAAGCTGCTGTCACATTGGAAACGGTCGTAGATTTACCGATTCCGCCTTTTCCATATACTGCTATCCTGATCAATCGTCTGCTCCCCCTTCTGCCGGAGTTATAACATTGGAATATGCCGTCTTCGCAGATATTCCTTTCAAATGTCCGATTTTTCCAGAAAGCGCACTGATCTTATCCTGCGGTGCATCAATAGCAATGCTGATAATACTGATTCCCTTTAAGCGATATGGGATACCCATTCTTCCGATAATGTACTGACGCGCTTCATGAAGCAAATTGTTCAATTCTTCAATGGCGTCTTCCCTCTCTACAATAATTGAAATAACTGCCACTCTGTTATCCATGTTCTGTCTCCTTTTTCATTTCAAGAATGCCTCGGCATTCTTGCTGCGAGGTGCGCGTCATGCAATTGCATGACATACTTCTACTGCGCACCTCTGCAATCCTGCCGGAGGCTATATCAGCTGGGGGATTGACTCCCAGCTGATATATTGATTCAGCCCCCACTCATACATTAGCAGATCCTTGGCAGCAGTTCTCCGCCCGGCTGTGGAAGCAGTGCCTGTGTGCCAATCTCTGTCTCCATTACGACTCTGCCCGGTTCGTCTGCAATGACTTCTCCAATAATAGCTGCCTCTGCGGAATACGGACATTTGCGTAATGTTTCTACAATATCTTCCGCCTCTTCCTTCGGAGCCATGATCACAAGTCTTCCCTCGCATGCAAGGTATAACGGTTCCAATCCGAGCATACCACAGACTCCCTTTACCTCTGGTTGTACCGGAACTGCTGCAGCATTCAGACGGATTCCCACGTTGCTCTGCCCTGCAATCTCATACAGAACTGTTCCGACACCGCCTCTTGTTGCATCACGGATCACATGCAGATTGTGTGTGGTATCCATCACCGCTTTTACGGTTCCCCACAGCGGTGCACAGTCACTGGTTACATCCGCTTCAATTCCAAAATCTTCTCTTTCTAATAAAATAGTGCATCCGTGACGTCCGATATCACCGGTCACAATGATTGCATCGCCCGGTTTTGCAAGCTCTCCGCCAACCGTTACGCCATCCTGAATCTCGCCGATTCCCGTGGTAGTAATAAATACACCGTCCACCTGTCCTTTTCCGGCGACCTTCGTATCTCCGGATACAATATGTACACCAGCCTCTTTTGCCGTTTTCTCCATAGCCGATGCAATCTCTTCCAACTTTTCCATCGGGAATCCTTCTTCAATGACGAATGCGCAGGTCAGATACAGCGGTTTTGCACCCATGCAGGCAAGGTCATTTACAGTTCCGCAGATTGACAATTTGCCAATATTTCCTCCAGGGAAAAATGCAGGTGACACGATAAATCCATCTGTGGACACTGCCATTCTTCCGACCGGTGGAGTCAATACTGCCGCATCGTCAGCTGTCAGATCTGCGTTTGCAAAATGTGCCTTAAACACCTGATCAATCAATTCGGAAGTCTGTTTTCCCCCGGCACCATGTGCCATCGTTACTGTTTTATTTTCCATGCTGTTTTCCTTCTTTCTTATGAATACTGATAATATGCAGAACAGGCTCCCTCACCGGATACCATGCAGGCTCCGATCGGATGCTGCGGTGTACAGCCTTTTCCGAATACTTTGCAATCGGACGGCTTACATTTACCCTGCAATACATCCCCGCAGCGACAGGCCGGATTCGGCTTTCCTTCCATCTTCGGCACCTGATATTTGATACGGGCATCAAAGTTCTTCCACTCTGGTCTCAACTGCAGGCCGGACGCAGGAATCATACCCAGACCGCGCCATTCAGAATCGCACGCTTCCATCATCTCATCTACCAGTTCCTGCGCTTCTTTGCTTCCATCCTGTGTTACCACACGCGGATAACAATTTACAAAAAACGGCTTCCCTTCCTGGAATTTCACCAGTGCAACTGCCAGTGCTGTCATCAGTTCCCTTGCGGTAAATCCTGCCACAACACCGCTGACGCCTTCCTCTGTCAGTGCTTCGCATAAACGTGTTCCTGTGATGGCATTGACATGTCCCGGATATAAAAATACATCTGCGCTGCCCTTTAATGCCTCATAAGCCTGTGGCATGGTTTTATTCGCAACTAATAAAGAATAATTATCCAGTCCATCTTCTTTTGCCGCTTTCACAGACAGGCACCCCGCCGGTGTCGTTGTCTCAAATCCAACCGACAAAAATGTCACCTGCTCGTCCGGATGTTCCTTTGCATATTTTTCAGCATCTGCCGGAGAATATACGATGCGGATTTTTGCGCCCTGTTCCCTTGCTCCCGCGAGGCTCATTTTTGTCCCCGGCACGCGCACCAGATCTCCAAACGTACAGATGGTCACACCTTTTTCCAGAGCCAGATAGATCGCCTCATCAATAAAACTGACCGGTGTTACACAGACCGGACATCCAGGTCCCGAGATCAATTCTACCTGCCCCGGCAGCAATTTACGGATTCCCAGACGGAATATCTCATGGGTATGCGTGCCACATACTTCCATGATCCGCACCTTCGGTCCATTATAATTTTCAATAATTTCTCTTGCGGTTTTCTTTTTATCTTCGCTGTTTGTATCCCCCATTACAAAAATTCCTCCATGAGCTGATCTGTCTCGCTGTCATCCTCATCTGTGATCTTGGCAATTGCCACACCGGCGTGAACCATAACATAATCTCCCGGTTCCAGATCTTCCAACAACTGAGATGAAACCTCTCTTTTGGCACCGCCGGCATCAATCACCGCTGTGCCATTACTGATCTTTACTACCTTTGCTGATAAACCTACACACATTTATCTTTCCTCCTAAAAACGCTTAATCTATGTCAAATGCTATATCTCTTTTTCCGCTATTTGTAATCGGTTCATCCCATAAGCCGCCTGTCCGATTGCAATTCCCCCGTCATTCGGAGGGATCATGTGATGACACAGCACTTCAAATCCTTCCTGCCCCAATCGTTCTTCTGTCAAATGAAGCAGTAATCGGTTCTGGAATACGCCGCCACTCAATGCTGTTTTATTCCTGCCAGAGCTCTTACGCGCTTCTATACAGGCTACCACAATCTGTTCCGCCAGTGTCTGGTGAAACAGATAAGCCAGTTCTCCGCTGTCAGTGCCTTGCAGTTTTGCCTCTACGATCTGCTTCACCAGTGCTTCTGTATTCAACAAGCATCGTTCTTCTAATTCTGATATCACAGGCTGAACATTATCCCATATCTCATTTCCCTTCAGTTTGCCTTTCTGCTCAAACTCCTCTGCCGCGAACTGCAATGCTGTAGACGCTTCACCCTCAAAGCTTGACTGCCGTCGGATTCCAAGAATCGCGCTGACCGCATCAAACAGCCGTCCTGCACTGGTTGACATTACCGCATTGATCTTCCGATCTGCCATAGTAAACTGTACTTTACTTTCCTGCTCGCTGCAAAGTCCCAGTTTTTCAATGATCTCCCATGCTTTTTCCCGGTTTTTTGTATATCCGTAGATCATCGACACAGCGATACGCCATCCTTCTTTTGCAGACGCATCTCCGCCAATCTGCAAAAACGGTGTTATGCTGCCAAATCTTATAAAATTCTGATAATCTGCCAGCAGAATCTCGCCGCCCCAGATGGTTTCGTCTGTTCCGTATCCGGTTCCGTCAAATGATACTCCGATGACCGGTTCCTGACAGTCATTTTCCGTCATACAGGATAAAACATGCGCATAATGATGCTGCACCTGAATCACCGGAAACCCGAGGTTCTCTGCCACAACCGTGGAATTATATTTCGGATGCAGATCACAAACCACCACCTGCGGCTCTACCTCCAATAACGTCTGAAACCGATGAATCGTCTCCTGCAAGGCTTTTACCGTCCGCAGATCTTCCAGATCGCCCACATACGGTGACGGATAAAAACGGCTGTCCACACCGATACAGAATGTATTTTTAAGTTCTCCGCCAACCGCAAGTACCTGCCCCTTCCAGTCTGTTGATGTCATAAATGGAAGCGGTGCGTAACCTCTGGAACGCCGGATCATATATGGCTCGTTTTTATAAAAATCCATCACCGTATCGTCGGCTCGAATCCGTATTTTTCGATTATGAGATAAAATTGCATCACACAAATGGGATAACTCTGTGATTGCTTCCTCATCATCCCGGCAGATCGGCGCACCGGAAGTATTGCCGCTTGTCATCACCAGCAGATCCGGCATTTCGATTCCATCATCATACTGAAACAACAATAACTGAACCGGTGCATACGGAAGCATCACGCCAACTTTGGGATTTCCCGGTGCCACAGATGGAGCCAGTTTCTCTGTCTGTCCCCCATTTGACCGTCTGTCTAATAACAGGATCGGTTTCTGATGCCCGGTCAAAATCTGCTCCTGCTCCGGTGTCACGATGCATTCCCGTTTTACTACAGTTTCATCTTTCGCCATAACCGCAAATGGTTTTGCCGGTCGATGCTTTAACATCCGCAGACGGCTCACTGTCTCTTCATTTGTTGCATCGCAACACAAATGAAAACCTCCGATACCTTTGATCGCCACGATTCCACCATCATGAATCACCTTCCTTGTATACGTGATAGCATCTCTGCCTCGCTCGCCTCTACCAATCAGATACACCTCCGGTCCGCACGCATTGCAGCACACCGGCTGCGCATCGTAACGCCTTGTCTTCGGATCGTCATATTCCTCCGCACAATCCGGACACATCGGAAACTCCTTCATGCTGGTACGCTCTCTGTCGTAAGGCAGTGAATCCAGAATCGTCATCCGCGGCCCGCAACAGGTGCAGTTGATAAACGGATGCAGATACCGCCGATCCTTTGAATTGTACATTTCTTCTTTGCACTCGTCACAGATCGCAATATCCGGGGAAACAAATATCTCACCCTTCGTTTTCTCACTCTCGATAATATCAAATGCCCCAAACTGCGGCGCATTCTCTGCAGGAATATCTTCTGTATTTATTTTCAAAATAGCCGCACGCTTCGGTGGACGTTCCTCAAGGTCTTTGAGAAATCCATCGACCTGCGCCCCGGAACCCTGTGCGTAAATTTCTACATATGGTCCCTTATTACAGACATTTCCGCAAATCCCATTTGACACAGCATGGCGGCTCACCGTCGGTCGAAAGCCGACACCCTGAACGATACCGTATACCCTGATCCTCTTCGTAACCTCGCTCATACCCCATTTTCTCCTGATCTTATTTCAATCGTCCCGACACTGCAAAATGCACGGTATCCACGAATATTCCGGCAAATTTCGGTGTCATCCGTTCCATACAGTGATCCGCATAGATCACATCAAAATCACCGTTTTCCACAAGTTCCATATAATCATCCTCATCCCGCAGATGCAGATCTCCATCCTGTCGAAGTCCCGACTTCATCATAAACCAGCTTGCCACCGTCACCTGCACATCCGGCGCTTTTTTCAAAATTTCCTCACGGATTGCATTTCCGATCACCTGTTGCTGCACAACCAGTACCTTTTTCCCGCTGTAATCCATATCGTAAACCAATTCATCCACCAGCGGATAAGCAATCTCATACGGCGTTCCGAAAGTTCTCTCCAGATATTTTGCAGCTTCCAGTGCTGCCGGTGCCACCACGATATGTTTTTCCACATTAGATACAGATTTCACATCATCCAATCCGTTCCCCATGCCATAACAGATAGCATGTTTCCCTTCTGCCGCAAAATGCCCCCGGATTCGGTCTGCCGCCCGCAAGTCACTGATATCCTGCGGTGTCATGCCAAGGATTCCGATATTTCCCGGAATCACGTCTTCCTTTTCTCCTGCAAACACCCGGAACAATTCCAACCATGCTTTTTCCTCACCTTTGTCATACAGCTCCATGCCATCGGTGTCCACCGTCAAAATCGGCAGATCTACTTTTTTCTCCGTCATGCGCTTCAACGCATGGTAATCCGTTCCGATGACAGCCGGAACCGGTGTTCCAATGATCGCCGCAAATTTTGCATCCAGTTTTGTCACCGCATCCGCAAGTTTTGCCACCAGACGGTCATCCCGTCCGAGGATTGCATCCATATCGCGAAGCCCTGCACTGAACAGTGCACTTTTGCTCTCAAACCAGCGCGGCTCATCAAATCCACAGATATTTCCGGTACAGCCACCGGCATCACAGATCACGATGATCCCGCCAAATTCATATAACACAGACACCGCGCCGGACTGATCCGGTGCAAAAGGTGTCAGATATTTTCTCAGTCCTCTCATTACTCTATACCTCCGCCAGTGCCTCAAACAGTCTGCGGACGCCGGCATAACCGTACGGCTGCCGTTCCCCGTTCCAGAGCACGTTTGGACAGTTTTTATGATAATAACCGGCATCTTTTCCGATGGTTAGATTTACCCCGGAATCCGTTCCGTCATAATACAGCATCGTCGGTTCCAAATTGGAAAATACTTTCGTCTCCGGGCTCAGTGCCGCCAGCTGTTTTATATAGATAAAATTCTCACCAGATAACGTTCCGTAAATCTCCGGCACTCGAAAACCGTAACGCACAAGAGCAAGCGCCAGTTCAAATGGATCTCCGTTCATCCACTCACCAACTGCAAAAGATGCATCCGGATGAAGTTCTTTAAATTTTGCTACCGCAGCTTCTGCTGTTTTCCGCGGTTCCTCATCATCAAATTCCACACCAAGTGCTACGCCAAATGCACGATACTGACTGGCAATTTTATCGATCTGATATAGTCTGCGCAGCTCGATATACGGGATCTTCAACCGATCATGAAAATCCTCTGCCGCAAATCTTGCTTCCGGATGAAGCACAAGATTAAAATTCGCCTCAGACATCGTCTGATATTCTTCATAATCCTTGCATCTGGAAATCTCATGAATTGTCTTTACGCCAACACCATGAAGCAGATCGTACAGCTCACAGTCATCCACCAGCGGAGAAAAATACCCTAATAAATTCACCACATTTCCTTTTTTCTTTCTCGGCTCAAGCAAAGAATAAATCGACTGACGCACGTGCACCATCGGTGGCTTTCGTCCTTCTCTCGTCAGAGCATACATATAACACGGTTTTACCGGAAGTCCAGTGGCTTCCTCCGCCTTGCGACAGATACGCTCCATATCCGTTCCAAGCAGCGCGTCCACACAGGTAATGCAGATCATTACAACGGACGGTTTTTTCTCCAACCCCTCACAGATCTCTGCCACCGCCTTTGGAATTTTTTTTAAATGACGTCCTGTAACGATATCTGTCTCGTCCATCAGCAGATAGTAAAAACGGTCGTGATAAGCCCGCATAGAACTCAAAACCGATGTATTACGTCCGCAGCATCCCGGTGCCACGATCAGCATGATGGAATCCGGAACCGCCAGTCCCGCACGTTTGACACCAAAGCCCTCCGCTCCCGGTGAGTTAAACGCCAGCGTCGCCGGCGAACTGTAGATCAGATGTGTATGGGAAATAAGCTGCTGTGGAATATTATCTTTTCCACGACTGTTCAGTTCTTCTACTGTACAAAAATATGCTTCCTGTCTCATGCATTTTCCTCTTCTTTCAATAATAATTCCGCCAGATCAAAGAAACATCTGCTGATCTCAGAATCCGGATCACCCTCAATCACTGTTTTTCCCTGATCTTCCCAACGGATGATTTCATCACTCCGCGGCACTTCTCCTACGATTGGCACACCGATTTTTTCAGAAAATGCCTGCACTTTTTCTGTCTCATTTTCCACATTTCGATGATTCAGCACGATACCAAATACACGGGCATAGCTGCGATCCTCAAAGTTGCGCACCGCACTGGAAATATTATTGGCAGCGTACAGTGCCATTTTTTCTCCGGACGTAACGATCAGAACTTTCTCTGCATATCCCTCACGGATCGGTGCCGCAAAACCGCCACAGACCACATCGCCCAATACGTCATACAACACCACATCCGGCTTATAGTGTTCGAACAATTCCATATCTTCCAAAAGCTGGAATGTTGCAATAATGCCTCGACCTGCACAGCCAAGTCCCGGTGTCGGTCCGCCGGTCTCGATACAGAGGATTCCTCCATAACCTTCCTTCGAGATCTGTGCCAGCTCATCCGGTTCCTCATCTTCCTCCCTCATATAATTCATCACCGGGCGAAGCGGCTCGCCGCCAAGCAGATTGATCGTAGAATCCGCCTTCGGATCACATCCGATCTGAATGACACGTTTTCCCATGTTTGCAAAAGCGGCTGCCAGATTAGAAGTCACTGTGGACTTTCCGATACCGCCCTTTCCGTAAATCGCTACCTTTAACATACTTTCCTCCTGAAATCGGCATATAATTAACAAACAGAAAAAGAACCATCTTTCCGGCAATCTGTCAGAAAAATGGTTCTGTAAATTCTTATCTCGTAACTATTCCTGCTCGGATCATCCTTGCCGTCAGAGTTGTCTTATTCGTTTGTCTTAAATCATTCTCATTAATTGCTGCCCTATCTTCTTCACCAAATGCTCTGCAGATGCATGAATCAGATGCAGTAATCTAATAATTATTTTACCAGTTGTCATGCAAGTTAGTCAATGTGAACCTTCGGTGGAAAATACTTTAAGTCGACATGGTTCATCGGGTCAAGTTCACCGTAAGCTTCCCCGCAGATATCGCGGATTACTTTATCCTTGCAGGCTGCTGATATACCCAAAAAAAGACTCTTGGAACTTCAGAGTTTACTCTCCAAAGTTCCAGGAGTCTTCCCAAATATATTTTTTAATATCCTTTGTAAAATTGTATAAGATCTCTATTCTTCTACTTCTCTCTCATAAACGATCTCACCGCCAAGAACTGTCATATCCACTTTCGTGGCCTTGATCTCATCCGGGTCGATCTCATAGATATTCTTCTCGAGAACTACGAAGTCCGCATTTTTTCCCACTTCGATGGTTCCGTTCTCGTCTTCTGTATAGGAAGCGTAAGCTGCGTTTTTTGTGAAAAGCTTCACCGCTTCGTCTACGGATATTTTTTCGGATGGGATCCAGCCTTCCTGTGGCTGACCGCTGATATTTTTGCGGGTAACTGCAAAATAAATATTCTCCATTGCATCAAAGCTTACCACAGGAGCATCCGAGCCGCCGGACGTATGGATTCCCATATCCAGCATACTCTTCCATGCATACACCTTATCCATACGTTGTGCGCCGATGGCAGGTTCCACTGTGTTCATATCCAGATCGATAAATACCGGCTGGATATATGCCAGCAGATCCTGGTCTTTCATCCCCTGCAAAATACGCGGATTGGTGATCTGGCAATGCACGATACCATGTCTGCCCTTTTTGTTATCCTTCCGGTAAGGAGATTTCGCAGCTGCCTCAATGACCATATCCATGGCACGATCGCCTATACAGTGTACCGCCGCCTGCATCTGATGCCGGTCAAAAAAAGCAAACAGATCGTCAAGCTCATCCTGACTGAATGTGATGATCCCGGTATTTTCCGGCGAATCCTCGTAAGGCTCATTCATGGCCGCTGTTCTTGCACCAAGGGAACCATCCTGGATCAGCTTCATCGGTCCAACAGTAAAGTGATCTCCCCTCTGCCCGGTACGATATCCTTCCTCGATAAAAGCCTTCGCATCCTCCGCCCGCTCAAAAAGGCACTGCTCATAATGGCGGATACTCAGCTCTCCTCTGGCATCCAGTGCCTTGTAGGAGGCCATGATCCGACGCCAGTTTTTTCCCGGAAGGGAGGCAAGATCATCGGACTGTACACCTGTAAATCCACATTCATTCAGCTTCTTCGCACTGTATCTGATGTAGCCTTCCACTTCTTCCTGGGATGGCGCTTCCAATACGGAAGAATAAAACTGTACTGCATTCTCCTTCAGAAGTCCGGTATCCAGATCAACCTCCTTCTCAATCTCCGGAAACTCCGGGATTTTTTTCAGAAGCTCCAGACCACAGCTGTTGCACACAGCCACATGCCCGCAGACACGCACCATAATGATGGGGATTTCTGTTGAGAGTGCATCCAGCTCATCCTTATGCGGATAGCGCGGCTTATCAAAATGCTCCTCATTCCAGCCTCTGCAATAGAGCCAGGTCAGCTTCTGACCTTTACTCTCCTCCAATCTTTTTTTTGCTGCTGCAAGCATTTCCTCAACACTTGTGCAGTCAAACAGTTTCACAGATCTTTCCACAAATGCATAATGCAGCATATGCATATGTGTATCCACAAAACCGGGCAGCATCAGCCTTCCCTTAAGGTCAATCCGTTTTTTGCAGGAAAAAGCTTCCGCCTCTTTATCAGTTCCCACAAAAACGATCCGGCCATTTTCGATTCCCACAGCCTCTGCCACTTTTTCACTGTTATCCAGTGTTCTTATACATCCGTTAAAAAAAATCGTATCCACTGTTTATTTTTCCTCTTTTTCTTTTTCTTTTTTATCCTCGTAGAAAAGTGCCATATCCTTGTCTACTTTTCCGATTCCCATGTAACGCGCCTTATAATCCTTCAGCAGCTTAAAGAAGGTACCACTTAAGATAAATAATGTGGCAACATTTACAAATGTAGGGAATACGGTTGTAAAGTCTGCAATTACCCACAGCTGTGCCGGTGTTCCGTTTCCGTAAAGAGTAAGCACTGTGACCAGAAGACCCCATAATGGCGTTCCAAGAATAAAAACCTTCTCTGCGATCTTCAGAACCTTCTGATTGTTTTTCAGCCAGTGCTTCAGGATCACGCTGTAATAGGTGAACCATCCGGTTGATGTTGTCAGTCCGAAAAGGAAAATACTGATCGCGATCAGTGCTCTCGCAACAGAGCCCATTCCGGACTCAAATGCTGTCAGTGTCAGCTCTGATCCCTGAAGTCCTGAATTCCAGTAGCCTGTGATGATAACAACAAGACCTGTCATGGAGCAGACTACGATGGTGTCTGCAAATACCTCAAATGCTCCCATCAGTCCCTGTTTTACAGGATGGTCTGTATTTGCGGAAGCATGGATCATAGGTGAGGTTCCCCAGCCTGCCTCGTTGCTGTATACAGAACGGGCAAATCCAAGACGCATAGCTGTTGCAACACCGGCTCCCATAAATCCGCCGACTGCTGCCTGTGTTGTAAATGCACCCTTGAAGATCAGTCCAAAGGTTTCCGGCAGCTTGTCAAAATTCACTACCAGTATTGCAAGAGATCCTACAATGTAAAGCATGCACATGATCGGTGTCATATAGGAAGAGATCACACCGACTTTCTTTACACCGCCAATGATGATCAGGTAGATCGCTGCCACATACAGAAGTGACGGCACGATGTACGGCAGGTGGAAGGTACTTCCGACAGCCTCTGATACTGTATAATTCTGTAAGGTGATGAACCATGTCATAAAAATACAGCCGCCGAACAGTACTGCAAAAAGTTTCCAGAAGGGAAGCTTTTTCTCTCCGCCAAGACCCTTCTGCATGTAGTAGGTCGGGCCTCCCTGGTACTCACCGTTTGGCTGTTTTTCTCTGTAGTACACAGCAAGTGTTACCTCTGCCATCTTGATGACCATAGCAAGAAGCGCCGCGATCCAGAGCCAGAATAATGCACCAGGTCCTCCTGTTGCAATGGCTGTTGCAACACCGGACATGTTGGATACTCCAACGGTACCGCCGATCGCAATGGAAATAGCCTGGAACGGTGTCAGGCTCTTTCCGTCGTCTCCGCCTTCCTGACGGCGTTCTTTACTGAACATGTTTTTCAAAATGTAACCAAAATGGCGGAACTGGAAGAAACCGGAACGTACTGTCAGATATACGCCTGTAGCGAGAATCGTGATCAGCAGCGGCAGTCCCCAGAGCCAGTTGGTCAGATTTTCAAATAATTCAAACATCTTTTCCTCTCCTATCCTTTTTATTGTTTTTCTTTTGCATACATTTGGAAAATCCGCGTACAGAATATAAAAAATCCCCAGGACATGAAGTCAGATACGGATACCCGGTGTTCTCGACATACAGCTCTTCTGCCATATATCTGCGAGCCCCGTTTCTGCCCTCTTTATACTTCATGCTCTGGGGATCTTACATTTCAGTCCACTAATCTTCCAAACGATCACAGTATATCACAGTTCCGGAGGAATTGCTACTTTTTCCGTTTGAAGCAACCAGCTTTTTCAATTATTTTAATTGGTTTATATTATCAGAAAAAAGAGGATTTATTGTTATCAAAGGAATCAGTAAACATGAATGTCGTTTAATTTATTTATATGTAGACGAATATTACCGGCAAAAGGGCATCGGAAAACACCTATTATCCGAAGCTAAAAATACTGCTAAGCAATTAGGTTATACCAAAATCTCTTTATATGTATTATCTAATAACGAAATTGCACAGTCACTATATAAAAATTCAAATTTTGAAACCACAAAATTACGTATGGAATGTAGTTTGAACGAATAATATTTTCATAAAAAATTATTCAATTTTTGTATAAACTTTCTTATCTTTCCATCAAAAAAATCTGTATCCCCTTACGCTCTTGGGTGGCGTAAGGGGTTTACAGATTTTTATTACTACTTATTCTCTACATACTGGAATTTATCGTCTTGTTCCATTCTTATCAAAATTCTTTTTTAATGCTATTTCTGTTGGGAGAATAGACCCAATTAAAGGAATAAGTTGAACACCACAGATAATTCCTCCTATACTCCCAACACAATCTTCATTTTTTCCAATCACTAAAAGCATGAATATTACTGTTATCGGCAACATAACCATTCCACAGACATACCAGACTTTACCACAATATTTATGAGCAAATTCCCATGTGTCTTTGTTCTTCATAGACATCGAAGTCCGATATCCAAATACTGAATTTATTTCCTTTGGAGCCTTTTTCATAAAATATCTTCCAAAACCAATCATCGTAAATGGAAGAAGCAAATCCATAATCAACATAAAAATCCAAAACCCCATTGTAAACCTCCTTTACTACAACTCCCGATTTATTTTTATCATCATACTACCACACCCAAGAACTTTTGTACATTTTTCACGTAAAAAACCCCTCACACCATAATTGATGTAAGGGGTTTTCTATATAAGCTAATTAACGTTCTATGTTAGTCACCTACAGTGTACTATTTCTGGTTAATTGCTGCCTGAGCTGCTGCCAGTCGAGCAATCGGTACACGGAATGGTGAGCAAGATACATAGTCCAGTCCGATCTTGTTGCAGAATTCTACTGAACTTGGATCTCCACCGTGCTCTCCACAGATACCGATGTGAAGCTTTGGATTAACCGGCTTACCTAACTTAATAGCAGTCTCCATCAGCTTGCCGACACCATTCTGGTCGAGCTTAGCGAATGGATCGTTCTCGTAGATCTTAGCATCATAGTAAGCATCAAGGAACTTACCGGCATCATCACGAGAGAAGCCGAATGCCATCTGTGTAAGGTCATTCGTACCGAAGCAGAAGAAGTCAGCTTCCTCAGCGATCTCATCAGCGGTCAGAGCAGCTCTTGGGATCTCGATCATAGTACCAACTTCGTACTTAAGATCTGCGCCTGCTGCTGCGATCTCAGCATCTGCTGTCTCTACTACAAACTTCTTAACATATTTCAGCTCTTTTACATCACCGATCAACGGAATCATAATCTCTGGTACAAGATCCCAATCCGGATGAGCCTTCTTAACATTGATAGCTGCACGGATAACAGCCTTTGTCTGCATCTTGGCAATCTCTGGATAAGTAACTGCAAGACGGCATCCACGATGTCCCATCATTGGGTTGAACTCATGCAGACTGTCGATAATAGTCTTGATCTCTTCTACAGTCTTGCCCTGCGCTTCTGCCAGTTTCTTAATATCTTCTTCCTCTGTAGGAACGAACTCATGAAGCGGTGGATCCAGGAAACGGATAGTTACCGGATTACCTTCCAGTGCTTCATACAGAGCCTCGAAGTCTCCCTGCTGGTATGGCAGGATCTTCTCCAGTGCAGCTTCTCTTTCTTCTACAGTATCAGCACAGATCATCTCACGGAATGCAGCAATTCTGTCTTCCTCGAAGAACATATGCTCTGTACGGCAAAGTCCGATACCTTCTGCACCAAGCTCACGTGCTTTCTTAGCATCTGCAGGTGTATCTGCGTTAGTACGAACTTTCATAGTTCTGTATTTGTCAGCCCAAGCCATGATTCTTCCGAACTCACCGGCAATCTGAGCATCAACAGTAGGAATGATTCCATCATAGATGTTACCTGTAGTACCATCAATAGAGATTGCATCTCCTTCGTGGAATTCTTTTCCTGCTAATGTAAACTTCTTATTCTCTTCATCCATTGCGATGTCGCCACAACCAGATACACAGCATGTACCCATACCACGGGCAACTACGGCTGCGTGAGATGTCATACCACCACGAACTGTCAGGATACCCTGCGCAGACTTCATACCTGTGATATCTTCCGGAGATGTCTCCAGACGAACCAGAACAACCTTTTCTCCCTTAGCTGCCCATTCTACAGCATCATCAGCTGTGAATACGATCTTACCGCAGGCTGCTCCCGGAGAAGCTCCAAGACCTTTACCCATCGGTGTAGCAGCTTTCAGTGCTGCAGCATCGAACTGTGGGTGAAGCAGTGTATCCAGGTTACGTGGATCGATCATAGCAACTGCTTCTTCTTCTGTTCTCATGCCTTCATCTACCAGATCACAAGCGATCTTCAGAGCTGCCTGAGCAGTTCTCTTACCGTTACGTGTCTGAAGCATGTACAGCTTACCGTGCTCTACAGTAAACTCCATATCCTGCATGTCTCTATAGTGGTTCTCCAGAGTCTCGCATACTTTCTTGAATTCTACGAATGCTTCCGGGAACTTGTCTTCCATCTCAGAAATGTGCATTGGTGTACGAACACCGGCAACTACATCCTCGCCCTGTGCATTGGTCAGGAACTCACCGAACAGTCCGTTCTCTCCTGTAGCAGGGTCACGTGTAAATGCAACACCTGTACCACAGTCATCACCCATGTTACCGAATGCCATAGACTGTACGTTAACAGCTGTTCCCCAAGAATATGGGATATCGTTGTCACGACGGTATACATTCGCACGCGGGTTGTCCCATGAACGGAATACGGCTTTGATAGCTCCCATCAGCTGTTCCTTCGGCTCATCCGGGAAGTCAGCACCAATCTTCTCTTTGTATTCAGCCTTGAACTGATTAGCCAGCTCTTTCAGATCGTCAGCAGTCAGATCTACATCCTGCTTAACTCCTCTGTCAGCTTTCATCTTGTCGATCAGCTCTTCGAAGTACTTCTTGCCTACTTCCATAACTACGTCAGAATACATCTGAATAAATCTTCTGTAGCAGTCCCAAGCCCAACGCGGATTACCAGACTGTTTTGCAATTGTCTCAACAACTGTCTCATTCAATCCAAGGTTCAGGATTGTATCCATCATACCAGGCATAGAAGCTCTTGCTCCTGAACGAACAGATACGAGAAGCGGATTCTCGCTGTCGCCAAACTTCTTACCTGTAATCTCTTCCATTTTAACAATGTACTCATTGATCTGTGCCTGGATCTCTTCATTGATCTCTCTGCCATCTTCGTAGTACTGAGTACAAGCTTCAGTAGTGATAGTAAATCCCTGCGGTACCGGAAGTCCGAGGCTTGTCATCTCAGCCAGGTTAGCTCCCTTACCACCAAGCAGCTCACGCATGCTTGCGTTACCTTCACTAAACAAATAAACCCATTTTCTTGCCATTTTTAAATGACCTCCTAAATAATAATTTGCATGTCAAGTCGCTCTTATAATTTTAATGGTTTTGACCATATACGTCAAGTATTTGACTGTCATAAATTGTCAGTTTTTTATAAATAATCCCGTTTTAATTTTCCTTTTTCTTGTGCATACTGCAATAGATTTCTCATTCTGTGGTTACAGCTTCCTATATGTACTCCGGCATCCACGACAATTTGGCATCGATCAATCATATTTTCTGCATTTTTATATGTATTGTCGCTAATCTCTTCAAACGGTTCTTCTGTAATGATTTTCGATGCCAGTACTCTTGCTGCCTGATAATCCACATCATTGGTATACAATATACCTGCCGCAAATGGTCTGCCTTCCCGCTGAAGCTTCCGATAGATCGGTGTTCCATTGCCACCGGAAGAAATGACAAAGACTTCCGGCTCTCCTTCTGTCTTCTTAAGTTCCAGACTGCCGGACAATGGATTATAGGAACCATTGTCCAGATCATATAGTTTTTCTATGGTCTCTTCGTGAAACACCTCTTCCGGCGTTCCATACGCCATAATCTCTTCCCCGCGCACACAGACGATCTTATCCGCACATTTCTGAGCCAGATCAATCTCGTGCAAAGACATAAGCACCGTAATGCCCTTTTTCTTTGCCATACGTTTCAGAATATCCAGAAGTTCCAGCTTATACCGGATGTCAAGATATGAAGTCGGTTCGTCCAGCACAATGATCTCCGGCTCCTGACAGATGGCTCTCGCCAGCATAATTCGCTGCTTCTGCCCATCGCTGATCGCATTAAAATCCCGATTGCCGATCTCCTGTGCGTGAACTGCTGCCATTGCTTCATCTACGATCCGTTCATCCTCTGCGGTCAGGATACCGAGTCTTCCGGTATACGGATACCGTCCCGTTGCCACAATATCGTGACAGGTCATAAGCTCTGTCCGGATTCGTTCTGTTAATACCACTGCCATCCTGGACGACAGCTCTTTATAAGAAATGTTCGTCAGAGACGTATCATCAAAAAACACCTTACCGCCCACCAGTCTGAGCTGCCTGGTAATACTTTTAAGGATTGTAGACTTCCCGGAACCATTTGGTCCTATCAATGTTACGATCTCGCCCTTGCAGATGCCAAAATTAATATCATGGATCAGTGCCTTTCCCTGATAACCCACGGCCAGGTCTTTGGTCAGCAAATAATACTCAGCCATATCTCTATCGTCCTTTCTCACGTTTCACCATCATATAGATGACAATCGGCGCACCCACAATGGATGTCACCGTGCTGATATTCAGTTCTACCGGTGCCAGTGCCATTCTCGCGATCAGGTCACAGCTCATGCAGAATACAGCTCCCGCAAAAAATGTACCCGGTATGATTACAATAGGTTTCGATGTCCCAAATGCCTTTCTGGTCAGAAATGGAACCGCGATTCCTACAAATGAAATCGGCCCCGCAAATGCTGTCACGCATGCAGACAATATACTGGACAACAAAATAATCAATATACGGAACAATTGAATATTAACACCCATACTCTGTGCATAATGCTCTCCCAGCTGGTAAGCTCCAATAGGCTTGGAAAGTAAAAATGTCCATATAGCCGCCACGGCTACAATGACTGCTGCCACCCTGATATTACTCCAGCTGGAACCTGAAAAGCTTCCCAATGACCAGCCGTGAAGATTGACAATATCGGAATCGTCTGCAAATGTCACTACAAAATCAGTAATCGCCGAGCAGATATATCCGATCATGATACCACCTACCAGAAGTGCTGCCATATGCTGAATCTTTCGCGACATCAGTAAGATAAATCCGGTCGATAACAAAGATCCGGTAAATGCCGCCAGCACAAGCACCCCTGATGAAAAATGTCCGATATGTTTCAGAAATATAATCATTGCCAATGCCACTACCATCTTGGCTCCTGAAGAAATACCCAGCACAAACGGTCCCGCTATAGGATTTGAGAAAAAGGTCTGTAATAAGAAACCGGACAGAGACAATGCTCCGCCCAGTATCGCTGCCATAAGAATGCGGGGCAGCCGTATTTTCCAGATAATACTGTACTCTACGGCATCCCCATCTCTCATGAATAATATTCTCAATATCTTCGGTACAGAAATATGTACATTTCCCGTGTTAATATTCAACACAATGATCACGAAAAATGCTGCCAGAAGCCCCAGAAATACCACTGTATATCTGGAACGCCTTCTGAAATTTTCACTGTGAAAGCTTACGCTCTCTGTCTGCTTCTGTTCTTTCTGCATAGTACCTCACCTAATTCATTTTCTCAAGAAATGTCATCTGACTCGCATCCCCATCCGTCAGCATATGATGAATGTCCCCGATCAGTTCTCCAACTGTATCTGTCGCCTGATACAGATTTTTTCCAGTATACCATACATTTCCGTCTTTGACGGCCTTGAACTCCGCAAAGAGATCACTCTTGGACTCCAGATCCGCAATACTGCTGACCTGCCCGTCAATGGTTCCATTATAGATCAGATAATCCGTATCTACTGCTGTCGCATAGAATTCTTCCATCGTCAGCTTTACAGAAGGTGCATTGCTGTCTGCATTCTTCAGGTCTGTGAAAATGTATCTGCCGCCTGCAATCTCGATCATTGACGGAATGTAGTCATCTGACTTACGTACCACGACAGAGCCATCAGAATTCATATAGAAGTATGCAACTGTCTTCTCTGTATTTTTGAAATCTTTCAGTTCTTCGATTACTTTCGCCTGATCTTCAAAAAATGATTCTGCCAGATCTTCTTTATTCAGCATTGCGCCATACAGCTTGATCCACTCTGTTCTGCCAAGCGGATGTGCTTCATAACTGGAATAGTCCACAAATACCGGAATCCCAAGTTCTTCGATCATCTCCTGTACCTTTGGTGTATGCAGGATCATGGTAGACTCAATTGCCAGATTACAGTCTCCGTCTACGATCTTCTCATAATCCGGCTCGCTATATTTACCAGCATAGGTAATATCTCCTGACTCCATTGCTTCTTTAGCATTCTCCACATACCAGCCCGAAGCTTCCAGTCCGGAAAAACTGATAGTATCCAATGCATCCAGTCTGTCAAAAAGCGACATGGTTGCCGTTGCTGCCATGTAGATGTTCTGTACCGGCTGTTTGATCACCACAATATCCTCATCCAATCCTTCCGGTGCTTCCTTGCCCTCTGGAACAATAAGATGCTGTCTGTCCTCATGTACATCAATCAGCTTATATCCATCCTTATAATAATACACATCAAATTCTTTTGCATAAGTCAGATCCATTGCCCTTTCGAAAGTCAGCTCCGGAATCTCCGGAGCATCCCCTTTCTCTTTATCAGAAGCTTTTGCCTCGCTTCGCTGACTGCTTTTACTAGCTTTACTGTCATTTCCGCTCTGACCACATCCTGTTACCAAAAATGTCGCCATCATTATTACCGCAAACACCTGATATAATAACTTTTTCTTCATTTACTTTTCTCCTGCCTGCTGTACGGCTTTGTTATACAGAGCATTTGCCTGATCCTCGCATCCGAAGATCACACCATACACCTTGATCCATTCTGCTTTTGCCAGATCATCCTTTTCATCTTCCGAACGATCCACGATCATCGGGATTCCAAGAAGTGCATACTTTTCAGTAATCTTCTCCCACTGCTCAATCTGGTCTTCTTCCGTAATGGTCTTGCCCTTCTTCGTGGTCTTATCCTCTGCCGGAAGCAGATCACCGGATACCAGCGCGAGATTTATTTCCTGTTTTACCAGGTCTCGATACTTCGGGTCTCTCTCTTTACCACCGTAGATAACTTCTGCCTGTTTTTCATCTTTTTTCTTTGACATCTTATCCGCAATATCAGAGACTTCACAGTTCTTTTTTTTCATACCGACTGCTGCCACCTGATCTAGCAGGTCCATCTCTTCCATCTGCTTCAGTATCTCATTATCGGATACATACGCTTGGTCTGTTGGCATCTGTACTACGATCATATCCTCACTGAGTCCCACAGGAATCACAGTATTCTCCGGTACAAGAAGATATTTGATGACATTTCCTTTATAAAGTTCTGCCGCCTGTTCCGTTTCACCGACTACAGCCTCACCATCTTCCGCAGAATCTACTGCCTCCGAGCTCTGATCCTTCGAAGTCTCTTCTGACTTATCAGAATCTTTGTTCGCATCGGTTTCTTTTTTATCAGGGTCTTTCTTTTCCGGATCACGAATGGTGTCCTTTGTCACATCTACTTCCAGAAGTGTAATGCCCTTATCATAATGATAGATTTTAAAGTACTCTGCATGTTCCAGCTTCGTCTCAGACTCATAATTCAGTCCCATGATCTCCGGTGCTTTGTCATCCAGTGTCTTATTCTGAACAGTTCCTGCACCTTTTCCATTACCGGCTGCCGCCAGATATACAAAAATTGTATATGCAATCTCATGTGCCACTGACATTTTGTCCGTCATACCAAGGATGGTATTATTCTGATTCAGTGCAATCGGAATTACAACTGTTGCCATTCCACCGCCTTTGGTCGTATAGTAAGTCTTTCCGTCTGCTTTTACATATTGATAATGATCACTGTCAAATACCAGCGTAGCATATGCCTGACCATTCTGAATGGTAACCTTATTACACGTAATCTTTACCTTACCGGTTCCACCTGACCAGCTAAATCTGTCTGGCGTATATACGCCATCAGCTAATGTAGTAGAACTATTGACAGCAGATGTAGATCCACTGGTATCTGCCTCCCACTTGGATTCATTGTCCGCTTTGCCGTCATTTGGCTTTGATGCACCAGAATTACCATTACCATTATTATCCGACGGCTTAGACGGAGTAGATGGGTTGGATGGATTTGTATTGCTGTCATCACTTATCTTCTGTAACGTGTCATATTTGAATGTAAGAGTACGAGCATACCACTGATTCTTTTTAATAGAATGAGAGGCTACTGCAATTTCCTTATCCAACGCCTCTACCGGAATGGTATAGGTATACTTGCCATTTGCATCTACCACATATGGAACCCATGATTTACGATCTGCTTTCTCAGCATCTGCTCCCGTTCCCATATAAAGATAATCATACCCTGTACCACTCAAAGTAATTACCGCTGACATCAAGCCATTCTTAACTGTCAGCTTACAGTCAACTACTTTAAACATAGCCGCGCCAGTTTCCACTTCAATAGAGTATATGCCATCCGCTGCTGTCGGATATATTCTGTCCATGTTAGAAAAATCAAATGTTAATTCACGGTCATACCATTTTGCATATTTTGTAGAATACGCCGCTAACTTAACTTTGTTTTCTGCAAGAGAATTTAATGGCAGGCTATAGGTATACTTTCCATTTACATCTTCCACAAATGGAATCCATGTGCTCTTATCTGCAACTGCTGCTTCTTCTTTTGTTCCCTTATATAAATATCCATACCCAGTTCCACTTAAAGTAAGTACCGCTGTCAGTTTTCCATCTTTTACCACTAGCTTACAATCTACAACTTTAAACATGGACGCACTGGATGTTACGCCTATGTTATTATAGCTTCCATCTTCCGGGGTAGTCGGAGTTGGTTCTGGTCTCGGAGTCGGTTCTGGCTCCGGTGTTGGATTCGTTCCCGGTTCCGTCACTGTTTCCTCCGGAATATAAATCCACAGATCAGCCTTGGTATACCAGCTTCCATCTGGCTTTCCCAGTGCTACAGACTGCACTTTTCCAACTTTAGATGCATCTACTTTAAATGTGAATGTATTGGTTCCATCTGCACTTCTTTTAATTACAGGTTCTTTTGCTTCATCGTTTTTGGATCCCAGATAAATCTTATCATAACTGTTGCTGCTTGTAGTAAATGACACATCATACAGTTCTCCGTTTTTCTTAACCGTCGAAGTGGTAATTTTGAACATCGCAAATACTTTTCCATCTTCTTTTACTACCTGAACGGTATTACCCGTTACAGTCGGTGCATTCGCTGTCTGTACTACAACATTCTCTCCATCTGATGCTTCACTCTGTACCTGACCTGTCTCTGCTGTTTGCTGACTTTCCTGCTGTTCAGCTACACTGCCGGATTTTTCTGCGTTTGCTGTATTGCTATTATTGTTTAACGCATTTTCCTGACTCGACGCGTTGCCAGCTTCTTCTGCTGCCGGACTCTGACTCTCTGATTTGTTTTCTGACTCTGCTACAGTTTCATTCTGACTGCTGTTTTCTGTGACACCGGCTTCATCCGATGATGCATAAGCTTTCGTATAGCTAAGCGGCGACACAAGCATAGACGCACTCAAGCAAAGAGCAAGAAAACGCTTATGATATCTCTTCATTTTTCTCCTCATTCCTTCTGCAATATCATGTTGTCTTTGTTATCTGGGGAAATAATCAGAATAAAGAATTCTACAAAAATCAAACCTTCCTGACCTGAAATACAGGAAGCCTTGAATTCATGATCATTTCGGTACAATCAATTACTCGTGATCTGGAATCTGCATTCCCCGCACCAACGACCGGCAGGTTTCCTGACTTGTAAAGTATCTCTATGTCTGCCTTCCCAGTTACCCAGTGGCATTCCAGCCATAGCCATTTACTCACAGTGACGAGTTCGTACAGGCATCTCACCTGTTTCCCTTTTATCTGTTCCGGCATAGTCTGCTTAAAGAAGCATATTCCGCAGCCATGCTAAACAGCACCGAACGTTTTATAAAATTACCTAGTTAATATAGCATCTGACGATCGGCAAGTCAACAACTCACCAGCCGTCTTCTAGACTCATTTCTTTTCTTATTAAGTACTATCCTTTCATGTATTTGATCCTGTTTTATTCGTATACGACTTCAGACAACCACTCTTGTACTATATCTATGCCTACTTCCAATACTTCCGCAATATACTTTTATGTTTATTCAAATTTATCATTTTTGTATATATCCATTGTGTATCATTTACCTTTTTTATATGTCCTAGCCCTACCACAAAAGTCACATAAACGCATTTAAAAAAGTCCCTTTTTGTAGTTATTAATTACCGCAAAAGGAACTTCATATCACATATACCATTCTTTCTATTTCAAAAACTCTTCTACATCTACCTCATCAAATGACTGAATCACCGGGTATTCTGTTTCTTCCTGCTGTTCTATCCATTTCGTATACCAAATTCCTTTTAATCCGTTATCCCAGGCACCCTTTACATCTTTTGTAAGATTATCTCCGATAAATGCACATTCACCTGCAGGTACGCCTGCTTTTTCAACACATAATTCAAACAGATGCGGTGTTGGTTTCTCCACTCCTGCTTCTTCACTGGTAACAATAAAATCAATATATGGCGAAAGATTTAAAAATTCCAGTCGTCGGTATTGAATATGTGCAGTCATATCCGTTCCAATCCCAATACGAATACCACGTTCTTTCAATTTCTGCATAAACCTGATGATTCCTGACGAAATCAATGAATGCTCGATTGATGCATTCCAGTACCTGTCATACATATTCACCGTATGCGGAAATAATGGCTTGTCCCACAATTCCAACATACACTGCATCCGCATCAGACGATTGTGCATAGCTGCTGTCTCACTGCCAATTCTGCCCATCATGATCTTGTTAGCTCTTTTATAACATTCTTCTGTTTCTTCTTCCGATACTCCAAACACGCGATTGCAATAAGCCGCTAATGATCTCATGCCGTATTCATGACTGTGTTCGTAGCTATATAACGTATTATCAATATCAAAAATTACAGCTTTTATCATATGTACTCCTCTTCTATGTAACACCTCGGATTGCTCCGCGCTTCCTCATGTTTTGGCGGGTATAAAGGACAAGCCGTTTCATGCGAGCATGAACGGCTTGTCTTTTATACCCTGGTATTACATATTTTTCAAAAATGCCTTATATCCTTTATATGCTTCGTAGATATCGGCTTTGCTTGCAATTTCCCATGGAGCATGCATGCACAGAATAGCTACACCGCTGTCGATGACTTCCATTCCGTAGTTTGCCATGATGTATGCGATGGTTCCACCGCCACCGACATCAACTTTACCAAGCTCTGCGAACTGGTATGCTACTCCATCCGTATCTAATGCCTTGCGGATCTGTGCAAGATATTCTGCATTGGCATCGTTGGATCCGCTCTTTCCGCGGCTTCCTGTGAACTTATTGAATACAAGTCCTTTTCCGAAAAATGCTGAACTTCTCTTCTCAAAGGCTTCTGCAAACATCGGATCGTAAGCTGCGCTTACATCTGAAGAAAGCATCTTAGAGTTCTGCAGTGCTCTTCTTACTTTAATATCAGCAGTCTCACCCATTAATGCAAGAATCTCTGCTACTGCATTTTCGAAGAATCTTGAATGCATACCTGTTGCACCAACGCTTCCGATTTCTTCTTTATCTACTAAGATACAACATGTTGTTCTGTCTCCTGCTTCAACATCCAGCATAGCAAAGAGAGATGTAAATCCACATACTCTGTCGTCCTGTCCGTATCCCATTACCATACTTCTGTCAAATCCCATGTCTCTGGACTTTCCAGCCGGAACGATCTCTAACTCTGCTGAAACAAAATCTTCTTCTGTCATTCCATAACGCTCTTCCAGAATAGCAAGCATATTCTTCTTTACTGCTTCTTTCTCATCTTCCGATACTCCTTCGAGCGGACGGTTACCAATGATCACGTCAAGTTTCTCGCCTTCGATGATCGCATTGGCTTTCTGCTCCATCTGCTTGGCAGCCAGATGTGGCAACAGGTCTGTTACTGCAAATACCGGATCTTCCTCGCTCTCACCGATGCATACGTCTACGACTTCTCCGTTCGTCTTAGCAACCACACCATGAATTGCGAGCGGCATTGTCAACCACTGATATTTCTTAATTCCACCATAATAGTGCGTATCCAGATATGCAAATTCTTCACTTTCATATAATGGATTCTGCTTTACATCAATACGTGGTGAATCGATGTGTGCTCCCAGAATATTCATACCTTCTTCCAGTGGCTTCTTACCAATCTGGAACAGAGATACACTCTTGTCCATGCATACTGCATAGATCTTATCTCCTGCCTTTACAGGTGTCTGATTCTTAATCAGATCACGGATATCCTGATATCCTTTTTCCTTTGCCATACGAACTGCGACTTTCACACATTCACGCTCTGTCTTACCTTCGTCCAGGCAATGTTTATACAATGCATTTGTAGCTTCTAACTCAGCAATCTGATCCTGATTATATGAGGACCATACATTTGCTCTCTCCATTTTTCACTACCTCCTAAATTATACTATTGGATCAGACATTTACTTATATAGTCTGTCCTTTCTGCGTAATTCTTAGTATAACACATCCCTATCTTAGATGCCATACCATTTCCCTGTTATTCCGACATTCAAGTCGAACATCCATGAGACTTGGCGCGTGATTCTGGTCAGCGAAGCTGACATATTCCTATCAGAATCACTGCGCATCCTCGCGGAGCGTTTATCTCAGTCGGAGATTGGACTCCCACTGAGACAAATTTGCTATTACTCATTACCTGAAGAGGTGGGAGTCTTCTCGACTGAGATAACATCACAGAATTCCTCTACTGGAGTTTTCTATATTATTTCGTTTCTCCAAGAGAGTCCACACCGTCATCAAAGCACCGTAGAGTACACCTGCGACTGCCCAGACAAACCAGCTATACTGTGGCTGGCCATTTCCCTGCGGTCCAAATGTATAATAAAGAAAAATTGCTGTCACTATCAGCCAGTATACAACGCTGACCGTTCCGCGCACGCTTTTCTCTTCCTTACTTTTTCGTGAATAATCTCCCTCTTCCAACAGTTTATCCATGGCATTCTGTATCGTACCTGCATAAACAAATGCATAGCATCCTAAGCCGACAATGATCAATAGCAGACTTACCATGCCAACATATAGGATATCCGGTCCCTCCACACAGACTGACATGAATAACGGCAATACTGACAGGATGCACAGCACCACTCCTGTGATATTCATACGGCTGTACGCCGGTCGAAACTCTTCTTTCTGTTTCTTTACCATCTCTGCTGCTCCGGTCTCCAGTTGAATTGCTTCATTTTCCAGATAATCATACTGTTTCACTTTATGATAACAGGACATAAACTCTACCACCGCAATCGTAACCAGAAGCAACAGCACGCACAGTCCGATTCCGGCAGCCATATTTTCCGACAAAGAGAACTCAGGGCGTTCACTGAGTGCACTGAGCATAAGAAGTGCTATCGGAGACAGTACGCATAACAATGTGGCACCGGCCATCTTCGGTGCCGCTTCCCTGCGGAGTCTGAGATATTCTGATGCCTCATTCATTGTAAGTACCCGCAGTTCTTCCGGATTATCTTCTGATTCTTTTCTATTAATGACCTCTTTATCTTCTGTCTTTGTATCTTCTATCTCATCTTTTAACAGATAGTCTGTCGTAACTCCAAATATCTCACTCATTTGTATAATTTTCTGAATATCCGGTACTGACTGTGCTCCTTCCCATTTTGATACAGACTGTCTCGTCACACCGAGCTGTTCTGCAAGTTCTTCCTGTGACCACCCTTTTCTTTTTCGCAATAATATGATTTTATCTGCTAAGATCATATCTATCCTCCTGACTAAAACTCACGTTTCTTTTCTTGTGAACACAGCATAACATTTTCCTCTTTTGCTTACCATAAAGTATACCATACAATTTGTCAACTGACAGTTGCAGCCACGTATTTCTGCCTGTTACAGCCATATATTTTTGCTTGTCAACGCTATATAAAAAGACAGACCATGACTCTGTCTTAAGCCACGCTCTGTCTTAACGACTCATTATTAAGTCACTATTTCGTTTACAGCTGCCAGCCTGCCGCCTGCATCTGTACTGCTGCCATATGCTGATAGATGCCGCCTTTCTCTTCCAGTTCTTTCGGCATACCAATCTCTGCCACTACGCCATCTTTTAATACAACAATCTTATCCGCCTCGGCTACCGTACGCATGCGATGCGCAATAATCATAACGGTCTTATTCCTGATCAGTTTTGAAAGTGATTCCTGAATAACCGTCTCATTATCCACATCCAGTGATGCTGTTGCTTCATCCAGCAGAATGATCGGTGCATCCTTCAGGAATGCTCTGGCGATCGAAATTCTCTGCCGCTCACCGCCAGACAATTCGGAGCCGTTTTCACCGATCATCGTATTCCAGCCATTCGGCATTTTTTCTGCGAACTCATCACAATGTGCCAGCTTTGCAGCTGCAATAACTTCTTCATCGGTTGCATCCTGTCTGCCGATTCGGATATTTTCCATAATCGAATTATTAAATAATGTTACATCCTGAAAGACAATGGAATACAGAGACATCAGCGTCTCCGGATCCACATTCTGTATATCCATACCTCCAACTGTAATTCGTCCTTTCTGTGCGTCCCAGAATCTGGATGCCAGTCTGGATACCGTTGTCTTTCCACCACCGGAAGGTCCGATCAAAGCTGTAACCTCACCCTGTTTCGCTGTAAATGAAACATCTTTTAACACCGTTTCTCCGCTGTCATAAGCAAATCCCACATGCGAAAATTCAATATCATAGCCTTTATTCGTAAGTTCGGTTTTTCCTTTCTGTACTTTATGAGACAATATCTCATCCAGACGTTCACACTGGACATCAGTTGCAATAATCGCTGCCAGATTCTGTAATGAGATCTGCATCGGATCATACAATCTGGATACCAGCAGCAGAAACATAAAGAAAGTCAGCACATCAATATCACCTTTTGCCAGAAGCATACCCCCCAACAAAGCAGTTGTTGCAATACCAAACTTCAGGATCATCTGTGCACCTGCCACAAATACCGCTGTAGTTAATTCTGAAAAAATCGCATGCTTTTCCACTGCATGGATTTTATCATCAAGTCCTTTCAGATACTCGTCTTCTGAATTATTGGCGCGCAGATCACGTACGGTTTCCAGACACTCCTGAATCCCGTCTACACACGCCATCTTCAGAGTCATCTGTTTGGCTGCCATATTCTTCTGTACTCTACCGGAACAGAGCACGATCAGAAATGAAACCGGAAGTACCCAAAGAGCTGCGATTGCCATTCTCCAGTTCAAAAAGAAAAGGCTCACAGCCACTAATACTGTAGAAATACACGCACCGATCAGTTCCGGAATCCAATGCGAAGATGCTGTCTCCATGGTGGCACAGTCTGCCATAATCGCACTGGTAAGGTCTGACAGATCTTTCTTTCCAAAAAAAGATAATGGTATCTTTCTAAGCTTTTCTGCCAATGTAGTTCTTCGCACTCCACTTTCTATGTAAGTATTTAAGAATGTTGCATTATACTGAATATAAGTTGTCACAGCAATCAGGATCAGACACGCAATACATCCAATTGCAAAGAAACCTCCTCTGCCGTTCAGATCATCTGCCATATAGTATTTCACCAGCATATATAACATTCCTACCGGCAACATCAGAACAATATCTGAGATCGTTACAGAAATAAATGCACGGATCATATCCTGCGCACCTTTTTCTGAAAGCGCATATCTGTGTTGTAATTTCTCTTTTAATGTCATATTACACACCTACCTTCCAGCATACAGACTGATTATATTTTTCCCACATGTGAGCATATAATCCATTTGCTTTTTCCAGACTTTCATGAGTACCTGATTCTTCGATCTCACCATCTTTTAATACGAAGATACGATCGGCATTGGTTACAGAAGACAATCTGTGTGCAATCATGACAACCGTCTTGCCCTTAGAAAGTCTGCTGAACGCTTCCTGTACTTTTGTCTCATTATCAGGATCTGCAAATGCTGTCGCCTCATCGAGGATCAGAATCGGTGCATTCTTAAGCATTGCCCGTGCAATGGACAGACGCTGTGCCTCACCACCGGATACATAGGTACCTTTTGTTCCAATAATCGTATCCATACCATCCGGAAGTTTTTCTATAATATCTTCACACTGGGCATTCTTTAATGCTTCCATCACTTCTTCTCTGGAAGCATCTTTCTTACCCATACGCACATTATCATAAATAGACATTTTCAACAGTTTACTATCCTGAAACACAAATGAAACCTGCTCCAGCAGCTCCTTTGACGGAATATCTCTGACATCCACACCGCCGATCTTCACTGCGCCTTCCGTCACATCAAAGAACCTTGCAATCAGGCTTGCCAGCGTAGTCTTCCCTCCGCCGGACGGTCCTACAAATGCCACATGTTCTCCCTCTCCGATTTTGAGATTGATCTGATGCAATGCATCTTTCGCAGTGTCTTCATATCGGAAAGATACACGTTCAAAGATAATCGAATGATCTTTTGGCTGCTCTTCCCGTCCACTCTCTTCCAGTGGTCTGCAATCCATGATTCCATCCACACGTGCCAGTGCATCTGCCACGATCATTTTATTCTCACTGAAGAACATGATCTTATTCAGTGTCACTGTAATGATCGGTGTGATAATAATGTAAAACAATAGATTTAAAAGAAATGTATTACTTGCTGTAAAGAAAAATGCAGCCGCGATCAATATGGTAAATACCGCATTGATGATTGTTGTATAGGCAACCATCGGTATCCTCAGATCCTCTGTATATGCAATCGTCCATTTTTCATATTTTTCAATGGATGTACGGAAGCGTTTAAACGAAAACACAGACTGCCCAAACGTCTTAACGACAGGAATACCACGCACGTATTCCACAGCTTCGCTGGACATTTCCTCCAGTGCATTCTGATACTCCTTCATCTTCTGTTCCATCTTCTTCCCCATCATGCTTCCCATGATAAGAAATGCAAGACCTACAGGAATAAGACTTAACAATCCAAGCCGCCAGTCAAATACCAGCAGCAACACCAGCAGTCCCACCGGTGTAGCATAGGCCCCTGCCTGATCCGGAAGCTGATGAGCCAGATATGCTTCCGTTGCTGCACTGCATTCATTTACCGTTTTACGGATTTTTCCGCTTCCTTCACTATCCATAAAGCCTAATGGCAATGTCACAATATGATGCATCATTTCTGATCTCATATTTGCCTGCACGCGAAACGCTGCAATATGAGAGCACATCAAAGCACCAATATAGATTACCATAGATAATAATGCTGAAAGCACAGCAGACCACCCATAGCTGGATAAATGCTCTACCTGGCTGTACTCCGGTGCTGCATTCAGCACTTCTCTGATGATTTTCCAAATGTAATAGAATGGTACGAGCGCAATCCATGCACTGATCACAGACAGTATCCATGACAGAATTGTCAGGTATTTGTAATTGCCTGCATACGCAAAGAGCCTTGCTAAGGAACTTTGTTTCTTCATCTTAAAACCTCTTTTCCTCTTCTTTAAATTATGCTATTTTTCTCCTTATCAATAATTAGTTGCAACTAACTATCGATTTTAAGAAAAGACTGCATGCAGCGCAGTCGTCATATATAACACTGTTATAAAGATACTCCAGAAATTCCTTTTTTGTCAAGCATTTTCGTTAGTTTTAACTTACTGTTTTAATATTTTCATCCAGCCAGCTGTATAAAATTCGTGCATAGTTTTCAGATATATCTTCGCCTGATCAAGTGGCATCTGATGAATAAACATTTCAAAATAGGTGTTAAACATTCCAGTTGCCAGCATATGTTCCAGCATAGAATCAATCTCCGGCGACGGTCTGCCCACACTGTCAAGGCTCTCCTGATAGCGATGTGTCGCTTCTACCTCAATTTCCACCATTTCATCAATCATTCCCGCATATCTTGTTCCTTCCGCGCAGCACAAAAGAAGCTGAAATTCCTCCGGATAATTTTGTGCATAGAGCAACACGTCAAGCATACAGTCCACGGATATCTCTCCCACATGATCCGGCTGTTCCTCTGCCGGAAGCTCCGCAAATTCATCCTGCGCCTGACAGAAATGTTCCATCACATAATGATATTGCTCATCTACCAGCGCTCCAAACAATTCTTCCTTACTCTTGTAATATCCATAAAATGCACCGGTCGTAACTCCGGCCATTTTCACAATATTCCGAAGCGAAGCTGTCTTAAATCCTTTTTCCAGAAATTCCTTTTTTGCCGCTATATGAATTTGTTCTAATGTGTTATGTTTTGCATCCTGCTTCAATCCTAACGTCCTCCCGGCATCATATACAGCAACGCATTGCAGATGCAGGCTGCAATATTACTGCCGCCTTTTCTTCCTCTTGCTACGATATACGGCACATCTTCTAATGTCAGTATCAGTTCCTTCGATGGCACAACATTCACAAATCCTACCGGCACACCGATAATAAGCTCCGGCTTCACTGCCCCGGACTTCACAAGTTCGTACAAATGCACCAAAGCGGTCGGAGCATTGCCGATTGCAAAGATCAACGGACCCGGAAGCTTCGCAGCATGCTCCATGCTGACTACCGCGCGCGTAACGCCTCTCTTTTTTGCTTCTTCTGCCACATCCGGATCTGACATGAAGCACCGAATCTGACAGCCAAGTGCTGCAAGCTTTCTTTTATTAACACCCGCCATCGCCATCTGCGTATCCGTAACGATGGTTGCACCGCTTCCCAGTACCTTCAGCGCATGTTCAATCACTCCATCGGAAAACACCAGGTTCTTCGCATAGTCAAAATCTGCACTGGTATGAATGCAGCGTTTTACCACAGGTTCGGTTCCCGGCACTAGCTTCACGTCTCCCAGTTCTTCTGTGATAATTTCGAAGCTCCTCTTCTCAATCTCTTGCGGGAGCACCTGTTCCAGTTCAATCTCTTTCATCATCTTCATCTTCGTTACCCCTTTATCTTTGTTCCAATCCCCATAACCACACGTACCACTTCATCCGAAAAAGCAGCCAGCTCTGTACAGATCCGCCCTACCTGTTCTCTGTAGCAGCGATCGGCTGCATCAATCGGCACCAGCCCATATCCAATCTCATCACTGACCAGAACAATCCCCGGATTCTGATAGATCAGCTTGTCTGCAAGTACAGCTCTCTGTTCTTCTTTTACATTTCGTATATATTCATGGAAACCATAAATAGCTTTGCATGTAAATATATCTGTTTCTTTACAATCTTTTCCATCAATCCAATCTTCATCTGCAATCTCTGGAAAATGTGCTTGCGCCCATGCAAGCTGTCCCTGATAAGCTCCACCGATTATCATCTTCATCGTTTTACCTCCACTGGTATTCCATAGACCACTTCCGTTACCCAATCTGCCTTCTGTGCAAGCCTGCGGTTCACTTCCGAGAGAATCTTCTTATACCGGATCATATCCGCTGAATCTCTGGTACACTCCGAACACACTTCATTGGTAACAATCACCACATGTTCACATCTGCTACAGAGTTCTTCCACACCGTCCACGATGCTGTCCGCGGTCTGCTCTCCTGCTCCATCCGGGCGATAAATCTCATTTGCCGTCAGATTCGACATGCACTCCAGCAGAACCGCCGGACGGTCTGTCAACATTTCTGCCGTTCCCTTCAGATCCACATAACGTTCCAACGTATCAAAACCTTTATCCTTGCGCATTTCCCGATGACGTGCAATCTTCTTAAGTGTCTCGTTCCCGAAGGGTTCCATAGTAGCAATATAATATTTTTTGCAATTATTTTGTTTCGCCAGGCGTAGGAGTTCTGTTTCCGCATAAGCGGATTTCCCACTTCCGCTGCCTCCGGTTACTACATGCAACATTATTTTCCTCCGCGTTCTATGATCTCATAGACCATCTTCATATCCAAATTCTCTCGGATGATATCTGCCAGTTTATCATACTGTTCTTCTTTATACTGTTTTCGGTCAATATTCTTCACCTGATCTGCATCCAATCCTTTACGTTTCAAGATTGTCTTAAGAACTGCCGTTACAACCTCGGCCTGATCAAAAATGCCATGAATATAGCAGCCATAGACATTACCATGCTGCATACCGTCTGCAGTACCACTGTCCAGATGCAGAAGTGGCTCCGTCTCGCCCATACATTCGGTTTTGCCCATATGAATCTCATATCCGGCAAACGGCACATCCGTAAGTTCCGCAAATGCTCCTTGTACAATACCAAAATGACCGGTTATCTGTGTCCGATGCTTTTCCGGTTCAAAGACTGTTCTTGCAGGCAGAAGTTCCATACCGCGCACACATTTGCCAGCACCAGCCTCCACTCCGTCAGGATCATGCACTTCAGCTCCCAGCATCTGATATCCACCACAGATGCCAAATACCAGACCACCTGCCGATGCATGGCGGAGTATCTTTCCTTCTAATCCATTCTGTCGCATCCACAGAAGATCTGCGATCGTACTCTTAGTTCCCGGAAGGATCACCAGATCCGGTTCGCCAAAATCTGCTGACTGACTGATATAACGAAGCGATACTTCTTCTCTGCATTCAAGCGCAGCCAGATCTGTAAAATTCGAAATCCTCGGAAAACGGATAACCGCAATATCAATCGGTCCATTTCCCTGCTTTCCTGCAAAACGCTCAGACAAGCTGTCCTCATCGTCAATATCCAGATAGAAGTACGGCACTACCCCACAGACTGGCACATGAGTTCGCTCTACCAGCATATCCAGTCCCGGTCGTAAGATTTCCTTATCTCCACGGAATTTATTGATAATAGTTCCCTTGATGCGTCGCCTTTCTTCCTCCTCTAACAGCACAATGGTTCCAACAATCTGCGCAAACACACCTCCTCTGTCGATATCTCCGGTCAAAAGCACCGGTGCGTCGATCATTTTCGCCAACCCCATATTAACAATATCATTGGTCTTCAGATTAATCTCCGCCGGGCTTCCTGCACCTTCCACTACGATTATATCATACTGCTTCGACAGCTTTTCATATGCTTCCATGATCACTGGAATATACTCTGTCTTTCTCCGGTAATATTCCATGGCCGACATAGTGCCTTCCACTTTTCCATTGATGATCACCTGTGAGCCTGTATCATTGGTCGGCTTCAACAGGATTGGATTCATTGCCGCAATTGGTTCAATACCTGCCGCCTCTGCCTGCATTACCTGCGCCCTTCCCATTTCCAGACCGTCTTCTGTAATGTATGAATTCAATGCCATGTTCTGGGATTTGAACGGAGCTGCCTTTACACCGTCCTGCGCAAGCACCCGCAGAAGTCCTCCCGTCAGCACACTTTTCCCGGCATTTGACATGGTTCCCTGTATCATAATCGGCTTTGCCATCTGTCATCCTCCTATCTCAAATCCGTGTTATCTATCACATCACGTATCGCATCGATCAGCTGTCTGTTCTCTTCCTCTGTCTTTACTGCGATCCGATAATAACCTTTTGTAAGTCCCCGGTAATTACTGCAATTCCGGATCAGGATACCCTTTCTTTTCAATGGTTCCATCAGCTCCTGATCCAGATAGAATAACAGATAGTTGGCTGACGACGGATATACCTTACATCCCATGCTTTCCAGTTCTCCGGCAAGCCAGATTCTCTGTTCTGCTACATAACTTTTCACTTTTCTGCGCCAGCCAGTCTCATCTAACGCTGCAATTCCTGCTTCCTGCGCCGGGATCGATACGCTCCACGGCTGTCTGACTTCTTCCATGCGTTCCAGGAGATCTGTATCCGAACATAATCCATAACCAAGCCTGAGTCCCGGAATGCCATACATTTTTGTAAACGAACGAAGCAAAAAAAGTGATTGAAACTGCCTGATATATGGCAGCATCGTCTCCTCTTCCCGGTCAAACGCAAATTCCCAGAAGCTTTCATCCACAACCATACGTGCATAATACTTCTCACACAGTTCCAGCGATTGCAACAGAATATCTTTTAAAATCAATGCTCCTGACGGATTATCCGGCGTACAGAAGAAAACTATTCCAAGCCCTTCTTTTAATTCCTTCTCCAGACGCACCAAAAACTCCTCATCCAGCCTGAAAGCCTGTTCCGGATTCCGTTTCCACACAATCACCTCACTGTCCACACTGCGCAGAGCCTGCTCATACTCCTGAAATGCCGGAGCAAGTATCATGCCCTTTCCCGGCTTCTCTGCCAGCACCAGAGAAAATAACACATCTGCTGCGCCATTTCCCGCAATTATCCACTCAACCGGAATCTTCAGTGTCTCTGCTAGCTTCTGCCGCAATCTCCTACACTGACTGTCTGGATAAGCTGTCACCATTTCCATCCCACGAATTGCTGCCTGGCGAACTGCTTCATTGGCTCCGAACGGACAGATATTTGCTGAAAAATCCAGCCGGTATTCAGTTGTGTAGATATCTCCTCCGTGTGTATATTTCATGTCATACCTCTATTGTCAAAATACTCTTTAGAAAAACAGCCGGATGCCACTGAAAAGCAAAAATGTCAGCACTTCTGTTCCAATCATTAATTTCTCCGACCGCAGAATATCCCTTGGCTCAATATCCCGGATTGGATCCCCGATTGTATCTTTCTCATGTTTTTTCCCAAAATACCAGGCATCTCCCGCAAGCTGCACCTGCAATGCGCCTGCACATACTGCTTCCGTCTGCGCTGCATTTGGACTTGCGTGTTTTCTTTGATCCCTCTTCCAGATCCACAGTGCATTCTTTCCGTCCATCCCAAGCAGACAGGATGCCAGAATCATAAGCAGTGCTGAAATCCTTGCCGGAATAAATCCCGCCACATCATCCATTTTCGCCGCTACTCTGCCAAAATACAAATATTTTTCATTCTTATATCCTAACATAGAATCCATAGTATTGACTGCCTTATATACAAATCCAAGTATCGGACCGCCGATCAGCATATAAATTAATGGTGCAATCACCCCATCATTGGTATTCTCAGCCACCGTTTCCACCGCCGCCTTCGTCACGCCTTCCACTGTCAGATTCTCCGTATCCCTGCCGACAATCATCGATACTGCCAACCTTGCTTCTGACAAATCATCCTGTATTAATTTCTTATATACTTTTTTACTTTCTTTTCCGAGTGATCTTGCTGCCAATAGCTGATAGCACCAGAAACACTCCAACACAAATGCCGCACATGGGCTGAACTTCTCTGCCAGATATAAAATCCCCATTGGCACTGCTGCTGATGCCAGGATCACAAGTATCCACAATATTCCTCCTGCGATCAATAGTTTCTTCTCATTCCCCTCCTGATCTCCGGCAAACTTCCGGAGTATCTTTTCCAAAAACGATATCCATTTGCCAATAATCCGCACCGGATGATACAGCCATACCGGATCTCCAAATATCCAGTCCAGTATCATACCGATCAGGCAGACACATAATATCTTCATCGTAATTTTTCTCCATCTGTTATATCTATCTCGTGTAGGATCCGGACATTGTAAAAAAGATGTACGCCCTTTTTCCACTCTTCCGGATCAATATCAGTTATATATCCATTGCCGTTACATACCTGCCAGTGGTAAAACGGTCTTTTCTCGGGATCAAATGCAGACAGCACCGCCATAATTGTCCCACCGTGCACTACCACACCTGCACGTTTACAGTCTTCCGCAATCAGTCTGCTGATCATATTCTCTGCTCCCTGTACGCAGCGCTTCTGAAAATCTTCCCGGTCTTCTCCTCCAGGGAATGCACCTGCACCACCGGAATCAAGCCAAGCCTGATATACCGGCTCGTTCTTCAGTTCTTCATATGTCTTTCGCTCATACTCGCCAAAATCCAACTCTCGCATCAGCGGTTCTGTCTCAAAAGGCATACTCGGCCAGATCCTTTCTGCTGTCTGCCTGCATCGGAGCATCGGGCTGACGGTCAGTGCATCAATCTGCGGATAGTTTTTCAGATCCTGCGGAATCATTTCCTCATCCAGTGGTTCATCCGTACTTCCTATATATTGTTTCTTACGGTTGCCTGGTGTCATAAAATGCCGTACCCATATAATCTCCATCTGCTACCTCCCAATGCAGGTCACTAAAATTCCGGTAAACATTGCAAGCTCTGCCGTCTCCAGAAAAAATCCTGCCAGATCTCCTGTCACGCCCCCAAACTGCTTCCGGCTCACCACTATATAATATAGAAATGCGATCATCACACCAGTAACAGCTCCTGTCATTGCCCGTGCGTTCATCACTGCCATCATGATCACTGCTGCTGCCACATACAGACACATCGTAATCCTGACAACTTTTTTCTGTGCTCCGTCCTGAAACATCTTCAACAACCCACTATTTCTTGCCGCCGGAAATGTAACTACGCTGAACCCACTGAGTGCTCTGGAAAGGACAAAACTTACACAGCACACTCTCAGCACTTCTGCCGGAAGTTCACTCCATACTGCCATACTCCACATCAGATAACAACCCATTCCCAATATAGCAAATGCACCCGCATGAGAATCCTTCAGAATCTCCAACTTCTTTTCCCGGTCTCCCCAGGATCCGAGCGCATCCATGGTATCCATGAAACCGTCCATATGAATGCCTCCGGTGATCATGATCGGAATCAAGGTAAATACCACACCACGGAACAGACCGCCCACAGACGTCTTATCCAGCAGCCAACCTGCCAGATACATAACTGCCCCGATGACAACTCCAATCATGGGAAAAAAGCACATGGCATATCGCATATTTTCTTTTTCCCAGTCCACTCTCGGAACCGGTATTCTGGAATACATAGATAATGCGATAAAAAATGAATTTATAATACTCATATATTTCTCCTGAATTACAATACCTTATACTGCTCTACCTTTATATCCTCAAATGTCCCCATATCTCCGTAGACTTTCAATCCCATCTCCAACAGGGGGATCACAGCAACTGCACCGCTTCCTTCTCCAAGACACATATCACAGGTGACAAGCGGTGACAGTCCGAGCTCATCTAATACATAATGAGCTGCCGGCTCTTTGGATACATGCGATGGGATCAGATAATCCGCCACAGCTGGAATCAAATGGACTGCACAAAGAGCTGCCACCCCGGATATAAATCCATCCAGCACGACCGGTATATGATAACGTGCTCCACCAATACAAAGTCCGCAGAGTCCTGCGATATCATATCCACCAACCGATGCCATCACCGTAAGCACATCCGCTTGCCGGAGATTATATCGTCCGATTGCATCCTCGATTACATGAATCTTACGCTTAAGACCCTCATCATCCAGACCGGCTCCCTTCCCGGTCATCACTGCCGGATCACGGTTAAGAAGTACTGATGCCACTGCACTGCTGGTCGTTGTATTGCCAATCCCCATCTCGCCTGTCAGCAGAATATCATATCCCTCCTGCTTCTTCTCTCCGGCGATACGAATGCCGGTCTCGATTGCCTGCCAGAGCTGTTCTCGTGTCATAGCAGGCTCTTTTGCAAAGTTCTTCGTTCCATATGCAGTCTTTTCATTTTTTCTGGTTACATTCTTTACATCCGTTATCATACCGATATCTACCGGATAAATGTCCACGCCAGCCACCTCTGCCATCAGACAGGTACTGGTCTCATGACGGCTGAAATTCTCTGCCACAATTGCCGTAACCTCCTGCCCGGTCTGTGTCACGCCTTCTGCCACCACACCATTATCGGCACACATGACAACCAATGCTTTCTTCTTAATTTCATAGCATGCAATCCGTTTTATCCCGGCAATCCGGGTAATCTGCTGTTCCAGCTTACCCAGGCTGAACAGCGGTTTCCCAACCTTCATCCATCGTTCTTTCGACAGTCTGACCACATCCTGATCAGCCGGCTGTATCTCTTCTTGTAATTCTTCTAATGTCATAGTTAGCTTCCTTTATCGTCTGGTTCCTTTTTTGGAATATTCTGTGCAGGCTTTCACATATCGTTCCACCAGTTCCGGGTGCGAGCGGTAATAGAGGTGTGGATAGCCTGCCATCAGATTCCCTTTCATGTGTATACACTGCCATCTTCTCTTCCCATCCGGCTTCACTGCCAGACAGCTATCTCCATTATCTGTACTGTCCCAGTGATGAAATTCATGCGCCCGTATCTGTTCGCCTTTCTTTAAAAATGCGCCATCCTGCTCTGCCTCAATAGTCGCATATCCGAAACGCACAAGTCTCCCCTGATTACTGCTCTCTGACGGAATAGCTCCTGCCATACGATAACTGTATCCTTCCGCATCCGTCAGTCCATCCTGCAAATACTGAAACCCACCACATTCTGCAAGACATGGCATGCCGTCTGTGATCTTCTGCCGTATTTCCCTGCGCAAGCCTTCATTTTCCTCCAGTCTGGCACCATATAGTTCAGGATAACCGCCCCCGAGAATCAATCCGCAACAGCCTTCCGGCAATGTCTCATCCTCCAAAGGACTGAATGGCACCAGTTCACATCCGGCCTGTTCCAGTAATTTCATATTCTCTTTATAGTAAAAGCAAAATGCTTCGTCTCTGGCAACAGCCACGTGCACCTTCTGCTTCCCATTCACTTCTTTTTTTATCGGATTCTCTTCTTCCAGGCACTCTGCCTGTTCTGCAATTTTAAGAATCTCTGACAGATCGACTGTCTCTGCAATTGTCATTCCCACTTCCTGAAGCTGACTTTTTAATCCGGTCAGCTCCTGCGGTGTCACAAGTCCCAGATGTCTGCTCTCCAGTCGAAAGCATTCTTTCTCTGGAAGATACCCAAGTATCTTCACCTCCGGATGTCCCATATCCGCAAGTCCATGATCCAGCATCTCTTTCATCCGCGGATAAAGCATTGGCGAAATACGGTTCAGGATAATGCCTCTGATATGGCTGTCCTTCTGATATTCCAGAAATCCTTTCAACAGTGCCAATACAGAAGATGCCATCCCACGGCATGGAACAACCAATATGACCGGAAGCTCCAGTACCCCGGCAATATCCCATGCACTGCCATTCATACTTCCAAATGAAATACCGTCATAATACCCCATAACGCCTTCCGTCACAACCAGATCCGCACATCTTCCATGAGCCTGATAGATTTCCCGCAGCTCTTCTTTGCTACTGAAAAACAGATCCAGATTTTCAGATTCTATCCCAAGTACTGTCCGGTGAAACATCGGATCAATATAATCCGGTCCGCATTTGCATGCCCGGATATTTTTCCCCATCTGCCTGAATGCTGCCATCAGTCCACAGGCAGCAATTGTCTTGCCGCTGCCACTGGATGGAGCTGCCAGCAGGATTCCCGGTAGCTTTGTCATCGTTTTCTCTCCGTAATAATATATACCGGATTCTGTCCGGTCATCATATGATATCTTCCCAATACTCTGGATGCAGCCACGTTCATCTGTATGATTTCCGGATCTCTCAGCAGACCAGATCTGACTGCACACATTACTTCTTCTATCGTCTCTAAGGAAATGGCATTAATCACCAGTGCCACTTCCGGATTCTTCTCCTTCAACATACGGATAATGTCATGGAGATGTCCTGTGCTTCCTCCGATAAATGCATGTGTAGGTACCGGAAGTCCTTCCATTGCCTCCGGCGCACTTCCATGGATTACCTGAACCTGTGCCACCCGAAACTTCCGTCTGTTTGCCCGGATCAGATCACACGCATCTTCCCGCTGTTCAATCGCATACACCTGCACCTGCTCCCCGTGAAGTGCCGCTTCAATTGACACCGAACCTGTGCCCGCGCCGATGTCATAAAAAACTGCCTCTCTGGTAAGCCCAAGCTTGGCCATACTGACTGCCCGGACTTCTGCCTTTGTCATCGGTACCACATGTCCTTCCTGACTGCGGATAAATGCATCATCCGGCAAGTGAGCCGATACGGATTCCACAGGATGCGGATTCTCAATTAACATGGTAGAAAGCTCTCCCAGATCCTCCGGTGTCAATTCTCCGGCAGATATCGTTCGTATCATTTCATCCTCATATGACAGACGGACACCTATATGACAGATCAGATCTTCCATAGCGTATTCCCTGATCTGTTCGCAAAACTCCGTTCCGCTTTTCCTGTCCAACAAGAGAAATGTCTTCGCATGATGCTCGATAGCATAGATCGTATTCTGATTCCTGCCATGGATACTGCGAAGAGCCGCATCTTCCCAGGATATGCCAAGCTTCGCCGCCAAATAGACAACGGATGCAATCCCCGGTACGATATCTACTAAAATTCCTGCCTCCTTACATGCCTTCGTCAATGCCTTCGCACCGCTGTAGAATCCCACATCACCGGACAAGACAACCGCCCATCTGCTGTATTCCGGGTGTCCTTTTATAATCTTTATAATTTCCACAGATCGATACTCTGCAAACTTCGGTTTCTCTTTCGGACATACTTCCAGAAGGCGCACTGCTCCGATACAGGCATCCGCCTTCTCTATCTGTGTTCTTGCGTCCAGAGTCAGCATATTTTCATTTCCCATCCCGGCGCCGATAAGTACTGCACTACATCTGCTTTCACATATTTTATCACACATTGCGATATCCTCTTGGTGTTACCATTTTCCCATTTAATTCTATTGTTTCCTGGTTTCCAATATATACAGTCGTGAACATGTCAACTTTTTTATTTCTAAGTTCCGCTAAACTCATAATCTCAGCGGACTCTCCGTCACGTCCGATATTGCGTACGATTCCACACACAGTCTCCGGTGCTTTCTGCTGCATCATCAGATCACATGCTTTCTGCAGATAATCCGCACGCTTTCTGCTGGACGGATTATAGAGACAGATTACAAGATCCGCCTTCGCTGCCATAAGCAGACGCTTCTCAATCTTCTCCCAAGGAGTCAGCAGATCACTCAGACTGATCACAGCAAAGTCATGCATCAATGGCGCACCAAGTACTGCACCACCGGACAATGCCGCTGTCACACCAGGAACCACCTCTATCTCGACATTCGGGTATTCCTGACCAATCTGATACATCAGACCAGCCATGCCATATACCCCGGCATCCCCACTGCATACCATTGCCACTTCTTTTCCTTTTGCAGCCTCTTCAAATGCAAGCTGACATCTCTGTGTCTCCTGACGCATCGGCGTTGTCAGATATTCTTTGCCCGGATATTCTTTTTTTAACAAGTCTGCATAGACCGTATAGCCCGCAATCACCTGACACCGCTCGATCACCTCTGCAGCCTCATAGGTCATGCTGTTCCGATTCCCCGGTCCCATACCGATCACATAGATCCGCTTATGTCCTGATACCTCTTTTTTCGCATGTGCACTCCGATATCCTGTAGAAAACTCCGGATGATACAGATCACTTCTCCGATATTCACAATCCAATACATTCCCCACCACGATCAATGCCGTTCTGGTAATCTGATTCTTATCCGCAGTCTGCTTCAGCGTCCCGACCGTACAGCGGAACACTTTCTCTTCCGGCCAGGTCGCTTTATATACGATCGCTGCCGGGGTATCTTCCGTATATCCTCCGGCAAGTAATTCTTCAGTAAGCTTTCCAATCAATCCGGTACTTAAAAACAACACCATGGTTGCTCCATGCTCTGCAAAGCTTCTCACAGATTCCTTCTCCGGAACCGGTGTACGTCCCGCCATTCTGGTGATAACCACCGACTGGGATACATCCGGCAGGGTATATTCTGCCTGTAATGCTGCTGCCGCTCCACTAAAAGAACTGACTCCCGGACACACCTGATACGTAATCCGTTTTTCATCCAACAGATCCATCTGTTCTCTGATTGCGCCGTACAGTGATGGATCTCCGGTATGCAGACGTACGACCTTTTTACCGTCTTCCTCAGCCTGTACCATCGCATCAATCACCTGCTCCAATGTCATAAATGCACTGTTACGAATCTCGCAGGTATCTTTGCAGCACTTTAACAATTCAGGATTCACCAGCGATCCTGCATAGATCACCAGGTCTGCTTCCATTAATAATCTCTGCCCCCGGACAGTAATCAGATCTTCTGCTCCCGGTCCTGCCCCAACAAACCAAATCATCGTTTTTCTCCTTCTTTTGCAATAATCAATGAATAATATCCCACCTGTTCCGGAATCTCATCCAGTGAATAATATATCTGTTCCTCTTTCATTCCACAGTTTGTGACCATCTGTATCTGACCGTCATACTTCTTCAGTTCTTCTTTTACCTGACCAATCTTACTTCCCGACTTCATCAGAATCTTTGTACCTGAAAGTTCTAGTCCATCACTGATATCATAAGAACCCGGAAAAATATGAATTGAATCGCTCATTTCTCCAAGTCCTGTCTTAAGCACTGCCGCCGCTGCGCAAAATGACGGTACTCCCGGTATCACACGCGTCTCATAGCCAGATTCTTCCACCAGTTTCTGTATATACAGGAACGTTGAATAAATACTTACATCTCCCAATGTAAGAAATGCAACATTCTCTCCTTTGTCTAATTTCCTGCACACCTGCTCTGCACCTTCTGCATGCACCTGCTGTAATGCTTTCTTATCTTTTGTCATCGGCATAGAAAGAAATATAATTCTTTTCTTGTTAATCTCTGGATATATTTTCCACACAATCTGATATGCTGTAATCTGTGTTTTATCTGCTGTACCAGACACTGGAAGTGCAATTGCATCACACTCCTTTATCACCTTTAAAGCTTTTATCGTCAGCAGTTCCGGATCCCCCGGTCCGACTCCTACGCCGTATAATATACCTTTATCCATTATACTTTCTTCTTTCTGCTCTGAATCTTCTGCGCAAGTCTGTCTGCATCAGAAGTCTTGCCAAGAATTCCCATTTCTTTGGAAAACATGACTGCACCAATCTCCAGTCCGTCTCCTGCCCGGTGCTTCAGATGTTCCTCTATCTTAATCATCACTGTAGACATGACTTCTTTTAGTATACCTTCTTTTTCCAACAATTCCAATGCCGCCGTGGTGGTAATACATTCCATCAACTGACGGATCAGTTCTCTGGAGCCTCCTGCCATTGCAGCATGCGCTGCAAGAATCTCCATACGCCCATCTGCCTGTCTAGAATGTGTATTCATGATCCCGGCAGCCAACTTGATGAATTTGCCAATATGGCCTACCAGCAGGATTCCTTTCATCTGAAGCCGTACCGCATCATCAATCACTTCTCCTACATAATTACTGCATTTTACTGCAGCATCTTCCTGATACCCCAACGTATCATGCAGAAAATCTGATCCATAATTGCCCGGCACTACATAACAATAATCCATGCCATTCTCTCTGCGCACCTTCATTTCTACAAAAATCGTATCTGTCAGAGCTTTCTCGCTCATAGGTTCCACGATTCCGGTTGTCCCCAGAATTGAAATACCGCCCTCAACACCAAGCTTCGGATTAAATGTCTTCTTCGCAATCTCCGCGCCGTCCGGCACCCATATCATCACCCGGACTCCACGGTCAATCCCGGCTTTCTGAAGTTCTTCTTCTACTGCCTCACGGATCATCCTGCGTGGCACCAGATTAATCGCCGGATCTCCGATACTCTGTTCAAGTCCTTTCTGTGTCACACGACCGATACCTTCACCGGCTTCTAATATCACATGTCTGATTGTCTCATCTTCTACCCAGTCTTCTCTGTTATCCTGTTCTAAATCGTCTGAAACAAATGATACTCCAGCATACACCAATATACCGTTCGTCACATCCGGATCATCTCCGCTGTCTTTACGGATAGCGCAACTGACATAATTATTTTCTTTCACAATATCTTCCACTTCCAGATATAGGCGGATACCAGCAGGCGTCACTAACGATACTTCTCCAACCACTTCTCCAGACACCAGCATATGAGTAGCTGCCTTTGCTGCTGCTGCAGCACAACTCCCCGTTGTGTATCCGGTTCGAAGTTTTGTCTGATTCTTCCAGACTATTGATGTATTAGCCATCTCTATCCCTCCTGCTCATCCGCAAGCTGTCCTGCAATCTTCTGACACACCTCTTCCACACCGAAGCCTTCTTCTTCCGGCCTTCCCACAACGACAAGTACAGTCCCTGTCTCCATAGCCGCTTCATATTTTTCTTCAAATCCTCCGGTCTTGCCAGATTCTTTTGTTACAAAATAATCTGCTTCTGTCTGTCTGAGCATTGCGACATTCAATTCTTTGGAAAACGGTCCCTGCATAGCAATCAGATGCTTTCCGTCAAATCCAAGATCCATACTCTTCTTCACCGATTCCCAGACTGATAATACTCTCGCATAACAACGCTCTTGATAATCATCCAGTTCCGCATATAATCCCAGTTCTTTGCTCCCAGTAGAAATAAATATATTTCCTTTGGTGTTATTAAGATACTCTATCGCTTGTTTTACAGAGTCCACCCAGACCACGGTGCAGCCTGTATCACCGATTGGCTCCATCTCCTCTGCCAAATGTTCCTCTTCCCTCAGGCAACGAAGATACCGTACCTCTGCCCGCTCACACGCTCGCTTAATGTTACCGGTTACAAGAACAGCAAATGGGTGCGTCGCATCTATCACCAGATCAATCTCTTTCTCACTCAGAAATGCTGTGATGTCATCCTCATCCATCCGTCCGGTAAGCAGATGAAGATGCTGATACTCCTCCAAAAGTCTGCCACCATATTCAGTTGCCACGCTGACATAGCTGTCCGCTACGGTATCATTCAGGTACTCCGCAATTCTTCTTCCTTCCGTTGTACCCGCAAATACTAAAATCTTCATGTACACTCCACCCTGTTATATCATCTGTATGTCTATGTATATTCTGTCACGATTTTATCATTTTCATAGGAAATACGCAACTCTCACAAAAAACATATTGACATATGTATTTCAAAAGTATATCATTTATGTAATTTGTATTTTCATTAACTATTTCCTAAGGCTTATATCTTTACATTTATTTTTCCTTTTGATATGATGTAATTACAAATAGTTATAGATTCGTATTGTATACATTATAAGAAAGGTGGTATGGAAAGTGAGTGATAATTTGACTAATCAGGAACTTTGTATTCTTCTGGAATCCATTCGCGCCCTGTTACAGACTGGCAACAGTGAACGCGCAGAAGAAATCATAACTAACGCGATCCAGCACATAGACAAAACTCAGACTGTAAACGTCCTGTAATTTTCATTTGATTTTTCAACAAGTTCAACAATCACTGTACTTATCAACTGAGATATAAGCCTTATGAACAAGTTAATACCGCATTCCAAGAGAAACTGTCATCCTATCTAAGCGCAGTTTCTCCTGGATAATCTTTCCATCTTTTTCATCCTTCAGATAGTACTTTACTGCCCGTTCGCATACATTATCCACTCCGGTAACCTGCTGCACAAATTCTGAGCTGCTGCTTGCCTCTCCGGTACTCTTAAGCTGCTCTGAAGTGTACGTGATAAACGGAACCTTCCACTTCTCAGAAAGTTCATTCAATCCTGTTTCTTCTGCTTTCAGGTCAATGCTTACGATGGCTTCCAGCTGCCTCTGATCAAGTCCATGCCGTGCAGTCGTCTCAGATATGCCCTGTTCCAGGATCTGCATGGCAGTTCCTTTTCTGCATCCCACACCTGCTACAACATTACCGATCTGTAATACCAGAATTCTCTTTGAACTATCCTTAGTATCTGTGGATATACATACTCCATACTCATATTCATTCAGCATGTCTTTACTATCACACCATTTTAATTCAGTATACTGCTCCGTTTCTTTTATGGCTTTCTGTTTTAGAAGAGGATAACCATCTTCAACATAAATTCCTACAGATTCGCCTTCCAAAACGGCAACAGAAATCAGCTTCGCTTTCTCCCTGTCTGCAATCTTCAGATAGTGGTCTCTCGCGAAGGCATCTACGGCAAACTTCCGCTGTACATCAGTAGCTGTCGTGATCACCGGAATGGCTCCCGTAATGTCTGCAATCTGCTCTGCCAGAGGAATGGCTCCGCCCATATGTCCGGACAATAATGGAATAATATGCTGTGCTTTCTCATCCATCACAAGTACCGCAGAATCTGTATATTTATCCTTCACACTCGGTGCAATCATTCGAACCGCAATACCGGCTGCTCCGATGAACAAGAAATCATCCACACCCCAATACTCCTGAATCCATTCCGGTATATTCTCCGGCAGATAAGTCAATTCTTCCTTTCTATCCAATATGCGTTTTGGCGCATAACCCGCACAAGAGTCATTATTTAGTTTCTTACGCAACTTTTCATTTAATTCAGTTCCTGTTTTTGTAAAACTTAAGATCCGAAGCATCAGCAATCATCTCCATAGATAAATATTTTCCAACACAGTATAACATAAAATCGAGCAGGCTGACACCTGCTCGATCCTAAACAAACTTCAATATTTCATGCTTACTTGAAACATTTTTTAATTGTCGAAAATGCTCCTAAAGCTGTAAACAGATACAACATCGCAAGATCTTTATAATATGCTGATGCGACATCTCCAACTCTGATGATTTCTGGTGTTGCCTGAAATGCAGTGAAAAAATCCACGTCATATACATCTGCAACCGCAATTGCATAAGTAATCCAATTGCTGACATATATCATGACAATCATAATGATAAGAGTAATAATAATTCCCTTTTTACTCACTGTTTTTCCAAGCATCTGATAGCCGCGCAAGGCACATACTCCCATAACCACACCGCACAGTGCCGAAACGTAACCAAGCTGTCCTGTGATCACAATACAAATAACTCCGATCAATGTTCCTGCCAGGGCACCCACTGCACCCAGAAAGACATTTTCCTTTACTGGAGCCTGGACAGTTGCATTACCCCCTCCATAGCTATACTCCATGCTGCTTTGATAGTCTTTATTCTCTTCCATATTGCTTCTCCTTTAGATTTGGAAATCAATAAAATTTACTCTCATTATTATCTTATCATACTGCACTATATCTGACAATCTTCGATTCATTTTTACATCTGTCATTTCCTGTAGATTTCCCATTCATTATGTGCAATAATATATAAGATTGTGTGTTGAAAATTGCATTTTTGCAGACACCATCAAACTTATATTTTAATTAGGAAAGAGAGGATTACAGTTACATTTATAAACTGTATATAATTTATGAAAAAAGTAATTGAAAAATGGAATCAGATCAGTCTCATTAAACGAATCATCTGCGGACTGATCCTCGGACTGATCCTTGGACTTACTATTCCGCAAGTAACAGTAATATCCATGCTGGGTGATATCTTCGTTGGTGCATTGAAAGCCATTGCTCCGGTTCTGGTTTTCTTCCTGGTCATGAGTGCCTTAAGTGGACAGCACATCGGACAACGAACTAATATGAGTACCATCATTATCCTATACCTACTTGGTACTTTTCTTGCCGGTGCCGTTGCCGTCATTGCTAGTTTTCTGTTCCCGGTATCTCTGACTCTGACTGAGAATACACAGGATTTAACTGCACCTGGCGGTGTCGGAGAAGTACTGACCAACCTGTTAATGAATATTGTATCTAATCCGATCAACGCTCTTGCAGAAGCTAATTACGTGGGTGTCCTGACCTGGGCAGTGATCTTTGGAATTGCTCTGAAAAGAGCTTCTGATTCTACCAAGCAGATGCTATCTGATATTGCAGATGCCATCTCAACTGCTGTACGCTGGATCATTTCCTGTGCACCGTTTGGTATCATGGGTCTGATGTTCACAACCGTATCACAGCAGGGACTTAATGTACTGGCATCCTACGGTCGCCTGTTAATAATTTTGCTCGGAACTATGTTCTTCGTTGCATTGATTGTAAATCCACTGATCGCATATATCTGTATGCGCCGTAATCCATACCCACTGGTATTCCGATGTCTCCGTGACAGCGGTCTGACAGCATTCTTCACGCGAAGCTCTGCTGCCAATATTCCGGTCAATATGGAACTGTGCGAAAGCCTCGGATTAGATGAAGATACATACTCCATCTCCATTCCTCTGGGCGCTACCATCAATATGGGCGGTGCTGCAATTACCATTTCAACACTGACTCTGGCTGCTACCCATACACTGAATATCCATGTGGATCTGCCGACAGCAATCATTCTATGTGTCTTATCCGCTGCCAGTGCCTGCGGCGCATCCGGTGTAGCGGGAGGTTCACTGCTTCTGATCCCACTTGCCTGCAGCCTGTTCGGTATTCCAAATGACCTGTCCATGCAGGTAGTCGGTGTAGGATTTATTATCGGTGTCCTGCAGGATTCCTGCGAAACTGCACTGAATTCTTCCACAGATGCCCTGTTCACTGCTATTGCAGAATTCCGCGACAGGCGTCTTCACCCGGAAAGATACACTTCTAAATCATAAACATATAGTAAAGCCCTCATGCTATGCCACTTTCGCAAAACATGAGGGCTATTTATCATCTGTAACTTCTGAAAAATTCTGCCAGACTGTTCAATGTCTTCACCAACACAGGTACTTCTTCCTGATCCAGTGCCTCTACCACTGCGTCTGTCATCTTTTTATGAAATTCTTCGTGATGATGGTATGCTTTTATCCCCTTTTCCGTCAGACGGATATACACCACTCTCCGATCTTCCTCACTCCGAATACGCTCTGCATACTTCTTTTTCACAAGGCTATTCATAGAAGTTGTCAGCGAACCAACGGTAATATTGAGCTTTTTTGCAATCATAGACATATTATTACCTTCACCCAACCCAATTGCTTCGATAATGTGCATATCATTATTGGTGATATCTTTGTACTCTTCTGTAATAATCGCCTTCTCTTCCAGCTCCCATATTTCATTAAACAGATGAACCAGAATATCGTTAATTGCCTTGTATGTATCCAAATCCGTACTCCTCTTCCTTTTTTTCTATGACTATTTTAGCACGAAATATGTAAATATGCCAGTGCAAAAATCCTACATTCTGCGAAAACGTTCATACCGCTCTTCCACTAATTTAATGCCTGTTTTCTTCTGTTTTTCTTCCAGAAATCTATATATTTTTTGTTCCATCACATTCGTCACCTCGGAAAATGTATTTATATTTAACATCTCCGGTTCCTCTATGATCTGTTCAACCACACCCAGATTCATTAAATCTGCCGCTGTAAGTTTCATCACTCCCGCCGCTTCTTCAGCACGTTTACTATCCTTCCAGAGAATCGACGCAAATCCTTCCGGAGACAGGATGGAATATATAGAATTCTCTAACATCCACACTTCATCTGCTACAGCTAATGCCAGTGCGCCACCGCTTCCTCCTTCACCAATAACAATTGACAGGATTGGTACTTTGAGCGCAGACATCTCATACAAATTGCGTGCAATAGCTTCCCCCTGTCCTCTCTCTTCCGCTTCCAGACCACAAAATGCTCCCGGTGTATCCACAAAACAGATTACTGGCCGTTGAAACTTTTCTGCCTGTTTCATCAGGCGAAGTGCCTTGCGATATCCTTCCGGTGATGGCATTCCAAAATTATGTTCAATGTTTTCTTTCGTTGTACGACCCTTTTCCTGTGCGATCACAGTTACCGGAATTCCGTGGAATCTGGCAACACCTCCAATGATGGCTCTGTCATCTCCATAGCAACGGTCACCCCGTTGTTCTGTAAAATCCGTAAAAAGTGCATGAATATAATCACTTCCGGAAGGGCGGTCTTTTGCCCTGGAAATCTGCACACGTTCCCAGGCTGTTTTCTCTCTGTCCACATTCTTCTGGTGTACTGTTTCTAAGTTACTATCTATGACTACTTTTTCACATTTCCTATTAACATGTAATCTTAATACATTATATAGATATTTTTTTATATCTTTTCTTTCTACAACCGCATCTACAAATCCATGCGTCTGCAGAAATTCTGACCTTTGAAATCCCTCCGGTAATTTCTGATGGATTGTCTGTTCAATCACCCTCGGACCTGCAAATCCAACCAATGCTCCCGGCTCTGCAAGCGTAATATCACCTTCCATAGCAAAGCTTGCTGTCACACCTCCTGTAGTTGGATTGGTCAGAACTGCAACATATAATAGTCCTGCATCGCTGTGCTTTTTAATTGCTGCTGACGTCTTTGCCATCTGCATAAGCGAAAGAATCCCCTCTTGCATTCTGGCACCACCGGAACATGTAAAGAGAATCACCGGAAGCTGTTCTTCTTCTGCCCGTTCAAACGCACGGGTAATTTTTTCACCTACAGCCTGTCCCATACTGGCCATCATAAAACGTCCATCACAGACACCGAGTACTGTTTCTATTCCACCAATCTGTGCTTTACCTGTAATTACCGCCTCTTTCAAACCAGTTTTTTCCTGCAGCATCTTCTGCTTTTCTGTATATCCGGCATAATGCAGAGGATTATTTCCCACAAGATCTTCATCCCATTCTTCGAAACTCCCCTCATCAGCAATCATCTCGACACGCTGATACGCCGGTATCCGGAAATAATTACCGCACTTTGGACAGATACAGTCATTATTCTGTACTTCATCTGTAAAAATAGCCTCCTTACAGACGTTACACTTACGAAGCAGTCCATCCGGGACTTCCGGTTGCCTGTCATACCCACGCAGCGCCGTATCATTTCTTCTGGTCTTCTTAAACATATTTTTCAGTTTCATGATTCTTCCTCACTGAGCCTGTCTATAAATTCAATATCGGTATCGCCTGACGCAAACCCGGGATGTCCAATCAGTTCATACTGATAATCTACATTGGTATCAATCCCCTCAATGATAATCTCACCTAGTGCACTCTGCATTTTCGCCACGGCCTCCTGACGATTCCGAGCATGTACAATAATCTTAGCGATCATGGAATCATAATACGGAGGCACTTCGTATCCGCTGTAGATGGCAGAATCAATGCGGACTCCTTTTCCGCCCGGCAGATAAATATCATGTATCTTTCCCGGAGAAGGCCGAAAGTTCTTCTTTGGGTTCTCTGCATTGATCCGACATTCAATTGCATGTCCGCTCAGATGGATTTCTTCCTGTGTATAAGCAAGCGGCTCACCTGACGCAATCCGAATCTGTTCTTTCACAAGGTCAATACCGGTTACCCATTCTGTTACCGGATGTTCTACCTGAATTCTCGTATTCATTTCCATAAAATAAAATTTTCCATCCGGCTCCAGCAGAAATTCAATGGTTCCTGCATTTTCATACCCGGAAACTCTGGCTGCTGTCACCGCAGCCTTTCCCATCTGCTCACGAAGGGCTTCTGAGAGAGCCGGCGATGGGGATTCCTCCACCAGCTTTTGATGGTTTCTCTGAAGCGAACAGTCCCGTTCTCCAAGATGTATGACATGACCGTATTTATCCGCCAGTATCTGGAATTCGATATGTCTTGGCCGCTGTACAAAATGTTCCAGGTACATCGTTCCATCTCCAAATGCAGCTACTGCTTCTTTCTGCGCTGTACAAAATGCATGTCGAAGCTCTGTTTCATCTGCCGCCACACGCATACCTTTTCCACCGCCGCCAAGAGCTGCCTTCACGATCACCGGATATCCTACCTCTGCAGCAACAGGAACCGCTTCTTCCGGTTCATATAGTGCTTCTTTACTTCCTGGAATAACCGGAACACCTGCCTGGATCATCGTATTTCTTGCCTGTGATTTATTGCCCAGCCTCTCGATTGTATCTGCGTCAGGACCGATAAATGTGATCTGACACTGCTCACATAACCTGGCAAACTGACTGTTCTCTGACAGAAATCCAAAACCGGGATGCACTGCATCTGCCCCGGAAATGATTGTTGCGCTGATAATCCGCTCCATATTCAGATAACTCTCTGCGGATGATGCCGGACCGATACAGACTGCCTCATCCGCAAGCTGTGTATGTAACGCTTCCCGATCTGCTTCTGAATACACTGCTACGGTTTCAATTCCCATCTCTCTGCATGCGCGAATAATCCGTACCGCAATTTCGCCACGATTGGCAATCAATACCTTCTTAATCATTATTCTGGCCAACCACAAAAGTAAGTTCTGCACTGACAACAACTTTGCCGTCTACACTTGCCACCGCTTCACCGACTCCCAATGGTCCTTTCTGTCTGATAATCCTGGTCTCCAGACGCACTTTATCCCCCGGTACGACTTTTCCTTTAAAGCGACATTTCTGAATCCCGCCAAAATAGGCAATTTTTCCTTTATTTTCCTCTTTTGAAAGAATAGCTACTGCTCCGGTCTGCGCTAATGCCTCCACGGTCAGCACGCCCGGCATTACCGGTTCCTGTGGAAAATGTCCCTGAAAGAATTCTTCTCTGAAGGATACACATTTATATCCAACCGCATATTCTCCCGGCTCATAATCTTCAATATAATCCACCAACAGAAATGGATGTCTGTGTGGAATAATTTCTTCAATTTCCTTGATTCCCAGATGTCTCATCTCAGTCCTCCTGTATCTATATAATCCGAAATAATGGCTGACCATACTCTACGCTCTGTCCATTTTCAACATAGATCTCTGCAATCTCACCTTCGTACTCACTTTCGATGTCATTCATCAATTTCATAGCTTCTACAATAGCAAGTACCTGTCCCTGTTTTATCTTATCCCCGGTCTTCACAAACGGATCTGCATCTTCTGCCGGTGCTGCATAAAAGGTTCCTACCAGTGGTGATTTCACAATCTGTCCGGTTGACTCTTTCTCTTCTTTCTGTATTTCAGCCGACGGTTTCAACGCCTGTGACATTTCCTCATTTTCTGCCACCTGAGTCATAATGACCGGCTCTTTTCCTTTTTCCAAAGACAACTTCGAACCGTTTTCTTCATATTCAAATTTGTCCAGGCTGGATCCGGATACTGCATCGATCAGCTGTAGTATCTGTTTCAGTTCCATTACTGTCACCTCTATCCCTTGTATTTTCTTACCAGTACAGTTGCATTATGTCCTCCAAATCCAAGAGAATTGGACATTGCAACATTGACTTCCTGCTCCAACGGTGAACCCAGTACATAATTCAGATCACATTCCTCATCTGTCTCTTTTGTTCCTACCGTCTGATGGATAAATCCTTCCTGAATTGATTTCACACAGACAATAAACTCTACACCGCCGGCTGCACCCAACAGATGACCGATCATTGATTTCGTTGAGTTCACAGCCACATGCGCAGCCGCACTTCCAAACGCCTCATGAATCGCCTTTGTCTCAAACAGATCATTGTGATGGGTACTGGTGCCATGTGCATTGATATAATCCACCTGTTCCGGTGTCACACCTGCTTCTTCCATTGCCAGAAGCATAGCCTTTGCTGCGCCGCTTCCATCCGGAATCGGAGAAGTGATATGATAGGCATCCCCAGTCGCTCCATATCCGCCAAGCTCTGCATAGATTCTTGCGCCACGCTTTTTCGCGTGCTCCAATTCTTCCAAAACTACCACTCCAGCACCTTCTCCAAGTACAAATCCATCCCTGTCTTTATCAAACGGAATCGATGCTCGCATAGGATCTGTACTGGTACTGAGCGCCGTCAATGCTGAGAATCCAGCCACTCCGGTCGGACAGATTGCGCTTTCCGTACCGCCTGCAAATATCACATCCGCATCTCCATACTGAATTGCCCGAAAAGCGTCTCCGATACAATGTGTACCTGATGCGCAGGCTGTTACTACATTCGTACATTTTCCTCTGGCACCAAGCTGAATGGATACATTTCCTGCTGCCATATTGGATATCATCAATGGAATCATCATTGGAGAGACTCTTCCCGGACCTTTTTCCACAATTTTCTCATGGGCCAGTTCCACTGTTGCAAGACTGCCCACTCCTGATCCGATCATCACACCTACACGGAACACATCTTCCTGTTCCATATCAATTGCTGCATCTTCTTTTGCTTCTAATGCAGCTGCCACTGCATACTGCGAAAACAATTCCATTCTTCTAGCTGCTTTTACATCCATACGCTCCCTGGCATTAAAATCTTTTACTTCTGCTGCAAGCTGTGCTTTATATCCTTCCGCATCAAATCTGGTAATTGGACCGATTCCTGTCTTACCAGTACGAACTCCTGTCCAGAATTCATCCACTGTATTTCCGATCGGGGTGACTGCCCCCAGTCCTGTTACAACTACCCGTCTTTTCATACTCTTCTCCTTCTCTACATGACCATGCCGCCATCAACATGAATCACCTGGCCTGTGATATAAGCCGCATCCTCCGATGCCAGAAATGCTGCTGCCTTTGCCACATCTTCCGGTCTTCCAAAATGTCCCAATGGAATCTGCCCTCTGGCTCCTTCTTTTACTGCATCTGATAATACCTCTGTCATCTCTGTGTTGATGAATCCCGGTGCGATCGCATTCACTGTGATTCCACGGCTTGCCAGCTCTTTTGCAGCGGTTTTGGTAAGCCCGATCACACCGGCTTTAGATGCTGCATAATTTGCCTGCCCTGCATTACCTGCAACTCCGGATACAGAAGACAAATTAATGATTCTTCCGCTTCTCTGCTTTAACATCTGTCTGGAAACAAATCGCATACAGTGAAAACATCCCTTCAGATTCGTATTGATCACCGCATCAAAATCTTCCTCCGACATCTTCATAAGAAGTCCATCTCTGGTGATTCCGGCATTATTAACCAATACATCTATCCGTCCTTCTTCTTTGATAATATTGCTGATAAATGTCTCGCATGCTATGTAATCTGATACATCACACTGTACGGCTTTTGCCTGTCCGCCTGCTGCGCAGATTTCTTCTGCCGCCTGCTCTGCACGAACCTTAGAGCCGCAGTAATTTAAAATTACCTTGTATCCTTTTCCTGCAAGTTCCAATGCAATTGCTCTGCCGATTCCTCTGGATGCACCTGTTACTATTGCTGTTTTCTCTGCCATAATTCCTCCATGATTTGCTTTGAATCTTCCCAGGTATTCACCTGATATACCGTCACATTCCGATCGATTTTACGTAAAAATCCGGTTAAGGTTCTGCCTGGTCCGATTTCCACAAACGTATCCACGTCCTGTGCGATCATTTTCCGGATGCTCTGCTCCCAGCGCACCGGTGAATATACCTGTCTGGTAAGAAGCTCCCGGATCTCGCTGCTGTCCGTCACATACTCTGCCGTCACATTCGTTACATATGGGATCTTCAACTCACCAAGCTGTACCGCCGACAGCTCTTTGCCAAGCTTTTCCCCTGCGCTCCGAAGCATCGGTGAATGAAACGGTCCACTGACATTCAGTGAAACTACCCGCTTTGCACCTGCCTCTTTCAATGTCTTGGATGCCTGTTCGATGCCTGCTGTTCCTCCTGTAATTACAATCTGCCCCGGGCAATTATAATTAGCTACCGTTACATTCGCAATTGGTTCAATCACGGCATCAATCTGATCTGCATCCATTCCAAGCACTGCCGCCATCGCGCCTTCTCCTGTCGGAACTGTATGCTGCATCAGTTGTCCGCGTACTCGGACCAGGCGGATTGCATCTAACAGATCCATTGCACCTGCCTCCGCAATGGCACAGTATTCTCCCAGACTCAATCCTGCTGTCACATCCGCTTCTGCTCCCTGTTCATTCAATACCGCAGTCATCGCAAGACAGGTTGTCACCATAGCTGCCTGCGTATATTCCGTCTGATCCAGCAAGTCATTTTCCTCAAAACATAATGCTCTCATATCCAGTTCGAGACATTCCGATGCCCGGTCATAGATATCTCTGGCAAGCGGACTGTTTTCATAGAAATCCTTTCCCATGCCGGCTTTCTGCGCTCCCTGTCCCGGATAGATAAATGCAATCTTACTCATAGAACCCTGAGCCTCCGATCAACTTATCTGTCTCGCAAGTCAGCTTTGTGATCAATTCTTTACAAGTCATTATCTCATGAGCCATTGACGCACACTGACCTGCCATAACACTTCCATTAGTTACATCTCCATCCACTACTGCCTTGCGCAGTGCGCCGAGTGTCAGCTGTTCCAGTTCTTCAAACGGAGCTCCGGCCTGTTCCTTCTTCAGGTACTCTTTTACCATTGCATTGCGAAGGACACGGACCGGATGTCCGGTGGTTCTTCCTGTCACACGAGAATCAATATCTCTTGCCTTAATCAATGCCTGTTTATAATTCTCATGAACATTACATTCTTTTGTTACCACAAACTGTGTACCTATCTGCACTCCTCTTGCTCCCAGCATAAAAGCTGCTGCAATTCCTCTGCCATCCGCGATTCCGCCGGCTGCAATTACCGGTACAGATACTGCATCAACAATTTGCGGAACCAGTACCATTGTAGTCAGTTCTCCAATATGTCCCCCTGCTTCCGTTCCTTCTGCTACAAGAGCATCCGCACCACAGCGTTCCATTCTCTTTGCCAACGCCACGCTTGCCACTACCGGAATTACCTTCATACCGGCTTCTTTCCACATGCTCATATATTTTTCCGGACTTCCGGCACCTGTCGTTACAACTGCCACGCCTTCTTCTACCAGTACCCTCGCGATCTGATCAGCTTCCGGATTCATCAGCATCAGATTGACACCAAATGGCTGATCTGTCAGTTTCTTTGCTTCTCGCACCTGCTCTCTGACCCATTCTGCCGGTGCGCCTCCGCTTCCGATCAATCCAAGACCTCCGGCATTAGACACGGCAGCCGCCAGATGATAATCTGCCACCCAGGCCATGCCTCCCTGGATAATCGGATAACGGATTCCCAAAAGTTCTGTAATCTCTGTCTTCATATCACCCAGCTCCTATTTCTCAAGATAAGCAACTACATCACCAATCGTTGCAATCTTCTCCAGATCCTCTGTTGGGATTTCCTTACCGAATTCCTCTTCCAGTGCCATTACCATTTCAAATAAGTCCAGTGAATCTGCATCAAGATCAGCCTTGAATGAAGTCGCCTCAGTCAACTTCTCTGCTTCTGTTCCCAATGTGTCTGCTACGATTTCTTTTACTCTTTCTAACATAATTCTTATTCTCCTTCATATTTGTTCATTTCTAAGTTTTCTGTATCTATGTAATCCGGCTCCTTACCGGTAATTACCTTTCAATCATTCTTACCATTCTACAATGGATGCGCCCCATGAAAGACCTGCCCCAAATCCTGCCACTACAAGCTTCTGACCTTTTTTCAGCTTTCCTGACCGATTCATTTCATCCAGAAGAATCGGAATGCTTGCAGAAGATGTATTTCCATATTCTTGAAGATTCATCGGAAATTTCTCAATTGGCTGCCTTAATCTTTTTGCCACTGCTTCCACAATTCTCCGATTTGCCTGATGCAGAACAAAATAATCAATATCATCCATGAGCAGTTCATTTTTTGTGAGTACTTCACGAATCACCTCCGGCACTCTGGTTACCGCAAACTGAAACACTGCTCTTCCATCCATATGAATGTATCTGTCACATGTCAGGGCCTCTCCCTTTTTTCCATCAGAATGAGAAACCGGAAGATAAGCTCTTCCTTCTGCTGCCTTCAAAACTGCTGCTCCGGCACCGTCACCAAATAAAATACAGGTTCCTCTGTCGGTCCAGTCTACCAACCTGGATAATCTCTCACTTCCGATCAATAATACTGTTCTGCACATATTACTCTGAATGTACGCCTGCGCTGTATTATACGCAAATACAAATCCTGTACATGCTGCCTGCAAATCAAAACAGACCGCACCCTCTGCGCCGATAGCCTTTTGCACTTCGCAGGCTGTACAAGGAAGCACTGCATCCGGTGACATCGTTGACACCACTATCATATCCAACTCTTCCGGTCGTATTCCTGTCTGTGCAAGCGCCCGTCTGCCTGCTTCCACTGCCATAGACACTGTGGATTCTGACTCTGCGATATGGCGTTTCTCCACGCCGGTACGTTCACGGATCCACGCATCATTCGTATCCACCATATTCGACAGATCATCATTATCCATGATTTTTACTGGAATACTGGATCCTGTGCCACATATCTTTCCTATCATCATATCCGCCTCTTTATTTACCTTTGTTTTCATATTATTTTGTTTTAAAGTATTTTGACCATCAAACAATATCATAATAAAAATTATTTTGCAAGTACTTTTTTTGAAAGACAGAAGTGCTATTTCATTGTTATTTTTTACACAAAGAATTGCCTTTTTTGTCTATAACTTTGACACCCTTAATTGCATTTGTAATATTGCACAATTTTTTTTATTTGGTTTTGTATAATTCATACATTAAATGCATTGATATTTTCTGTATTTCAGTTAAAATAAAATCAGCAAAAGAAAAGATGATAAATGTTTAACAAATGAAAGGAGTTTGAAAAGTATGAAACTTTTTAATATCGATAACTCAGAAGAATTTTTTAACGTAGTAAATGAATGCAAAGACAAAGTAGAATTAGTAAAGAAAGATGGCTCACGTATTGACTTAAAATCCAAACTCACACAGAATATCCTTTCTATTGACGGTCATTTTTCAGAGCTTCAGTTAGCCCTCCATAATCGCGAGGACATCTCAAAGCTGTTAGCTTACGCAATAGATACCAAGTACATTGCCTAAACTCATATATAAAAATATAGCGGTCGAATTTCGAGTACCCTCGAATCTTCGACCGCTTTTTTATATTGTTATCTTCTTCTCTTACTTTTCTCTTCTGCCAGCAACGCTGCTCCGATCGCACCTGCATACCGTCCGTTCTCGGTCATCTCTACTTTCTTACCAAGCTTCTCTGATAAGATTCTGGTAAAGTATTCGCTGTTGCTCAAACCTCCGGTAAGGATCACCTTATCCGCCAGATTCTTTCTGCCTGCAAGCTGTGATACCTTCGCTGCTACAGAATCTACCACACCGGCTGCGATATCTTCCCGCTTCTTACCTTCACCGATATAATTGATCACTTCCGATTCTGCAAATACGGTGCAGAGTGAACTGATCGATAACACATCTCCAGTATCTGCCATGTCAAACAACTCCTGCAGAGTTACACCCAGGCGATTCGCCATAATCTCCAAGAACTTACCGGTTCCTGCCGAGCATTTATCATTCATCAGAAAATCCTGTACCATGCCGCCTGATACCAGTATCACCTTCGTATCTTGTCCACCGACATCGATGATCGAGCAGTCATCTCCTGCCATCTCTCTGCCACCTCTGGCATGACAGGTAATCTCTGTGATCACGTAATCTGCAAAGTCTACTGCAACTCTTCCATATCCTGTTGCCACAACTTTCACATCGTCAGATGCCACATCGATTCCTTCTTCCAGAAGCTTCTCGCGGATCACTCCGGTGGTCTCTTTACTGCTCCAGCCTGTCGGCAGCACAAACATTAATTCCTTATCTCCTCGTACTGCTGTCTTGGACGCAGTAGATCCAATATCAATTCCTACATAATACATCTTGTCTTCCCTCTGATTTCTTTTATTTCGTTTTACGATCTTTAACAGTAACGATCACGGTGTGGATTAAAATCCTTTTTCACCTCTGCCACTTTCAGAATCTCAATCTCTTTCTGCTCTGCAGTCTCCCATATCGTATCCAGATCGTCCTTTTCCACCATCAACGACACGCCGCAGCATTTACTCGCACTTCTGGGGGTAGGGGCAATCACCGCCCGAACCCCCAGCTTTTTTAATTCGCGGTATAACCGCATTGCATTGTCATGATTAGGAAACAGAATATAATGCTGAATCTCTGACATCTATCCCATATCTCCTTAGTTATTAAGCATCTCCACAAATGCACTGATTCTGGTACGAAGCTGCTGAGCATCGCTGTCTGTGTAATCGGTCTCGATTCCCAGTACCGGAATACCTGCTTCCTTCATCGCACGCTCTACGAAATATCCTTCGGTGTCGTAAAGGTTACAGAACTTCAGATTCACATCAATGATTCCATCTACTTTGTATTCTTTTGCCAAACGGAGGATATCATCGATTCTTCCATGATTTGGTGTAAAGCATGCACAGTTAATGCCCATATATCGCTCTGCAATTGCATCGATCTGCTCGTCGATCGTAGTACCACTCTCGTCTACAAAACGCTCAAAGTAACGGGTACCTGTGCACATCTCTTCGCAGACAACCACTGCTCCGCTGGTCTCAACAATATTATGAAGCTTCCAGTTCGGAATTGCAAGCGGTGTTCCTGTCAGCATGATTCTCTTGGTTCCTTCCGGAACTACACTGACGCCGTCTTTGATCCGCTGCTCCAGCTCGTCACACAGTTTATTCGTCATCTGTGCAAATCTTGCCGGATCATCATAAAATGCAATCTGAGAAATAACCAATGCATCCGTACCGCTGATTGGAAGCTTCTCATTCTTACGACAGGCGTACAGTCTGTCCAACGCTCTTCTCTTATTATTGATCAGCTTGATACTTTCTGCTAACTTCTCTGCTGTCACTTTATTGCCGGTAAATTCTTCTACCACATGCATCAGCTCTTTAATCTCTTCTGCCCATGCTTTTACGTCCTTGGCACGCTTCATCTGCGGAAGATCCATTACATGTACCGGTACGTCCTCAGACAAAATCTCCCATGCCTTCTTTTTACCATCACAGGTAGTCTCTCCGATATACATATCCGCAATCCGGAAAAATGGACAGGTACGGTCAAGTCTTGCTCCCACCGATGCTTTGATCAACGGACAGGTATTATTCGGAAGCACCTTCTCGCCTCCCGGCACCCAGAACTGAGATCCGCCGCAGAGTCCGGTCGCAATTGCATCTGCTGCGAAGATCACCTCATCCGGTACGTATACACAGAATGTACCAAATACCTTGCCACCTTTTTTCTGATGTTCAATCAGTTCTGATGGGCGGATACCGTGAATATCTGCAACTACCATATCATAATAATCCATTCCGTCCGGACGGTTTTCCTGAGAGAGAAATACATCCCCAACCGCCTGTGGAAGCACCTGACACAACTGATCATGCAGCTCCAGATTCATCCCCAGTTCTTCCCACATTTTCTGATTATCTGCCATAATTCTTTTCCTCCTTATTATCGCATTTGAACAATTAATCTGTCTTTATCGTACCATTTTTATCAACTATTCACAATAATAACAAGGCTTTTTGTTATAGCTTCCATCTATAAGTGGGCGAGTTTATTTATTTCTTCTATACAAATATCTATCTCTTCTTCTGTATTCGATGCACTGAATGCAAACCGCACGGTCCCCTGCGGAAAAGTGCCAAGTGACCGATGCGCCACAGGCGCACAGTGCAGTCCCACTCTAGTCATAATCCCTGCTGCCTGCTCCAGTTCAAAGGCAGCTACTGCATTATCCATCGTCTGAAAATCCAATGACACTACTGCCACTCTGTGTTCCAGATCTTTTCGACCCACGATCCGTATCTTAGAATTCTCTGACACTCGTTCAAGAAAATATCCGGTCAGCGACATCTTACGGTCATGTATGCGTCCGATTCCCTGTTCTTCTAAATAAGACAGCGCCGTATGCAATCCTATGATCCCCGGAAGGTTCATCGTACCGCTCTCATACTTATCCGGCAGATTCTCCGGCATCAGCAGAGAATCTGACTGGCTTCCGGTACCTCCTGCAATCAATGGCTTCATATCTCGATCCAGTCTCTCTGATATCAGAAATCCACCGATTCCCTGTGGTCCAAGCAGTCCCTTGTGACCGGTAAACGCCAGAAAATCAATCCCACAATTCTCCATATCAATATCCAGCGTTCCTGCAGTCTGTGCCGTATCCACTGCAAAGATCAGATCATATTCCTGACAGATCTTACCAATTTCTTCAATCGGAACTACGGTTCCACACACATTGGACGCATGGGTTACCAATACCGCTCTGGTGCTGTCTCCGATCAGTGATCTTAAGTGTTCAAGATCCAGATTGCCGTCTCTGTCTGTCCGTGCAATGTCATAGTCCACACCCACAGCCTTCATCTGTTCCAGCGGGCGCATCACTGCATTATGCTCCAGCCCCGTCACGATCACATGATCTCCGGGCTTCAAAAAGCCTTTTATAAACAGATTGAGGGAATAGGTCACACTCGGTGTAAACACTACTCCCTTAGAATTCTTCACATGAAAAAGACGCGTCAGCTGTTCTCTTGTATCCAGCACGACGCCTTCGATCTCGTATGCGCCTTCATAATTGCCACGGTTAATATTAAATGCACCGTGAGCTAACAAATCCGCCATGGCTTCCGGCACACCAGGTGCCTTTGGCCATGACGTACTGCCATTGTCAAAATAAATTTGATTCATATACTCTCCTGAATCACTTGCTTGCAGACATACGTCGAACGCCCAGCTCGAAACCTTCGGTTCTTTGCTTGCATGCTGCGTTCGACTTACCACTCAAACTTCTTCTCGAAATATGCGTTCAGATCTTCGATCTTCACTCTTTCCTGCTCCATGGTATCTCTGTCTCTTACAGTTACTGCTCCGTCTTCCTCAGAATCGAAATCGTATGTTACGCAGAATGGTGTACCGATCTCATCCTGACGGCGGTATCTCTTACCAATGTTACCACGCTCATCGTACTCACAGTTATACTTCTTAGCTAACTGAGCATACACCTTCTGTGCACCCTCAGACAACTTCTTAGACAGTGGAAGGACACCGATCTTAACTGGTGCAAGTGCAGGATGGAAATGAAGCACAGTTCTGACATCCGGTTTTTCCTCTGTACCAATGTTCTCCTCATCGTATGCACTGCACAGGAATGCAAGTACCATACGGTCAGCTCCCAGCGACGGCTCGATAACGTATGGGATGTATTTCTCTTTCTTCTCATCATCGAAATATGTCAGATCCTGCTTAGATACCTCCATATGACGGGAAAGGTCATAATCTGTACGGTCAGCAATACCCCACAGCTCGCCCCATCCAAATGGGAACAGGAACTCGATATCGGTAGTTGCTTTACTGTAGAATGACAGCTCTTCCTGATCGTGGTCACGGTAACGTACTTCGTCATCTTTAAGTCCCAGCTTGCTCAGCCAGTCCAGACAATACTGCTTCCAGTATGCAAACCATTCCAGATCCGTATCCGGCTCACAGAAGAATTCCATCTCCATCTGTTCGAACTCTCTGGTACGGAATGTAAAGTTACCCGGTGTGATCTCGTTACGGAAAGACTTACCGATCTGGCAGATACCAAACGGAATCTTCTTTCTGGATGTACGCTGTACATTCTTAAAGTTAACGAAAATGCCCTGTGCAGTCTCCGGACGAAGGTATACCACGTTCTTAGCATCCTCTGTTACACCCTGGAATGTCTTGAACATCAGGTTAAACTCACGGATTTCTGTAAAATTATGCTTACCGCAGGTCGGACATGGAATATTGTTCTCTGCGATGAACTCCTGCATCTTCTCATGGCTCCATCCATCAATACTGTCTCCGATGTCGATGCCGTTCTCATGCGCATAATCCTCGATGATTTTATCTGCACGGAAACGCTCGTGACATTCTTTACAGTCCATCAATGGGTCACTGAATCCCCCCAGATGTCCGCTGGCAATCCATGTCTGCGGGTTCATCAAAATCGCACAATCTACACCTACATTATATGGAGACTCCTGTACAAACTTCTGCCACCAGGCTTTCTTTACATTATTCTTAAGCTCTACTCCAAGATTACCATAGTCCCATGTATTGGCAAGGCCGCCGTAGATCTCAGAACCCGGATATACGAATCCTCTTGACTTCGCCAGTGCCACAATCTTATCCATTGTCTTCTCTGCCATTATTAATCCTCTTTCCTTTTGTTATTCGATGCCAAAATGCACCCTTATCGCATATTATACCGTCTGTATACAGAGTTTTCAAGTCATCAGCTTTAATATTTCCAGTGATTTAAACTGATGGTCTACATACACATCCATGTATCTTCCCATGACCATCGCAAGTTCTCTGAGCACCAGATCCGATACAGTAAAATTATACAGATGTTCTACCTTTGCACTCTCTATGTACTGCAGCGTATACCAGGTAGATGGGTCAAGTTCCAGACCGTCATAGACATCCCGGATGCAGTGGGTACATACTTTTCCGCCCTTCAGCGTACTGAACTTCCCTGGACGCTCTTTATCTCCGCACACCACACATTGGAATACCTGCGGTGCCTCGCCGTTAATGCAGATTGCCTTCAGCTCGTAGATATACCGGATCAGACGATTTGGAATCTTCTCATTGATAAGTGCCCGCATTGTCTGATACAGAAGCTTTAACATTTCTCTCTCATCATTAGCTTCTCGGCAGTAATAGGATGCAATCTCTACAAAATAAAAGCCATAATAAGCACCCTCGATATCTTCTCGTAACTCTGCAAAATAATTGGAAATAGAGGCCGACACCAGTGTATATGATGTCCGCCCCTCATAGACTGTAAATTCACCAAATGAAAACGGGTTGATCACTCCGCTCAGTGCATTGCCAGGCTTCCTCGCCCCTCTGGCAAATGCGCTGATCTTGCCTCTTTCTCTGGTGAGTATGACAACCCGCTTATCATACTCGCCAATCGGAACAGCAGATAGCACCATTCCCATAACCGTTATCTGATTCACTTCGCCTTACCTCTGTCCCGGCATCCGATGATCTGCCATAATGCTCCATGACCGAATTACAGATTTGGATTCCCTTATATTCCAGATAATCATCAACCTTACCCGATGCCATAAATTTATTCCAGTATGTTTCTTCCATGCAATCACCTCATCCTGTGTTATAGGATTAGGTTCTCCTATGGAAGGGGCGTTTTATTCATCTTCCCGGTATCCAAAATTTTTCACAAGGAAATCACTGTCTCTCCAGTCCTTCTTTACCTTGACCCAAAGCTTCAGATTTGCCTGCATATCCAGCATTTTCTCAATCTCATACCGCGCAGTACTTCCGATCTTTTTCAACATACTTCCTTGTTTTCCAATAATGATACCCTTATGTGAATCGCGTTCACAGATGATCGTGGCATCAATATGCATCACTTTACCTTTTTTCTTCATGCTGTCGATCACAACTGCGATACCATGAGGAATCTCTTCATTCAGGCAGTGTAATGCCTTCTCACGGATCAGCTCTGCCACGATCTGACGCTCCGGCTGATCAGTAATCGTATCCTCATCGTAAAACTGAGGTCCGTACGGCAGATACTGATATACTACCTTCAGAAGTTCTTTGGTATTCTCCCCACTTCTGGCCGATACCGGCACGATTGCCGCAAAATCATAAATATCCTGATATGCTGCAATAGACGCCAGCACTTCCTCTTTCTTCACAGAATCTACTTTATTAATAACAAGAATGACAGGTGTTGTTACTTTTTTCAGCTGATCTGCGATATGCTTTTCACCTGCTCCGATAAATGTCGTCGGCTCAACCAGCCACAATACTGCATCTACTTCGTTCAATGTGCGTTCTGCCACATTAACCATATACTCGCCCAGCTTGTTCTTTGCCTTGTGGATACCTGGTGTGTCCACAAAAATAATCTGCCCTTCCTCCGTTGTCAGCACCGTCTGGATACGATTTCTGGTCGTCTGCGGCTTATTCGATGTGATTGCAATCTTCTGTCCGATCAGGTAATTCATCAATGTAGATTTACCCACATTCGGACGTCCGATCAGTGTCACAAATCCTGATTTATAATCTTTTTTCATCTGGTTCTCCTTATCTTTCAGATACTCATAATCCGGCTAAAATCCGGTCACGGTATCAAACATATCCTTCGCTTCTTCGATCTTATCTTCACTTCCGATGACACAGATCTGCTCTGCTTTCATCATGGCTTCTACGATTCCGGCAAGTTCTCTGATATCTTCCTGTGTTGCCTCCAGTACTTGTGCACGTTCTTCTTTGATCATATCTTCTGTCACATGATTCATATACAGGTTCATAGAACGGTCACCTTTCAGTGCCGGTGTCATTGGCTGATCCAGATTACTGATCGTGCCAATGATATATTTATTCATATCAAAATCACTGACGGTAAATGTCCGCAGATAATCTGCCACTCCTTCATAAATCTCCATCGTGCGTTCCAGATTCGGATCACGGTAAGATACAAAGTAACCTTCTCCGATCCTGTTAAAGTTACTCATACATCCGTATGCGCCGCCCTTAACACGGATATTCTGCCACAGATATTCATAACCCATAATGACTTTCAGTACCTGCAGTGCTCCGGTATATTCCGCACCCTGGTCAATGAAATTACCACAGCGTGCCACATACTGTACCTTAGATGCTGTCTTGAATCCTTCATTCTTCTTCTCACAGTGAAGCTCGCAGTGCTTTCCGCTCTCTTTCTCCTGCAGATATAAGCCTTCCGCAAATGCGCTGATCTGCTGTTTCATTCCTTCCAGTCCCACACGTTCTGCCGTATAGCTGATCATCATATTGTCAGCACGGAACAGCATTCTGGTAAGCTTGATGATATTGGTAATCAACTCATCCTTTTCTGTATCAAATGCTTTCTCAATTCTTGCCACATTCTGGTAATACTCAATACCGCTAGTCATATCTTTTAGCTTGGCTGACGGTGACGCATAAGACATTGCCCGGAGCGCTGCTGTCGTATGTCCGGATGACTGGAAGCGCATCAACAGTCTGGATGCTGTCATGGCAATGATCTCTTTCAGACGTTTCTCATCATCCAGCTTCGATCTTACCAGAATCTCCTGCATCATGTTAAATGCAATTGGAAGCTTGTCATACAATGCTTTGGCCTTGATTTCGAATGTTGCCCGGAATTCTTTTTCTTTTGCCTTGGTCACATCTGTGTAAAGTTCCAGCGATGTACCGATACCGCCGGTATGCACATTGATCTCATTAAAGAGCTCACCATATTCATAATTCTCTGTATCAATGATTCCCAGCACCCCCTGCAAGATTCCCGCATACGGAAGCAGTTCTTCCGGAACCTCTGACATATCAAACATAATATCTATATAACCAATACCATTGGTATCAATCTCGTGGAATACCATCGGAATACCTGCGAGTTTCATTTCTTCATTATAAATCGGTGCGATCTCTCTGCTGATATCCTCGCGCTTCAATACAGGAATCGTAGCCAGCGCTTCCGCATCGGATGGCTCTGACTGATATATTTCCAATGCCTTCGTACGCTCTACTAATTCTGCAATCTCTTCTTTGCTGAGACCTGCCTTATATGCCTGCAGCTTATCGTGAAGTTCCTTGTCCATACGCGCTGTACGTCCGCGCTCCGGTTTCAGCGTTACGATCACTCCGTGCTTATTGTCCAGGAGATACTCACGGATCAGGTTCTCAAAATATCCAGTATTCATCTGTTTCTTAAGAAATGCAAATGTGTCCAGTGCCTGGATATGCATAAACGGTTCATTTTCATCATAGAGCCAGCTGTCCATGATCTGCAGACCGTACATCAGACCCTTCGGGTAACGTCCGTAATCTGCTTCTCGGTACTGGAACTCATGATAGTTAATACCTGCCTCCAGTGCTTTTCTGTCAATGCCATGCTCTGCCATATCTGTAAGAAGCTTCTCGATCAGTGTCACAAATTCTTCCTTCTGTTCCGGATTCGCATTCTTCGCAACTACAGAAAAAATTGGCTGATATACGCCATTGTCATAAGAACCCAGAATATCCTTACCGATTCCTGCCTCCAAAAGCGCCTTCTTAAGCGGTGCTCCCGGTGCTGATAACAATGCATAATCCAGAATCTCAAAAGCCACATACAACTCCTTATCCAGACTGGTTCCAATTACCTTATTATAAGAAAGGAATGTATTATCCTCCAATGGTTCCTCACTGGCAACCGAATATGGCATCTCCACTTCTTTCATCTTTGCAAATGGCTCCTGATAACCGATTCTGGAATCAATCTCTGCCACATCAAACTTACTCAGATATTCCTGATCCAGCCATACAAGCTTCTCTTCCATATCCATATCACCATACAGATAGATATAGCTGTTGGACGGATGATAATATTTCTTGTGAAATGCTAGAAACTGCTCATAGCTGAGATTCGGGATTACATCCGGATCTCCGCCTGATTCATTAGCATAAGCAGTATCCGGGAACAGTTCATTCAATACCACTCGGTCAAGCACGCCCTCCGGTGAAGAAAACGCTCCTTTCATCTCATTATATACAACGCCGTTGTATTCCAGATCCGCATCCTCAGAATCCAGCTTATAACTCCATCCCTCCTGACGGAAAATCTCCTCATGCTTATAAATATTCGGATGGAATACTGCATCCATATATACATGCATCAGATTCTGGAAATCCTTATCATTGCAGCTTGCCACCGGATACATCGTCTTGTCCGGATAAGTCATTGCATTCAAAAATGTATTCAGCGATCCTTTCACCAACTCTACAAACGGATCCTTGACCGGGAAATGATCAGAGCCACACAATACCGAATGCTCCAGAATATGCGGAAGTCCTGTGCTGTCCTCCGGCGGTGTACGGAAGCCTACTGAAAACACCTTATTGTCATCATCTGCCTCCATCAGCACCAGTCTGGCACCGCTTTTCTTATGCTTCAGCAGATAACCATGGCACTTGACATCCTGCAGATCTTCATCCTTTATAATCTCATATTGATTCAAATCTCTTATACTCATACTCTAGTCTCCAATTCTATTCAATCATTCATCATTATCTCCCATTGTAACACAATCTATTTCTTTTTTCATCCGGAAGATACGCTTATCGAGAACATGTTCTGCATAAAAAAACAGCAGGCAAAACATATCTCTACATTCTGCCTGCCGGGATTCTATTTCTATTCTATTACTTCGCCACCGGATTACTTACGCTGACTTTGTGGTCATACCACTTGCCCTTGGTTCCGATCAGTGCCAGATCAAACTCTTCATCCAGCTTCTTTACCGGCACATCAAATGTATATACTTCTTCCGGTTCTGAACCGTCTGTATATTCAATCGTTTCTGTACCAGAAGGATCGATCAGATCTGCGCCATCTTTCTGTGCATCCTTTGCCGTTCCTAAGAATAACTGCACGATATTCTTGGAATTCAGAGTAATATGCACCGTCATCTTTCCATCCTCAACGATCAATGTTGCCTTACCACCATCGAAATCTGGATTTTCATGAAACATACCACTGTCAGTATTAAAATCCACCCAGTATTCACCATCTTCTACCGGTGCCTTTTCCGCTTCATCTGCCTCTTCTTCCTTAGCTTCTGAAGCATCATCCTTATTCTGATCTTCTGTAGCTGCTTTTTCGTCTTCTTTTGCAGTGTTATCACCACATCCGCTAAGCATGGTCATTGCCATCGCTGCAGACAGTAGTAATACCGCAATCTTCTTTCTTAACATGCTTACTTTACCGCCTCTACAATCTACTGTTCAATAGCTGCCTTTGTATGCTCTACATAGATCTGCTGAACAGCCGGGATTCTTCCCAGACCTTCGATCTGTGTCTCGATACTGTCAAATGCTCCTGATGCTTCAAACTGGCTCTTCCATGAATCGTCATCATCACCAGCCATATCATTATTTGCATGGTCTCCCGCAACTACCATCAGCGGACGAAGGATTACTTTCTTGTATCCTGCTTCTTTGATCTTGTCGATAACAGCTTCACAAGCTGTATCCTCTGGCTCACCTTCTACCGTACCGATGAATACATTCTTGTATCCAAGCTGTTCCATCTGTGTCTGCATCTGGTTATAGCTTACATTTGCCACATGAGAAGTGCCATGTCCCATGAATACAAATGCTGTTCCGTCTGCTTCTGCCGCTTCCAAGCTGTCATACTCTGCTGCCTTTACTGCTTCGTCCGTGATTGCTTTTGCAACAGCTTCTTTATCTGCATTGATCACAGTTGCATCAGATCCTACTTCTCCAAGAAGAGGCTCTGCAATCTTTACAGACTCAAATTTGTCCTTATAATTCTCAACTGCTTCACTCAGTTCATCATATTCTGCTCCATGCATCAGATGTGTCGGCTGTACAACCAGATTCTTTACGCCATTATTGACCGCACGCTCCAGTGCCTGATCCATGTTATCAATCTTTTCACCATCACGGGCCTGTACATGGTTGATAATGATCTGAGCGGTAAATGCTCTTCTTACAGACCAGTCTGGATTAGCTTCCTGAAGTGCTTTCTCAATGCCACCGATATCTGTCGCACGGCTGTCATTAAATGATGTACCAAAGCTTACGACCAGAAGTTCATTTTCCCCAATCTCATCCTCATTTAACGGATCATCTTTTGATGCATCTCCTGTATCTCTTCCAAAATAGTCCGGATCAGCATTCTCTCCGGATACCAGTTCTTTCTGCGCATCTGTCAGCTTATCCCATGCTGCTTTTGCTTCTTCACACTGCTTGTCAGTGTCCTCTGTTCTCTCCTGTACATAGATTGCATCAATCAGATCTGCCACCTTATCTGCTGCCTCCTGATCACTATCCTCCGTACTTTCTGCTGTCTCCTTGCTGTCTGCATCACTGCTCTTGCTGTCACTGCTTCCGCATCCTGCAAGCAGAGACATTGCCATAGCTGCTGTAAGTAACGCTGCCACCAGTTTCTTCTTCATGCTCCGTTCCTCCTTGATTTTGTCATGATACAAAAAAATCCTCATTCCATACAAGAACGAAGATTCCAAAAACAAAGATACGCAAAATAAAAACTATCAGCAAAATAGTCTTTTATCTATCTTTCGTACTGCCAGTTGCTCGTGGCATGAATTCTCATTCCTGTACTGCGAAAGGCAGGTCTCCCGGCTTATCACTCTGACGCATCCGATCCTTCCCGGTCTCCCAGTGGATACTTCTTCTGCTCGTGAAATACGGTGACGAGTTCGTACAGGATTCACACCTGTTTCCCTTTTCACCGGTCAGACCATACTTGTAATCCGACCGACACCTCACACATCTGTATTTAATTGTATCACTCATTTACCTAATTAATGTAACACGGAGTCGCAGGTCTGTCAAACTAATTTACCCACAATACAAATCATCAGAAGTGCCTAAAGGCACCTTCTGAGATTGTATGCGGTCGTCAAGGTCTCGAGCAAGCTCGGACTTTGACTCGTCGCAATACAAAATGGGAACCCTCTCGGATTCCCATTTCATATCATATCAATTATTCTTCTTTTCCATATATCTTGCGAAGTACCAGCAGGGTTCCGATTGTCAGTACGATTCCGACCGGAAGTGCAATAAATGCTGTTCTCACAAAACCTGCGACCACGTATGTCACAAATGAAATTGCCGCTACAGTGATAGCATATGGAAGCTGTGTAGATACATGATTCACATGATTACACTGTGCTCCCGCAGATGCCATGATCGTAGTATCAGAAATCGGTGAACAGTGATCTCCACATACTGCACCTGCCATACACGCTGAAATAGAAATGATCATCATTGTCTCATTTGTTCCCTGGAACACAGCTACTACGATCGGGATCAGGATACCAAAGGTTCCCCATGATGTACCAGTTGCAAATGCAAGGAAGCATCCTACCAGGAAAATGATTGCCGGAAGCAGACTCATCAATCCGCCTGCTGCATGCTGCATTGCGTTAGCCACAAATTCTGCCGCGCCAAGGCTGTCTGTCATTGCCTTCAATGTCCATGCCATTGTCAGGATCAGAATAGCCGGCACCATTGCCTTAAATCCTTCCGGAAGACATGACATGCAGTCTGCGAAGTTCAGTACACGTCTTACCAGATAGAACACAATGGAAATGATCAGTGCGAAAAAGCTTCCTACCGCAAGTCCTACGGATGCATCACTGTTAGAAAATGCAGTGATAAAATCGTCACCCTCGAAGAATCCGCCGGACCAGATCATTCCAATGATACAGCAGATGATCAGTACTACGATCGGAAAGACCAGATCAATAACTCTTCCTTTCTGATTCACGATTTCTTTGGAAGCATTCTCATATGGTCTGTCAGGAGTTGTATAAATGTCCCCATTCTTAACTGCATTATCTTCATGGACTTTCATCGGACCATACTCTACTTTGAGGAGTACCAGACCAAACATCATAATAATGGTAAGTAATGCATAGAAATTATACGGAATTGCTCTTACAAAAATAGACAATCCATCTTCACCCTCTACGAATCCTGTAACAGCTGCTGCCCAGGATGAGATTGGTGCAATAATACATACCGGAGCTGCTGTCGCATCAATCAGATAAGATAACTTCGCTCTGGATACATTATGACGGTCTGTTACCGGACGCATAACACTTCCGACTGTCAGACAGTTAAAATAGTCATCGATAAAGATCAGGATACCCAAAATAATCGTTGCAATCTGTGCACCTACACGTGTCTTGATGTGTACTTCAGCCCAACGTCCAAATGCTGCCGAACCTCCCGCACGATTCATCAGACACACGATCGTTCCCAGAATTACCAGGAAGATCAGAATACCCATATTGTAACTGTCAGCCAGTACTCCGACGAATCCATCCTGTACAACATGTGTAACCGTTTTTTCAAATGTAAAGTTAGAATAAAATACGCCACCAATCACAATACCGATAAACAGCGAACTGTATACTTCCTTAGTAATCAATGCAAGCGCGATTGCCACTACCGGCGGAATCAATGCCCAAAAGCTGGCGTACATATTTGGAACATACTCTTCTGCTCCGTCTGCTGCAAATGCGATCACCGGACAGCACATTACCATTAATGCAATGGCAGATATCGTCCAAGCGATCTTTCTCTTCATGTTGTTCATATAATACCTCTCTTCTCTCTTAGATACTCTATAACATTAGTGTTACTATACGAAGAAAGTCATGGACAATGCTTACGCACACTATCCATGACTTTAAATACTAAATCAACACTTTATAAAATGTATCTCACTTATATTCATCATGATAGCGCTCCACTTTCGTGACAGTCCGCAAGATATTCTCCTGCAGCCCAGACAAATCCTTTGGCTTAAATCTGTCTTCGGCAGTCTCCCCTTTCTCATACAACAGTGTGCCACACTATCGTCATATGATACTCATGAAACCTGCGCCTCTATCCAAGACCTTATTCATATAGTATATGTTTTATCATGTCTGAATCAAAATGTCAACCGTTACTATTTTATCAAACATTTGATATATCAAACACTTCATACGGACATAGCAATACTCTGGTTTTAATCCGATTTTTTGCGGTTCACCTGCAGAAGCAGACTGATTCCAAGTGGATTAATTACTACTCCTGTGGCCTCTTTTGCCAGATGTTTCAGAAATTCTGCTTCTGTCATAACCGCCGTCTCCACTTTCATGGTTGGATTCACATGTTGGAACTTCAGGAATTCCTGCATGTCGCTGAACATTGGCTGCAAAGAGCCACCATCCTTCGTCTTCAGAAGGGGGGTTGTTCCTTCCTTAGTTCTTGCCACAATGTAATATCCTTCCCGGTAATGAGTCATCATCTCTTCCTGAAGCTCTTTTAATTCTTCTTCATGTTCCTGCGCCTTTGTCCCGCGCGAAAGCTGTGTGAAGTAGATAGCTGTCAGATGAAATTCCGGATTTTCCACACGAAACTTTGGCTTTTCTCCTGCGTCCAACGCCTTTCTGATCTCATATGTAAAACGAGGAATATCCGGACGGTTAATTACCTTATCCAAATCCAGACGTACCTGCGATTCCTCTCCTTTGTTGATCAGAACCGCATTAACGCCCAAAGAATAAAGATTTGCAAAAAATCCAAATCTCTGCTTCTGCGGAAGATGAGCAGTACGCACTCTGTATCCTGCGTCCCCAATCTTCTTAGCTTCTTTTTCCGCCATTTCCCTGTTCTCATATACCAACACCTGATCGTCACAGGTCTCAATATCACATTCTACATACGGCAGTCTGGTACTGTCACATACAATTGCTGTCAGATCCGGCGCTGTCTGTAACAGTTCTATTTCTTTTTTTCTGTTCTCGGATTTATTCACCATCATGATCCGGTCTCCTCTTTGAAAAGAAGTCCGCCGGAATGACCCGACGGACTTCTGATTTATTTTTCTGTCGAATAAGCTGCTATTTATTCTGCTCCGTACAGAGTAACGAGCTTCTTCAGATATTCGTATCTGTCTTTTGCTTCTGATTCATTCTTAGCAAACAGAACTTCTGCTTTCTCTGGATAGAATCTAGCAAGAGAATTGTAACGAACTTCTCCGTTCAGGAAGTCTTTGTATCCTTCCATCTTAGGCTCTTTGCTGTCCAGAGTAAACTTAGCGCCTTCTGCTGCCGGGTTGAATCTGAAGTTATTCCAGTATCCGCACTCAACTGCAAGCTGTTCCTCTGTCTGAGCTTTGCTCATACCCTTCTTAATACCATGGTTGATACATGGAGCGTATGCGATGATCAATGATGGTCCCGGATATGCCTCTGCCTCTGCGATTGCCTTAACTGTCTGATTGAAGTCAGCACCCATAGCGATCTGTGCAACATATACGTAACCATAGCTCATTGCAATACCAGCAAGGTCTTTCTTCTTAGTCTCTTTACCACCTGCTGCGAACTGAGCAACAGCACCTGTCTTAGTAGACTTAGAAGACTGTCCACCTGTGTTAGAGTATACCTCTGTATCGAATACCATAACGTTGATGTCCTTGCCACTTGCAAGTACGTGGTCAACACCACCGAATCCGATATCGTAAGCCCATCCGTCACCACCGAAGATCCACTGTGACTTCTTAGCAAGGAAATCTTTGTTCTTAACGATATCCTGGCATGTCTCACAGTCGCATCCTTCTAATGCAGCAACAAGTTTGTCTGTAGCGCTTCCGTTAGTAGCACCGCAGCTGTATGTGTCAAGCCATTCAGCGCAAGCAGCCTTAACTTCTTCTGAAGCTTTTTCTGAAGCAGCTACTGTCTCAACTTTAGCTTTCAGTCCTTCTCTCAGAGCTTTCTGAGCTAACAGCATACCATATCCGAACTCAGCGTTATCTTCGAACAATGAGTTAGACCAAGCCGGTCCTTTTCCTTCCGGTGTTACTGTATAAGGTGTAGACGGTGAAGAGTTACCCCAGATTGATGAACATCCAGTTGCATTCGCAATGTACATTCTGTCACCGAATAACTGTGTTATAAGTTTAGCGTAAGGTGTCTCACCACAACCTGCACAAGCACCTGAGAACTCAAGCAGAGGCTGTTTAAACTGGCTACCCTTAACGGTATTCTCTTTGAACTTAGCAACAACTTCTGGCTTAACCGGAATCTCTGTTCCGAAATCGAAGAATGTCTGCTCTCCGGCATTCTCTTCCATATTAGCCATAACAAGTGCTTTCTCACCCTTCTTGCCTGGGCAAACGTTAGCACATGATCCACATCCTGTACAGTCATAAGCTGATACAGTCATTGTGAACTTCATACCCGGCATACCGATCATATCAATTGTCTTCAGTCCTTCCGGAGCCTTAGCCATATCTTCTTCTGTCAATGCTACCGGACGGATAACTGCGTGCGGACATACATATGCACAACGGTTACACTGGATACAGTTTTCTGATTTCCATACCGGGATATCTACTGCAATACCACGTTTCTCATATGCAGCAGTACCTGACGGTGTAGAACCATCTACGTAATCTGTAAATGCAGATACAGGCAGTGTATTACCTTCCTGAGCATTTACCTTAGCCTGGATATTCTTAACGAATTTAACAGCGTCTTCTCTTCCACCCTTAACTTCTGGTGAGAACAGGCCTTCATCCTCGCATGACTTCCAGCTCTCCGGTACTTCTACTGCAACTACCTGCTTAGCACCAGCATCGATTGCATCGTAGTTCATCTGTACGATCTTATCACCTTTTCTTCCGTAAGTAGCCTTAGCTGCTTTCTTCATCAGGTCAATAGCTTCTTCCTCCGGAATGATAGCTGCCAGTTTGAAGAATGCTGACTGAAGTACGGTATTGATACGACCGCCAAGTCCGATCTCTTTACCAATCTTGATACCGTCGATTGTGTAAAGCTTGATGTTGTGGTTAGCGATGAATGCTTTTACCTGTCCTGGCAGATGTTTCTCAAGACCTTCCATATCCCATGGGCAGTTCAGAAGGAATGTACCGCCATCAACCAGCTCCTGTACCATGTTATACTTGTTAACATAGGACGGATTGTGACATGCTACAAAGTTAGCCTTGTGAATCAGGTAAGTAGACTTGATCGGCTTCTTACCGAAACGCAGGTGAGACATTGTAACACCGCCTGACTTCTTAGAGTCGTAATCGAAGTATGCCTGAGCATACATATCTGTATTATCACCAATGATCTTGATAGAGTTCTTGTTAGCACCTACAGTACCATCTGCTCCCAGACCCCAGAACTTACAGTTGATTGTTCCTTCCGGTGTAGTAACCAGAGGTGCTCCAACTTCCAGTGAAAGTCCTGTAACATCATCCACGATACCGATTGTGAATTTAGCTTTTGTTGTGTTCTCATATACTGCAACGATCTGTGCAGGTGTTGTATCTTTAGAACCTAATCCGTAACGTCCTGACTGTACCGGTACTGCATCGAACTTAGATCCCTTCAGAGCTGCTACAACGTCCAGATATAATGGCTCGCCAAGTGCTCCCGGCTCTTTTGTTCTGTCTAATACTGTAATTGTCTTAACGCTGTCCGGAATAGCACTGATCAATGCCTCTGCGCTGAATGGTCTGTAAAGACGAACCTTTACAACACCAACCTTCTTGCCTGCCTCTACCAGGTAATCAACTGTCTCGTCGATTGTATCACAGACAGAACCCATAGCAACGATTACATGCTCTGCATCTTCTGCTCCGTAGTAGTTGAACAGTTTGTAGTTTGTTCCGATCTTCTCATTAACCTTGTCCATGTACTCCTGTACGATAGCCGGCATAGCATCGTAATATGGGTTACATGCTTCTCTTGCCTGGAAGAAGATATCCGGGTTCTGAGCTGAACCTCTCTGACATGGGTGATTTGGATTCAGAGCGTGCTTTCTGAAAGCATCAACTGCGTCCATATCTACCATATCTTTCAGATCTTCGTAATCCCATGTCTCGATCTTCTGAATCTCGTGTGATGTACGGAATCCATCGAAGAAGTTGATAAACGGAATACGTCCTTTGATAGCTGCGCAGTGTGCAACCGGTGTCAGGTCCATTACTTCCTGTACACTGGACTCACAGAGCATAGCACATCCGGTCTGACGACAGGCGTAAACATCTGAGTGATCTCCAAAGATTGATAATGCATGGCTTGCGATAGCACGAGCAGATACGTTAAATACACCCGGAAGCTGCTCGCCAGCTATTTTGTAAAGGTTTGGAATCATAAGCAGCAGACCCTGTGAAGCTGTATAAGTAGTTGTCAGAGCTCCTGCTGCCAGAGATCCGTGAACTGTACCTGCTGCACCTGCCTCTGACTGCATCTCTGTAACCTGTACTTCCTGTCCAAAGATGTTCTTTCTTCCCTGTGTTGCCCACTCGTCTGTAGCTTCTGCCATAACAGATGAAGGTGTGATTGGGTAAATTGCTGCAACGTCTGTGTATGCATAGGAAGCATGAGCCGCTGCATGGTTACCATCCATGGTCTTCATTTTTCTTGCCATTTCAATGTTCCTCCTTAGAATTTTGTCTTAAAATTTCATTTTGACGTATGTAATTATTATATCCCCTGCCCTGTTAAAAGTCCAGTTATTCCCCCGAATATATTGTTCCTTTTCCAATACAACATACTACATTGTATATTAAAAGGACAGATTCCGCTGAAATCTGTCCCTCGCATCATTCTATATTATTCTTTTGACTCTTTTTTATCTTTTTGCGCTGCACGATAATAATTGCCGTCGCGCCCACAAACAGAATCAGTGCCAGAACTCTTGACACCGGTATTCCTATTCCCGGGATCAGAAGCTGATCTGTCCTGAGACCTTCAATCCAAAATCTGCCTAATCCATATCCTGCCAGATATACTAAAAAAATCTCGCCCTGGAACTTCTGTCTGTGTCGGTACCAGAACAAGAATGTCAGCACTAACAGGCACCATGCAGATTCATACAAAAAAGTCGGATGTACCTGAATATAACCTACGCCATCTATCATTTCCAGTTCATCCCGCATCTGCTGTGTCACGTCACCGATCCTCACCGCATCCAACGGAAGTCTCATTGCAAACAGGCTGTTCGTATATTTCCCAAAAGCTTCTCTGTTAAAAAAATTACCCCAGCGTCCGATCGCCTGTCCGAGCACCAGCCCATGACAGGCAGTATCCAGGAGTATCCCCGCTGCCAAATGTCGTCTTTTCGCAAATACAAACACCGTAATAACTGCTGCGATCACCCCACCATAGATTGCCAGTCCACCTTGCCGGATATTAAAAATACTTAACAAATCATTTTTATACATATCCCAGGAAAATACAACATAGTATACTCTGGCTCCGATAATACCAAAGATAACCCCATAAATAGCCAGATCTATATAATCTTCCTGATTCTGTCCGGTCTTCTTTGCCACATGCATAGCTATCAGCAAACCCGCCAATATGCCAAGACCAATAATAACCCCATAGTATGCAACATCAAAATGGAATACACTGATCGTTTTTCCCACATTTTTCAAATGAATGCCGAGATTCGGAAAATCAATTGTTTCATGCATATTAACAACACTCTCTTTCTTTCCGGATCACATTCTACACATTAAAGCGGAACAGCATAATATCTCCATCCTGTACGACATAGTCTTTTCCTTCCAGACGAATCAGCCCTTTCTCTTTAGCTGCATTGTGAGATCCACATGCGATCAGGTCATCATATGCAACAACTTCTGCACGGATGAATCCACGTTCAAAGTCTGTATGAATCTTGCCTGCAGCCTGCGGTGCCTTAGTTCCCTTGGTGATTGTCCACGCACGAACCTCCGGCTCACCTGCTGTCAGGTAACTGATCAACCCCAGCAGTCTGTAGCTTGCACGGATCAGTTTCTCAAGTCCTGACTCCTTAAGTCCGAGATCCTCTAAGAACATCTTCTTCTCATCATCCTCTAACTCAGCGATCTCCTGCTCAATCTGAGCACATACCACAAATACTTCACACTTCTCTTCCTCTGCATATTTGCGAAGTGTCTGTACGCCTTCGTTGTCTTCTCCGTCATTTGGCAGATCATCCTCTGTCACATTAGCCGCAAAGATTACCGGCTTTGCAGTCAGCAGATTGAAGCTCTGGAACAGTTCTTCCTCTTCCTCATCTTCAAAATCATCAAAGTTCTTGGCAAGACGTCCATCTTCCAGATATGCTTTGATCTTCTCCAGAAGCTTCAGCTCTTTAGCTGCCGCCTTGTCATTCCTTGCTGATCTCGCTGTCTTGGCAATTCTTCTGTCCAACACTTCAATATCAGAAAAGATCAGTTCCAGATTAATTGTCTCTACGTCACGCATCGGATCGATACTTCCGTCTACATGTACAATATTGCTGTCCTCAAAGCAACGTACTACGTGTACAATCGCATCCACTTCACGAATATTCGCCAGAAACTGGTTGCCAAGTCCTTCACCCTTAGAAGCTCCTTTTACCAACCCTGCGATATCTACAAATTCAATTGCTGCCGGGATGATCTTCTTGGTATGATACATCTCACCAAGTACATTCAGACGCTCATCCGGTACAGTAACAACTCCTACGTTCGGATCAATCGTACAGAATGGGTAGTTGGCTGACTCAGCTCCAGCCTTTGTCAGTGAATTGAACAATGTACTTTTTCCTACATTTGGAAGTCCCACGATTCCTAATTTCATTTTTTATATTTCCTCCTTCAAAGTTCCTTTATTCATAGTGTTTGCGCTTTCCATTTATCACACCAAGTGCCACATCGAGTGCCACCAAATATGATAATATATGTATTTTTATCCTACATTTAATGCACAAGCCACCTTATCAATTTCTTTTTATTTTAGCTCCTTCCAACAATAGAAGCTCCAATATAGCAACTTATAGATTACCACACTAGAGCTTCAAATTCAATGTACAGATCAGCTATTTTTACAATTTAGAGTGTAGGATTACAACACGAGAATAACTTTATCAATATGGAAACAGAAAAATTTTTATGTTACACTGATTGTTATCTACCTACCGGAATGTAGACGTCTTCTACTAACAACATCTCTTTTGCCCCTTCATACGGTAATTCATAAATCGCAGTTGCCATATAAGAAACTGCAGATTTTGTCGGTTTCACAAGCAACCTGTCATCATATATGCCTCCGACAATCCTGCCACGATAATATATGATATATTCTCCCATCATTGCACGATAATTAATTTCTTCTAAATCAGATAACTGCTCTAATAAAAATTGTAAATCTTCTTTGCTTGAAGCCATGTTTTTGTCCTTTCAAATACCTACATTTTCCCACTATATCGTAATCTCAATTTGATTATCCTCAACCGCAACAATACAGCTTTCGTAATATCCATCACCTGTAGTCCGTGGTCCACTGATAACCTCATAACCATCAGCTTTTAATTCCGCTGTCAATTCATCCACTTTTTCTATGCTTCCCACGCTAAAAGCTATATGTGAATATCCAGTACGAGCTAGTTTCTTCGGTAAATCAGCCATTTCTGGTATATTCATGATTTCAATACGTGCACCATCCTCAAATGTGAGGAAATAAGAACAAAAGCCTGTTTTCTGATTATGATATCCATCATTTGATTTTGCTCCCAAATATTTCATAAAGAATTTGGGTCAATCATTTTTTTCGTGGGATTGACGTTACCACGTTATAGGTTTTCTAAGCCGTCCGCCAGCCTTGACATGAACCTCAGGTAATGCGTAGGGTAATCACCCCGACGGCGAAG